>JAHEJM010000139.1 GCA_024638815.1 Acidimicrobiales bacterium | reverse complement strand
TGGGCCCGAGGTAGGTCCAGCCCTTGCGGATCCGGGCCAGCCAGGCGTCACTGAACGGTGAGCCGTCGGGGTCGAAGAACTCGGGCACCACCTTGTCGGCGAGGGTGTTCATCAGCCCGGCGGCCTCTGCCCCATCCCGGGCCTCGGGATCGTCCAGATCGCTGGTGGGGAGTGACCAGCCGTTCTTCGGGTGGGGCCACTCGGCCCACCAGCCGTCCTCGATCGAGCAATTGAGCCCTCCGTTGAGCGCAGCCTTCTCACCGCTCGTACCGCACGCCTCCTGGGGCCGCACCGGGTTGTTGAGCCACACATCGCAGCCGGCATAGAGCAGCGAGGCGAGGTGCATGTCGTAGCCCGGAACCAGCACGAACCGGCCGCGGGCGGCGTCACTTGCGGCGAAGCGGGCGATCTCGGCCAACATGGCCTGGCCCGGCTTGTCGGCCGGGTGGGCCTTACCGGCGAACACGAACTGCACCGGCCGCTCGTCGTCGTTCAGTAACTCGACCAGCGCGTCCCGCTCCCGCAGCAGCAGGGCGGCCCGCTTGTAGGTGGCGAAGCGGCGGGCAAAACCGATGGTGAGCGCATCGGGCGACAGGCCGGTGAACCCCCGTTGCTTCAGATCCTCGACCAACTCCCCCCGCAGCTCGGTGCGCACCGAGCGGATGTCGTCGTCGCCGATGGAGTCGGCCCGGGCCCACGCTTTCCTGGCCCCGTTGATCCACTTGCCGCCCAGGCGATTGTCGAACAGACGCTGCACTGTGGGGTGGACCCAGGTCCGGGCGTGCACACCGTTGGTCACCGAGGTGATCTTCGAGCCGGCGGGTAGCGAGGCGAACAGCTCCCGGCTGACCTCCCCGTGAAGCCGGGCCACACCATTGGCCATGCCGGAAAGGTTCAGACAGAAGGCCGCCATGTTGAAGGTGTCGGGATCGTCGTCGGAGGGCAGAAGGCCCACCGGCCACACCTTGTCGACACCGACTGCGGTTCGGGTCGACCACTGCTCCAGGTAGGGGCCGAGCAGGTCCCGGGGGAAGCGGTCGATGCCGGCCGGCACCGGAGTATGGGTGGTGAACAGGGTTCGGGACCGGACCTGGCGGCGGGCCGCCTTGAACTTCCTGCCCACGGCCAGTTGTTCGGCCAGCAACTCCAGCAGCAGGAAACCGGCGTGACCCTCGTTGAGATGGACGATGGCCGGGTTGACGCCCAGGGCCCGGAGGGCCCGCCAACCGCCGACGCCGAGCAGCCACTCCTGGTCGATTCGCTTCTGCTGATCGCCCCCGTAGAGCTTGTCGGTGACGGCTCGGGCCCAGCGGGCGTTGCCCCTGACCCGGCTGTCGAGCAGGTAGAGGCGGATCGAACCGACTCGGGCCAGCCACACCGAGGCCCTGATCGGGCCCCGAGGCGTGTCGACCGAAATCACCACGCCGGTGTCGGCCAGCCCAAGGTCCCCCGGCTTGTAGGTGTCGTAGCTGACCTTCTGCTGGCCGTCGGTGACGTTCTGGGTGAAGTAGCCGTTGGCGTAGAACAGGCCGACTCCGACCAGTGGAAGGTCGAGGTCGCCGGCCGCCTTGAGATGGTCGCCGGCCAGGATGCCGAGACCGCCCGAATACTGGGGCAGGGTTTCCGACACGCCGAACTCGGGCGAGAAGTAGGCCACGTCGATGGGCTTGTCGTCCTGTTCCATCTGGTCGAGCCGGGCGATGGCGGCGTCGACGGCGGTGGCGGTGGCCTCGTCCTTGGCCACCTGACCCAGGCGGCGGGCGGTCAGCCCGTCCACCGCCGCCAACGGGTGCGAACCCGGCGTCCACCTCCCGGCCAGAGCGCCCTGCAGCGCCGACCCGATGGTGGGGTCATAGGTCCAGGCGTAGTTGCCGGCCAATCGGCCCAAGGCAGCTCGCATCTTCTGTTGCTTGGCGGTGGTCACACGAAACCCTTCCCGTCGATGGGCCACAAACGACCCGAAATCTCTGGCAAACCTATCGGAGTCGTGCGCTCCGGTCTAAGGGTTCGCCCCATGCGAAGGCGTGAGGTCAGTACAGGAACATGGGTTTGCCGCCGACGTGACGCACCTTGGGCCGATAGTTGTCGGAATCGTAGAGCTCGTCGACGTCGACCCGCTTGACCCCTTCGCCGGTGACGGAGATGGGAACATTGGTGTAGGTGCCGGAGCGCAGGGCCACCATGCGGCCGGTGGACCCGTCGAGGGCCAGGTCGGCGGCCATCACCGCATAGTTGGTTGCCACCATCAGATCCAGACTGTCGGGACGACCGGAGCGCATGAGATAGGCCACCTCCTGGAGAATGATGCCCTCACCGGTGCGGGCCTTGAGCATCTCGCCCACCGTCTGGCCGATACCGCCCAGCTTTCGGTGGCCGTAGGCGTCGGCCTCGCCCGAGAGATGAACCTCACCGCCGAGGATGGTCGCCCCCTCGGACACGGTCAACATGGCGTAGTTGGACGGGTTGGACGTCTTGTCGGCCATGATCAGCCGGGCCAGCTTGTCCACGTCGAACGGCACCTCGGAGATGAGCGCCCGGTCGACGCCGGCCAGGTAGGCGGTGATGAGCGACGTCTCGCCCGAGTAGCGGCCGAACAGCTCGACGACGGCGATGCGTTCGTGGGAGCCGGTGCTGGTCCGCAGGTTGTGAATGAACTCGACGCCACGGGTTACCGCGGTCGAGAAACCGATGCAGTAGTCGGTGCCGTGCACATCATTGTCCATCGTCTTGGGGATGGCGATGACCGGTACCCCCTCGCTGTGCATCCGCAGCCCGTAGGACAAGGTGTCGTCACCACCGATGGGCAACAAGGCGTCGATGCCGAGCGTCTCCAACACCTTCAGGGCGTGGGGTGTCAGGTCATGGGGCCCTTCGCCCTCGAACTGATCCTTGAGGAAGTCGGGAACCTCGGAGCCCTTGACCCGGCCCGGGTTGGTGCGGGACGTATGGAGGAAGGTGCCACCGGTTCGGTCCACGGTCCGGACCCGCATCGGGTCGAGGGCGATGACGTTCTCGGCCAAGGTGTCCGGGTCGTCGGGGTTGCAGGCAACCAAGCCGCCCCAACCCCGGCGGATCCCCACGATCTCCGATCCGTCCTCGTGGATTCGGTTGACCGCCGCCTTGATACAGGGGTTCAGCCCCGGGACATCGCCGCCGCCGGTCAGGATGGCAATACGCATCGGTTCTCCTTCAGCACAGTTTTCCAGTATGAGGTATTCTTGCCGATTCGCCGAACGGAGTCGGTGGAGGGAATCGGGCACTGACCAGATCGGGCGTCATCGGCCGCCGGTGCAGCGCCATCCTAGCACCGGTGCCGGGGCCCGATCCGGGGATGGGCCGGAGTAGGGCTCAGAGTTCCTCGCCGTGCTGGGAGACCCCGGGGTCGAGCTCGCCGAGGTCGATGCCAAGCTTCTCCAGCCGGGGTCGCAGGAACACGGGAACCGGATGGGGCTCACCGGCCTTCCGGGCCGCCACCACCGGGCCGTCCTCGTCCCAGACGTGGCAGGTGTTGACGATGAGTCGCCAGCTCTCGTCCAGAGCATGGTCCTCGGCCCCGCCGTCGTTGCGGTGGCTCAGCATCGGTTCCGGTTCACCGGCCAGCTTGGCCTCGGCCGAACGCATCGACCAGAAGCACTGCATGGCCACCGGGGCCATGGCCTGAAGCAGGGCCGTGGTATGGGTGCAACCCCTGGGTCCGCCGAACAGTTCCCGCACCTTGTGGGTGAAGCCCCGGGCGATGGACAGTCCGATCAGGTTGCCGTAGTGGGCGGTGATGGACGGGCACTCTTCGTTGGGGTGTTGCTCGAAGTGGGTCTCGGCCCCCACGATGGTGAGATCTGGGAACGAAATGTCCATCGATAGTTGCATGTGGTGCACGGTCAGCGGCTCGGGGTCGGCCTGGAGGTAGAGGCCCGGAGGTTTCTGATCCCGGATGGCACCCTGAATGACCAGCCGGTCGGGACCGAGTCGATAGGCCCGGACCCGGTACTCCCGATCGTGAAGCACCGCCTCGGCCCCGATCGGCGGTTCGGGCAGGATCGAATCGGTGGCGAACCGCGAATCCGGCACGGAGTCGGTCGCGTCGTCGGTCACGGGAGACAGCCGGCGTGGGCCAGGGCCAGCCGTAGCAGGCGGTCCTGGCCCGAGGTCATTTCGGCTCGAACCTCGGGACTGTTGGCCTCCTCCGCGGTGAGCCAGGCGATGTCGAGGGTGATCTGGGACGGTTCGCAGATGCCCTCCACCGGCACCACGTAGACCAGGCTGACCGCATGTTGGCGGGGGTCGGTGAAGCCCGAGACCTTCGAGTCGGGGAAGTACTCGATGACGGCGGCCGGGGTCGGGGCCACCGGGATGCGGGGTAGGGCCAACGAGCCCAGGTCCTTCTCGATATTGCGGATCAGGGCGTCGCGCAGTCGTTCCCGGAACAGGACCCGGCCGCTCACCACCGAGCGGCTGATGGTGCCGTCGGGCATGGCCCGCAGCAGAAGGCCGACGTGGGTGATCACCCCGTGGTCGTCGACTCGCACCGGGACGGCCTCGACGTAGACGATGGGCATCCGCGACCTGACCGTCTCGATGTCTTCGTCGCTGAGCCAACCCTGCTGAGTTTCGGTTTGATCGGACACGAACTTCCCCTCTTCTTCTGCCGCCCGGCGGAACGGTTCTGGTTCCGCAGCGGTCTGGCGAGCGGAACAACCCCACGATCCCTGGGCCTCAAGACTAACGAGGTCCCGTCCGGTGCGTACAGTTGGGGGCCCCGGTCACGTCGTCGCCGTCGGCTCCAACGGGCGACGCGGCGGCCGACGCAGGTCGACGTCGTGCCGACCGGTATCATGCGGGCGGCGACTGGGAGCGCTTCCAGGAACGCCAAGCTCGACATCATGACCCCTTCTCACGTCGCATCCTTTCTCTATGTCGGCTGCTACACCAACGAGTCTCCCGCCGGTATCGGCGTGTACGACTCGTCGGATCCCGACGGACGCCTTGTCCAACTCGCTGTGGTCGACCGGGTCGAGCATGCCTCGTTCCTGGCCGCCCATCCCAACCGACGAGTGCTCTATGCCGTGAGCGAGACGACATCGTTCGACGGGATGCCGGGCGGCGGCGTGGTGTCGTTCCGGATCGACCCCACAGACGGCTCGCTCAGCCCCCTCGACCGGGTATCGAGTCACGGCGAGGCCCCGTGTCATGTGAGCGTCGATGGCGTCGGCCGATTTCTCTATGTGGCCAACTACCTGTCGGGCACGATTGCGGCCTTCGGTCTCGACCCCCACGGCCGGGTCGGTGAGGTCCTCGCCGTGCACCGTCACCGTGGCTCAGGACCGAATCCTCACCGGCAACAGGCCCCCCATGCCCATTGCATCGTCCCCGGACCGGACGGAGCTTCGGTCTATGCCGCCGATCTGGGGACCGATCGTGTCATCCACTACCGGCACACCGAGCCCAACCGGACCGATGGTGGGGGATTCGTGGCCCGGGAGGAATTGGCGCTGGAGCCGGGATCCGGGCCCCGGCATCTCGCCTTCCACCCCCACCACCCGGTTGGCTTCCTGATCTGCGAGTTGAGTTCGACCATCGTGACCCTGGCCGTCGACACCACCACCGGCGAGCTGGAAATCGTTGGCTCCTGCTCAACCCTCCCTGAGGAGTTCAACGGCTCGTCTATCGCAGCCGAGATTCGAGTCGACGGCCGGGGCCATCGAATCTATGCCTCCAACCGTGGCCACGACAGTGTCGCCGTCTTCGCCTTCACCGGTCCCGATGAACCGCTCGAGCCGCTGGGCCTGATTGACAGCGGCGGTCGCACACCGAGGAGCTTCGCCCTCCATCCCTCGGGTCGAGCCATGCTGGTGGCCAACCAGGACAGCGACACGATCGTGCGGCTCGACCTCGACCCCCAAACCGGGATGCCCCGGTCAACCGATACGGCCATCGAGTTGTCCCAGCCGGTCTGTCTGACCATCGTGCCGGTGGCGGGATGAACGCCATGGCCGTCGGCTCGGGCCCGAAGGTGCTGGTGACCGGTGCCGCCGGCCGGCTGGGTCGGGTGGCGGCCGGACTGCTTCATGGTGAGGGCTACGACCTCGTGGCCACCGATCTCGTGATGCCCGACTCAACCGCTTCCGGAGCCGACGACCGGCCGCCGTACCGGTTCGAGCGGGCCGATCTACGGGACCACCAGGCGGCCCGGCATGTGCTCGACGGCATCGACGTGGTGGTCCACATCGCCAATCACCCCGGTCTGGGAGTGACCCCTCCCCAGGTGGTGTTCAACGAGAATGTCGCCATCAACGAGAATGTCTTCCAGGGCGCGGCCGAGCGGGGTGTGGGGCGGATCATCTTCGCCAGCACCATCCAGCTCGTCGGATCCCGCGTCGACGATCGCACCGTGATCAACGAACCGTCCACCCCCGACTATCCCCTGAGCGGGAACACGACGCCCGATCCGTCCAATGTCTATGCCCTCAGCAAGACGGTGAGCGAGGTCATGCTCCGCTACTACGCCGACCGGTGCGGGATCGACAGCGTCGCCCTGCGCCTGCCCATGCTGCACTATCACGAGGAACGGGTGATCGTGGCGACAGGATGGGAACAGCAGAGCGACGTCATCGAGGGGTTCAGCGGCCTCACCTACACCGATGCCGCCGCACTCGTTCTCGCCGTGATTCGCTCCGATCTGCCCGGCTACCGGGTCTATGCGCCGGGAACGAGTCATCGGCACCGGGACCTGACGGTGCCGGAGCTGGTACGGGCCTTCTACCCCGGAGTTCCGGCCGACATCCCCGATTTGATCGACGGTTCGGTCATCACCGAAGAAACCGGATGGCGGCCCGGCGACGACTACCACCGACGGGCCGGGGGGTAGGGCCCGCCCCGCCCCCGCTGATCGACCGCGGCCCCCGACAACAGAACCTCACCGGAGATTCGAGACACGAGCCATGGCACGACCGACCACCATCGACGACATCCAGATCATCCTCACCCAACCGGGATCGGTGCGACTGGCCGTGGTCAAGGTCATGACCTCCGAGCCCGGGCTCTACGGGGTTGGCTGTGCCACCTTCACCCAGCGCATCCACGCTGTCGCTGCTGCGCTGGAGCGGCATCTCAAACCGTTCCTGCTGGGACGGGATGTCTCCCGCATCGAGGAGATCTGGCAGATGTCGATGGTGCATGGCTACTGGCGCAACGGTCCCGTGTTGAACAACGCCATCTCCGGGGTGGATCAGGCCCTGTGGGACATCAAGGGCAAGCAGGCCGCCATGCCGGTCCATGACCTGCTGGGAGGCAAGGTCCGGGAGGGGGCCCACGTCTATGTCCACGCCGCCGGCCCGACGGCGGTCGAGGTGGCCGACAGGGTCACCGAGTTCGTGGCCGACGGCCACCGGTTCGTACGCGTTCAGCAGGGTTTCTATGGCGGGACCGGCGGCGCCGTACCTCGACCGGAGGGAGCGGCCGACGGTGCGTACTTCGACCCCGCCGCCTACCGCCGGGAGACCTTGGCCATGATGGAGCATGTTCGCAGCGAGGTCGGCCCCGAGGTCGAGCTGTTGCATGATGTGCACGAGCGGCTGGCCCCGGTCGACGCCGTGGCCTTCGCCAAGGATGTCGAACCGTTCCGGTTGTTCTTCCTCGAGGACCTGCTGGCCCCCGAGGACCTGGTCTGGTTCGAACGGGTCCGGTCCCAGTGCACCACGCCGCTGGCCATGGGTGAGCTGTTCAACCATCCCCTGGAGTGGCGCACGGTGACCGAACGCCGGCTGGTCGACTTCCTTCGTATGCACGTCAGCCAGATGGGTGGCATCACCCCGGCCCGGAAGACGGCCGACATGGCCCACGGCTATGGGCTTCGCACCGCCTGGCACGGCCCGGCCGACACCTCGCCGGTGGGGCATGCCGCCAACCTCCATCTCGATCTGTGGTCACCGGCGTTCGGGGTCCAGGAGTGGTACCGACCGTCGGAGCTCGATTACGAGATGTTCCCCGGCCTGCCCGAGGTTCGCAACGGCTATCTGTACGGCAACGACCGGCCCGGCCTCGGCATCGACATCGACGAAACGTTGGCCGCCGAGTATCCGGTCATCGACGTGGTGGAACAGTGGACCCAGGCCCGGCTGCCCGACGGCTCCCCGGCACGACCATGACCGGCCACGGGGGTGGAGCCGACGGTCGGAACGGCGCCGATACCGAGGCGATGGCTGGCGTCGGCCGGGCGCGACTGGTTCCGGTCGTGACCATCGACCGAGCCGACGATGCCGTACCACTGGCGTCGGCCCTGGTCGAGGGCGGATTGCCGGTGATGGAGATCACCCTGCGAACCGCGGCGGCCTTGGACGCCATCGGCCGGGTGGCGGACCGGGTGCCGGAGATCATCGTCGGCGCCGGTTCCGTCACCTATGCCGGAGCCGCCGCTGCCGCCATCGATGCCGGAGCCCGGTTCGTCGTCTCCCCTGGTTTCGACGGGGGAATGGTGCGGACTTCCCACGACCGGGGGATACCGGTGATCCCGGGTGTTGCCACCGCCACCGAACTCATGCAAGCCGTAGCGCTGGGCGTCGCGACGGTCAAGGTGTTTCCGGCCGACGTCATCGGTGGGCCGAGGCTGATCGAGGCGCTGTCGGCGGTGTGGCCCGATGTGCGGTTCGTTCCCACCGGGGGGATCTCGGCCGACAACGCCCACCGATACCTGGCCCTACCCCGGGTTGTGGCCGTCGGTGGTTCGTGGATGGCCCCCCGGTCGGTCATCGCAGCCCGGGACTGGCCGTCGATCACCCGGGCGGCCGCTGCCGCCGTGGCCCTCGTGTCGGACCTGGGGCCACGATGACCGGTGGATTGGTCGTCCGCCCGGCCGATGAGTGCCGATTCGATGTGGTCACCCTGGGTGAGGTCATGCTCCGTCTCGACCCGGGGGAGGGGCGAGTGCGGACGGCCCGCTCGTTCCAGGTGAGCGAGGGCGGCGGCGAATACAACGTGGGCCGGGCGCTGCGCCGCTGTTTCGGTCAGCGGGTGGCCCACGTCACCGCCATCGGCGACAACGACGTGGGGCGGTTGCTGGAGGACCTGCTACTCCAGGGTGGAGTCAACCTCGACCATGTGGTGTGGAAGGAAGCCGACGAGGTGGGCCGGACCAACCGCACACCGTTGAACTTCACCGAGCGGGGTTTCGGGGTTCGAGCGCCGCGGGGCGTGTACGACCGGGCCCACTCGGCCTGCGGCTCGTTGGCACCGGACGACGTCGACTGGGAGCATCTGTTCGGCCAACTCGGGGTTCGCTGGCTCCACACCGGCGGCATCTTCGCCGGACTGTCGGAGTCCACCCTCGAGGTGACCCGGACCGCCATGGCGGCGGCCCGGCGCCGCGGCACAATTGTTTCCTACGACATCAACTTCCGGCCCAGTCTGTGGGCCGCGGCGGGCGGTGTCGAGGCCGCCCGCCGCCTGACCGAGGAGCTGGTGGGATCGGTCGATGTACTGTTCGGGGTGGAGACCGCGGCATTCGCCGACGCTGTCGATCGACTCGGATCGGACAATCCCGACGTGGCGGTGGTGGCCGCACCCCGCCGGGTGGTCCACTCGGCATCGAGCCACGATTGGGGTGGAGTGGCCTGGTCCCGGGCCGGCGGTGTGGTCGAGGGGACGCTCCATCGCAGCCTGGCCGTGCTCGATCGGGTCGGTGGAGGCGACGCCTTTGCCGCCGGCGTGATGTACGGCCTGCTGGAGGGGGAAGCCTTGGCCGACGCACTGCAACTCGGCGTTGCCCATGGTGCGCTGGTCATGACCACGCCAGGGGACACCTCGTCGGTCGATGTGGCCGAGGTTCGTCGGCTTGCGTCCGGGGGCGGTGCGTCGGTCATTCGCTGAGCGGACTCTGCGCACCAGCCGTCACGGCAATGCAGTGGGGGAGTGGAGCCTGATCGGAACGTCCATGCATCCGAGATGCCGGCCCGAGGCGTAGTGATGAGCAAGCTTGAGTGCGAGAAACTCAGAAACTTGACACCAAGGCACTCAAGTATGTAGGATTTAAGACGAAGATCTGATTGACTACACATCAGATACGATCTCGCCGGCTGGGGCGACCGCAGCCTCCTCCCCCTGGGCCCCGGCGCCCCGGCCGGCCTGAAA
>JAHEJM010000138.1:3558-10199 GCA_024638815.1 Acidimicrobiales bacterium | reverse complement strand
AGCGCCGCCTCGTACCCGAACAGGTGGCCGACGATGGTGGACAGCACGAAGGCCAGTTTGGAGTGAACGGCCGGCACCGATATGACGTCGAGGGCGGCCGAGAACCGGTTCTCGCCCTCGGTGGCGATGACGATGGGAGCGGCTTTGTGGGCCCGGAAGATGGCCACCTCCTTGGCCACGTCATCGGCATTGGAACCGGTCAGCCCGGCGGCGCAGACCAGGATCATCGGTTCCGACGAAAGATCGATGTGCTTCTTGTCCTCGGTCACGTCGCAGGCGATCGACTTATAGCACAGCTCCGACAGCTTGATTCGCAACTCCCGGGCCGCGGTGACGTTGGAACCGTTGCCGACCAGGGCCCAGTAACGGCGGTTGGGGGCATGACGAGCGGCCGCGGCCCCTATCTCGGGCCGCTTGTCCAGGGTCGCTTGCATGGCCTGGGGCAGATCTCGCAGCCCGGCCAGGGTCTGCTGCCGCTCGACCGGATCGACGGCGACGCCGGGCACGAGCCGGGCCAGCCCGTCGGCAAGGAGGAAGCCGGCGGCGATCTGGGAGTAGAAGGCCTTGGTCGAGGCCACGCTCATCTCGACGTCGCGCCCGTCGGAGGTGTAGAGCACGCCGTCCGACTTGTCGACCAGGTCACTGCCTCGACGATTGACGATGGCGATGACCGCCGCCCCCCGGGACCGGCACAGGTCGACGGTGCGATTGGTGTCGGTGGTGGTGCCCGACTGGCTGACGGCCACGATGAGGGTGTCGCTCATGTCGTCGGTCAGCTCGAAGCCGGAGAGTTCGGTGGCGGTGGTGGCGTCGACGATGACCCCGGTGCCATCGAGGGCGTGATCGATGGCGATGGCGATGGCCTGGCCGGCCACGGCCGCCGTGCCCTGGCCGATGACGCGAACCTGGTTCATGGAGCCCGACTCCAGCCGTTTGGCCAGCAGTTCCGAGATGGTCTCGGTGCCCAGACGGACCTGAAGCCGCCCGCCTTCCTCCATCAGGCGGCCCCGTAGGGTTTTGCGGAACGAGGTTGGGGATTCGGTGATCTCCTTGAGGAGGTAATGGGGGGCGTCGCCCCGGTCGATGTCACGAGTGGTGACCGACGGCCGTTTCCACTCGTCGGGGCCGACCGGCAGTTCGGTGCCGTCATAGGACCAGCGATGCACGCCGGACCGGTCCCCGGCCGCCATCCCCGACAGGCGGATCAGCTGGCCCTGGCTGGCGGTGGGGTTGTCGGGATCGGCCGGGGTCTCGCCATCCATACGGAGGTAGACATCGGAGTCCTCGACGACACCATAGGGCTCGGATGCGATGACGAAGGCATCCTCTGCCAATCCGACATAGACCCCCTGGCCGCTGCCCCGCAGAGCGAGGTGGAGATCATGGGGAGCATCGGCGGTGCTGATACCGATGGCCACCGATCCCTCGAAGGTGGCCACCGTGGACCGCACCGCCTCGTCCAGCTCGGCACCCTGGGCCAACGATCGACCGACCAGAGTGGGGATGACCTTGGCGTCGGTGGTGATCTCGGGAGAGATACGCAACGACGAGCCGGCGATCAGATCGGCGAAGTTGTCGACGTCACCGTTGAGCACGGCCGTGCAGTAGTGAGCGGCGTCGGCATAGGACGATTCGACCTCGTCACTGTTGACCGGATGGGCGTTGGGCTCGGAGATGATGCCGACCGATGCCCAGCGGGTGTGGGCCAGCACCGTGGCCTGGGCCGTCTCGGCCCCGAGGGCGAGGTGCAGGAGTTCGTCGGCGGCGATGGCGGCCCGCATCGAGGCGGTGTTGTCGCCGAGTTCGCCGATCTCGGCCGCCGCCTTGTACACGAAACCCATGACCCCGTCGGTGATCCGAACCGACCGGTCGATGAACAGCGGGTTGGCGAGCCGGGGGCCCAGAAGCTCGCCGACCGCGGACGAGGTCGGATCGAGACCGTGATCCCAGACGGAGATGTGGATCCCGGCGCTGTCCCGACCCCGCACCTCGAGTCGATCGATAGTGCTCAAGGCCTGCTGGATGGAGAATACGGCGGCCAGTCGGGCACCCGACACCTCGGGGCCGGCCAGCTCGACAACCTCCCGGGCTGCACGCAGCCGATCTCGCTCGACCGCCCACAGCGCATCCTTGAGACCGACCATGGCGGCATTGACCGCCTCCAGATCGGCAACGGAGTCATCGTGATCGTCCAGGTACCGTTCAAGAGCCGCCACCGAATCAGCGATCCGCGCCAGTCGGCCCTCGATGCCGGGCACCAGTCGGGACTGCTCCACCATGGCCGCCAATCCGGCTTCGCCCCGCAGCTCCGAATCGACGACCTGCAAGGTCTCGGCCACCCGGTTCAGGGCGGCCGTCAGCTCCGGGACACCCGGTTCCGGAACGGTGTCGGCCGCCTCCCCCAGACGACTCAACAAACGATCGGCATCGGGCTGGGCCCGTGCGGTACGCCGACGAACGATGGCAACGATTCCACACATACCGGGCTCAGTGTACTGCGGCACTGCCTCCGCACTTTGGCACGCTGGCGACCCCATTTTCGACGCTCTGGTGGGCCGACGACCCTGCTGGAGGGTCGCAGCCCCACCAAAGTTCAAAGAGGGGTCGCTCAGGTGACGGTTCTTCTCGCCGCCTCGATAAGGCGGTCACAGGCCGACCTGGCCACGTCGGGATCGATGTGCTCCACCATGATGCGCAGCAGTGGTTCGGTTCCCGAGGCCCGAACCACGACCCGGCCATCGGACCCGAACTCCCGCTCCACCGCCTCCACCGAAGGGGCCAGAGCGGCGGCGGCATCGGGATCCCGGCGGGGCAGGCGCACGTTCTCCAGGAGCTGGGGCACGGTGGTCATGACGCCGCCGGCCAGGTCGGCCAGTGAGCGGCCGGACCGAACCACCACATCGAGCAACTGGACTCCGGCCAGCACGCCGTCGCCGGTGGTGGCGAGATCGCGACAGATGACATGGCCCGATTGCTCGCCGCCCAGCGAGTAGCCGCCGTCATCGAGGGCGGCCAGCACGTAGCGGTCACCGACCGAGGTGGACACCACCCCGATACCGGCGTCGGCCATGGCCCGGTGGAACCCGAGATTGGTCATCACCGTCACCACCACCGTCGTATGGCGCAGCCGGTCCCGGGCCGCCCAGTCGAGGGCCAGGATGGCCAGCACCCGGTCCCCATCGACCACGGTGCCGGTACCGTCGATGGCGATCACCCGATCGGCGTCCCCGTCGAAGGCCAGCCCGACATCGGCGCCAACCTTCGTGACGGTTCGGGCCAAAGTCTCGGGATGGGTCGAGCCCACCCCGTCATTGATGTTGACACCGTTCGGTTCGGCCCCGACCACGGTCACGTCGGCGCCGAGTCGGCGGAACACCTCGGGTCCGAGCCGGTAGGCGGCGCCGTTGGCACAATCCAGCACCACGCTCAAACCGGCCAGCGCCCCATTGGAGCCACCGTTCACGGTGGACACCACATGATCCAGCCAATCCTCCGGCTCGTGGGAGGACGTCGTCACACCGACCCGATCGGGACCGGGCCGATCGTTCATGACCGAGGGCGAAGCCGACATCAGCTCCAGATAACGGGCCTCGATCTTGGCTTCCACCTCATCACGAAGCTTGAGCCCGCCGGCGGCGAACAGCTTGATGCCGTTGTCGGCAAAGGTATTGTGGGACGCCGAGATCATGGCCCCCGGAACATGGCGATCAGCGGCGGCCCACGCCACCACCGGCGTGGGCACCACACCGAGGATTTCCACATCCTGACCGTTGGCGCAGATCCCGGCCGTCAAGCCGGCCTGGAGCATGGCGCACGACTGGCGGGTGTCGGTGCCGACCACGAAGCGTTCACCGTCCAGCAACTCGGCTGCAGCCCGGCCCAGGGCCATGGCCACCTCGGGGGTCAGCTCGTGATTGGCCCGGCCTCGTACACCGTCGGTGCCAAAGGTTGGTACTGACACCGATCCGGGTGAACTGCTAGTTTCGCTTGACAACTCGGATGCTCACGATCCAGTCGAGTTTCGACGATGTCTGGCCGGAGGCCAAACTCGGAGCAACTCGAAGAGTTGCTGTGAGGCGCTCCGCGCCGAGCACTAGCGCTTGGAGTACTGAGGAGCCTTGCGGGCCTTCTTGAGTCCGTACTTCTTGGACTCCTTCTTCCGGGGATCACGCGTCAGCAGGCCGGCGGCCTTGAGGCTGGGCCGATCCTCGGGATTTGCCGACACCAGGGCCCGGGTGATGCCGAGTCGGAAGGCGCCGGCCTGGCCTGACTTGCCCCCACCGTGGAGGGTGACATTGATGTCGTAGCTCTCCTCGGCACTGGCCAATCGAAGCGGCTCGGTGATGAGGGTGCGGTGCACGGCCGACGGGAAGTAGTCCTCGAACGATCGCCCGTTGGCGGTGATGACACCGGTTCCGGGAGCGACCCGGACTCGGGCGACGGCTTGCTTGCGGCGGCCAGTGGCTTGGATGGTTGACACGGCTCTACTCAGCTTTCCTGCGGCGCTTGGGCGCGGGCACCGGAGATGTCGAGGGGCTTGGGCTTCTGGGCTGCATGGGGATGCCGGGCCCCGGCATAGATCTTGAGCTTGCGGGCCTGCTGGCGACCCAGCCGGTTCTTGGGCAGCATGCCCACGATGCTGGAGCGAACGGCGTCGGCCGGTCGACGAGCCAGGAGCTCACCATAGGTTTCGCTCTTGATGCCACCGGGATAACCGGAGTGGCGGTACACCTGCTTGGTCGAAGCCTTGTTGGAGGTGAGCACCACCTTGTCGGCGTTGACCACGATGACGTGATCGCCCATATCCATGTGAGGGGCGAAGGTCGGCTTGTGCTTGCCCCGCAGGACACGGGCGACCTCGGTGGCCATTCGACCGAGGGTCATCCCCTCGGCGTCGACCACATACCAGTCACGCTCGATCTCTGATGCTTTCGGTGCGTACGTCTTCACGACCAAGTCCCGTGGTGAATAGATAGTTCGAACAGGCGTCGGCCGCCGCTCCGGAGAATGAGCGTGCGGCGAGTCCATGGCGGACCGAGGCCGACCAACTAGTTTATGGCTGCGTCGACCCCTCCTCCAACCTCGGGCCCCATCATCGTGACCACGGGACCCTGTCAGTCCCGCCGCCGATGGAACTCGATGACGAAGCGGACCGGTCCGAGGATCTCGAGGTGATGGGGCCGGTCGGGGGGAATCACCATCGAGCCGGGCGCGGTGATCACGTGGCCGTCCTCCTCGTCCTCGAACCGGAACCGGACCGCACCCGACGACACGACCAGGCGACCCCAGACCCCGGATGCCACGCGGTGGGCGGACAACAACCCGGCCGGGACCGAGGACTCGGTGAAAACCGAGGTCGTCCTCACCAGTTCGAGACCGGGAGGCAGCTCGGTGGTTGCCTCACCTCCGGCGTTGTGCTCGGTGGGGCCGGATCCCCCACCATCGGCCGAGGGGCTAGGTTCGCTTGGCGGCATAGATGTTCACGATCAAGTCAAGTCTCGGCGACGTTTGGCCGAAGGCCAAACTCAAGCCGCCCTCGGCCCGCGGCAGGGGCGCCGTCCCGCCGTACCTCGTTTCGCTTGGCGGATTGGATGTCCAGGATCAAGTCAAGTCTCGGCGACGTTTGGCCGAAGGCCAAACTCAAGCCGCCCTCGGCCGGCGGCAGGGGCGCCGTCCCGCCGTACCTCGTTTCGCTTGGCGGATTGGATGTCCAGGATCAAGTCAAGTCTCGGCGACGTTTGGCCGAAGGCCAAACTCGAGTCGGCGGGCGCCGTCCCGCCGTACCTAGTCATAGTCGACCTGCCAGAGGGTGAGGCCGTGGGGTGGAGCCGGGTTCTCGGCCCGGGACCGGTCCCGGGCGGCCAGAACCTCCGGCAGCTCGCCGGCCCGACGCTTGCCCGAACCGACCGCCACCAGGAACCCGACGATGCTACGCACCATCTGGTGGCAGAACGCACTGCCCTCGATGTCGAACCGCAATACCCCCGCTCCCAGATGGGATCCCATATCCAACCACCGGGCACCGGTCACCCGACGGACCATGGACACGTCGGCCGGCTCCGATCTGGCCTCCGGATCGGACACAGACCCTACGGTGTCCCTTGCCCCGGCCGAGGTGCGAGGTCGGCGACAGAACGAGCTGAAATCGTGCTCCCCTACCAGCTGGGGGCAGGCGGCCTGCATGGCCTCGACGGCGAGGATCGGGCCCACCCACCATGCGGTGCGGGCCAGGAACGGGTCGGGCACATCCCGGTTCACCACCAGGTAACGGTAACGGCGACCGGTGGCCGAGAACCTTGCACTGAATTCGGCCGGTACCTCGGCAACGTCGCGAACCACCACTTCGGGGCCGAGACGGCTGTTGACCGAACGCTGGATTCGCGGCAGTCCACCCCTGCCCTCGAGATCGGCCCAGCCCTCGGCGTCGACGGTGAACGACAACACCTGACCCCAGGCGTGGACACCAGCGTCGGTTCGGCCCGACATCACGATGTCGGGCTCCCGACCCATGAGAGGTTCCAGCACCCGGACCAGCTCGCCGACCACGGTCCGCACTCCGCGGTTGGGGGCAAGGCCGTGAAAGTCGGTGCCGTCGTAGGCCACCAGCAGGCGGACGTTGTGAGTCGTGAGCTCCGGGGGGT
>JAHEJM010000138.1:0-3458 GCA_024638815.1 Acidimicrobiales bacterium | reverse complement strand
CATGGGGGCGTTGTCACCCTTGCGGGGGCCCAGCTTCAGTACCCGGGTGTAACCACCGGGGCGAGTGGCGTAGCGGGGGCCGACCTCTTCGAACAGCTTGGTGGTCATCTCGACATCGCCGAGATAGGCCAGCACCTGACGGAAATTGTGCAGGCCGCCCTTCTTTGCCTTGGTGATCAGGCGCTCGGCAACCGGGCGCATGGCCTTGGCCTTGGCCTCGGTGGTCTCGATGCCCTCGGCTGCCACCAGTGAGGCGACCAGGTTGGCCATCATGAGCTTCTGGTGTTGGGCGCTACCGCCGAACCGGCGGGCCTTGCGGGGACGTCCCGGCATTGTTCTTACTCCTCAATCCACGTACGGCCGACCTCGGACGACCGTTATCAAGTGCGATGTTCCGGCGAAGCCGAAACTCGAGTCGCCGGGCAGAGCCCGGCGCACGTCAGCGGGCGCCCCGCAGGGCCAGTCCACGCTCGTCCAGCTTTGCCATTACTTCGTCCAACGACTTCTGGCCGAAGTTGGTGATGGCCAGCAGGTCGTCCTCATTCTTGGTCAGCAGCTCACCAATGGTGTTGACCTGAGCCCGCTTCAGGCAGTTGCGAGGCCGCTCGGACAGATCCAGATCCTCGATGGGAAGATCGAGGTCGGGCGAACCGGAGGACGCGGCCGGAGCCTCGCCCAGGGTCAGGCCTTCGGGCTCCTCGCTCATCTCCTCCACCAGTTGGAACAGCGACCTCACGGTGGCGCCGGCCGAGGCCAGGGCGTCCCGGGGGTTGATGGCGCCGTCGGTCTCGATGTCGATGACCAAACGGTCGTAGTCGGTGGACATCTCGACCCGGGTCGGCTCGACTGAGATGGCAACCCGGCGCACTGGGCTGAACACGGCGTCGATGGGGATGACCCCGATGGTCGTGCTCTCGCTCTGGCGGTTCCCCGGCAGCCAGGCCCGACCCCGTTCCACGGTGAGATCCATGGCCAAACGACCCTGCTCGCTGAGGGTGGCGAGCAGTGCGTCACGGTTGAGGATCTCCACCTCGGGTGGACAGGAGATATCGCCGGCGGTGACCGATCCCGGTCCTTGGGCGTCGAGCCGCAGGACCACCGGATCCTCGCTCTCGCTGGTGAGCACGATGTCCTTGATGTTGAGGATGATGTCGGTGACGTCCTCCTGGACGCCCTTGAGGGTGTCGAACTCGTGGAGGGCGTCGTCGAAACGAACCTGGGTCACGGCAGCACCGGGAACCGATGACAGCAGGGCGCGCCGTAGAGAGGTTCCGATGGTGTGACCGAAGCCGGGCTCCAACGGGCCGATGGCAAAGGTTCCTCGATTGGATTCACCATCATCGAGCTGTTCGACGGTCGGTCGCTGAATAACCAGCATGTAGGGCTTCCTTGTGCGTCAGGCGGTGTTGTTGGGATGGATGTTGAGCGGAGGTGGGTGGAACTGAACCGGCGGTGAAAATCTCGAAGCCTCGCAAGTTTCGATCTGCGATCGAAACTTGAGTTTGCGGATCTACGATCCGCAATACCTATTTGGAGTAGAGCTCGACGATGAGCTGCTCTCGCAGCGGTACGTCGATCTGCTCCCGCAGCGGTTCGCTGTAAACCTTGATGGAGAAGTCGCCGTCACGATCGAGCCAGGGTGGCGGCGTGCGGTCAAGCACATCCTTGTTCCACTGCACGATGGGGTTGGACTGTGTCTTCTCCTTGACCGAGATGACGTCGGCTTTGCGGACCCGGTAAGAGGGAACGTTGACCCGCTTGCCGTTGACCAGTACGTGGCCGTGGGAGACGAATTGACGAGCCTGGGGTCGGGTGGAGGCCCAGCCGGCCCGGTAGATGACGTTGTCGAGCCGAAGCTCGAGGAAGCGAAGCATGTTCTCGCCGGTCACGCCTTCCCGGCGGGAGGCCTCCTGGTAGACTCGCCGGAACTGGCGCTCTGACAGTCCGTAGGTGAATCGAGCCTTCTGCTTCTCCTGGAGCTGGACCAGATACTCGCTCTGGTTACCCCGACGGCGGGAACGACCGTGTACGCCGGGAGGGTACGGCCGTTTCTCCAGGGCGATCGATTCGCCCCGAGTACCGAAGATGTTGGTGCCCAGTCGGCGGGAGACACGGGCCCGAGGTCCGGTGTAACGTGACATAGCTAAAATCCTTGACCCATAGAAGTGACGTTCTTACACACGTTCGACCGGAGGTCGAACGTTCGGCGTCGAGTTCCGACCCGACGCACTCAAACCCTCCGACGCTTGGGAGGACGGCAGCCGTTGTGGGGAACCGGGGTCACGTCTTTGATACCGGTGACCTCGATTCCGGCGTTCTGGATGGAGCGGATGGCGGTCTCTCGACCCGAGCCCGGGCCCTTGACCTGCACATCGACCTTGCGCACCCCGTGTTCCATGGCCCGGCGGGCTGCGACCTCGGCCGCCATCTGGGCCGCATACGGCGTGGACTTGCGGGAGCCACTGAAGCCGACGTTGCCCGCCGACGACCAGGCCAGGATCTTGCCGTCCTGATCGGAGATGGCGATGATCGTGTTGTTGAAGCTCGACTTGATATGAGCGATGCCGTGGGTGACGTTCTTGCGATCACGCCTGCGGGGCCGACGGCCGCCTGCACTCGGTTTGGCCATTACATGAACCCCTTACTTGGTTGCTTTCTTCTTGCCGGCCACCGTCTTCTTGGGGCCCTTTCGGGTACGAGCGTTGGTTTGGGTCCGCTGGCCTCGAACCGGCAGCCCTTTGCGGTGACGGATGCCCTGGTGGCAGCCGATCTCCATTTTTCGCTTGATGTCCTGGGAGACTTCCCGTCGGAGGTCACCCTCGGTCTTCAGGTTCGAGTCGATCCAAGCCCGAAGTCGCATCACTTCGTCGTCGGTGAGGTCCTTGACCCGGGTGTTGGGGTCGACCCCGGTCGCCTCGGTAATGGTCTTGGCCGTGGCCCGCCCCACACCGAACACATAGGTGAGGGCGATCTCGGCTCGCTTGTCTCGGGGGATGTCAACGCCGGCTATGCGGGCCATATCAACCTTGCCTCTGCTTGTGTCGAGGGTTGTCACAGATGACCCGAATCGTGCGGTTACGTCGGATCACCTTGCACTTTTCACACATTGGTTTGACGCTGGGGCGAACCTTCATCGGGATAATCCTGTGACCTAGTCGTGTGTTGGGTGAAGAATGGGCTGAAGTGAGAATCTTGATGCGGATGTCGTGAGCAGCCGGCGGAGGCGGGCTGCGAGCCGAGTCGGCCGTTGATCGGCGATCCGACCGGTGCCGGCGGGAAGATCGGACACAGCGCTGACGTGGACCCGACGGATGCCGGGTTGGCCGGGCGTTGTGGTGGAGCCCCCTACTTGTAGCGGTAGGTGATGCGTCCTCGGGTGAGATCGTACGGGGTCAGCTCAACCTGGACTTTGTCACCGGGGAGGATACGGATGTAGTGGCGTCGCATCTTTCCCGAGA
>JAHEJM010000137.1 GCA_024638815.1 Acidimicrobiales bacterium | reverse complement strand
ACTAGCCCTGAGTCTGCTTGCGGGACTCGTCCCGCAGGAATCGGCGCAGGATCTTCCCTGATGCCGATTTGGGAATCTCGTCGGTGAACTCGACCAGCCGAATGTGCTTGTAGGTGGCGACGTGCTCGGCCACGTGGGCCATGATGTCGTCGGCCTCGGCCTCGGCGCCCGGCTTGAGCACCACGTAGGCCTTGGGGAGTTCACCGGCCTCATCGTCGGGAATACCGATCACGGCCACATCGGCCACGGCCGGGTGGGTGACGATCAACGCTTCCAGTTCCGCCGGCGGCACCTGGAACCCCTTGTACTTGATGAGCTCCTTGACCCGATCGACGATATGGGTGTGGCCGTCGGCGTCGATCCTGGCCACATCACCGGTGTGAAGCCACCCGTCGTCGTCAATGGTGGCGGCGGTGGCATCCGGATTGTTGAGATAGCCCTTCATGACCTGTGGTCCCCGGACCCAGAGTTCTCCTTCGCCCCCTGGACCCTGGTCGTTGCCGTCGCTGTCGACCAGACGGCACTCGGTGTTGGGAACGGTGATTCCGCTCGATCCCGGCTTCGAGTCCGAGCCGGCGGTGGCATGACTGATTGGGCTGAGTTCGGTCATTCCGTATCCCTGGACAACCGGGCAACCGATCCGGGCTGCCGCCTCCTCGGCCAACTCGGCCCCCAGCGGGGCGGCGCCGCAGAAGATCTTGCGCATGGACGACAGGTCGAAGTTGTCGACCGCGGGGTGCTTGGCCAGACCGAGCACGATGGGGGGTACGGCGAAGAACTGGGTGACCTTGTACCGCTCGATGAGTTCGAGGGCCATCTCCATGTCGAAGCGGGGCATGGTGACCACGGTGACACCCTCGGCCAGCAGTCCGTTCATCAAGACCTGCATGCCGTAGATATGGAAGAACGGAAGAACGGCCAAGGCCACCTCACCGTCCTCGTAGCTGAACACGGGTCGGGATTGGGCCAGGTTGGACACCAGGTTGTAGTGGGTGAGCATGACGCCCTTGGGGAACCCGGTGGTTCCCGACGAGTAGGGGAGCACCACCACCTGCTCATCGAGATCGACGTCGACCTGGTCCATAGGCTCGCCGTCGAAGACGTCCAGGGATTCCACCGGCAATCCGTAGCCGCCGTCGGCAGCCTGCGCCGATTCGGGTACCTCGCCGATCACCACGATGCCCGTGACCGGTGACCCGGCCGCTGCCGCCTGGGCCGTGGCCAGGAAGTCCCCGATGGTTATGAGCAAGGTGGCGCCGGCGTCGTTGAGCTGGAACTGCACCTCCTCCGGCCCGTAGGTCGGGTTGATGGTGGTGACGGTGGCCCCGGCCACGGAGGCGGCGTGGAAAACGATGGCGTACTCGGGCAGGTTGGGGGCCATGAGCCCGATGGTCTGTCCCGCCCCGAAGCCTCGGCTGGTCAGCCCACCGGCCAGGCGGGCGATGTGATCACCCAGCTGGGAGAAGCTGTAGGTCCGCCCGGTCGGCCCGTCGATCATGGCCGGGCGGTCGCCCGGTCGGTCATGGTGCCGGAGCACGTACTCGGTCAGCGGTACCCGGGGGATCTGCTGGTCGGGAAGCGGACTCTTGAAGATGTGGGACGCCATCGAACCATGCTGCCCCAAGACGGTGGGCTTTCCACGGACGACTTCACACGTTCGGCACAAAAAGTTGCCTGTCAAGTGACTTTGGTCCCTACTTTTCTTACCGCCCGGTAACGTACGGTTCACTCGGTGTTTGCTATCTTTGAGCACACACAACGGCCAGCGAGATGGGGGTTAGTAGTCGTGGAGGACACGTACCGGCGGATGCCGCATGATCGAGATCGGGCCGGCGGCCTTCGGCTTTCCGCCCGCCGGGCCGATGGGCGGCACGACGTCCATCTCACGACCGGATCGGCAACCGAGGGCTGCGCCCGATGAGCACGCCGACCGCTACCGAGAGAGGATCCCGCTTCGATCTCCCCGGGCCACTTCGCTTCGCCGTCGTTCTCGGGCTCATCTATGTTTTCCTGGTCGGTGTCTCCTCGCTGGAGACCGGTATCAAGACCATGGGGGCCGACACCCAGGAGCAGCTGTTCTCCAACGTCAGCAACCCGATAGCCGGTCTGTTCGTCGGCATCCTGGGCACGGTGCTGGTCCAGTCGTCGTCGGCCAGCACGTCGGTCATCGTCGGGTTGGTCGCCACCCAGGCGCTGGGAGTGGACGACGCCGTACCCATGATCATGGGCGCCAACATCGGGACCACGGTCACCAACACGCTGGTCTCGCTCACCTTTGTCCGGGCCACCAACGAGTTCCGTCGGGCGTTCGCCGCCGCCACGGTCCACGACTTCTTCAATGTCATGGCCGTGGCCATTCTGCTCCCGATCGAGTTGGCCACCGGCGTGGTATCCGGCATCGCCGAGAGTATCACCGGAGGACTGGTCGGCACGTCGGGCACCGAGTGGAAGAGCCCGATCAAAGCCATGGTCAAAGCTCCGGTGGAAGCGTTGAAGGACATCGAGGGCGTTGTTGCCTCGGGCAACGTACTCGGCGTCATGCTGGTCGCCACCGGGCTGGTCATCGTTCTGGTGTCGCTCACGTTCATCACCAAGAACATGCGCAAGCTGGTGGCCGATCAG
The DNA here is from genome assembly GCA_024638815.1 of Acidimicrobiales bacterium. GTDB lineage: Bacteria > Actinomycetota > Acidimicrobiia > Acidimicrobiales > SZUA-35 > JAHELU01. The sequence continues at coordinate 7,642 of JAHEJM010000137.1, read as the reverse complement.
GTCGAGCGGTCACTGAACGCCGTGCTCGGTCGGGGCGGGGGAGCGGTGGCCATGCTCCTCGGCCTGGTCATCACCATGGCCGTGCAGTCTTCTTCCATCACCACCTCGATCCTCATCCCGCTGACCGCGACCGGTGTGCTCGCGCTTCGCAACGCCTACCCGGTCACCTTGGGGGCCAACGTCGGCACCACCATTACCGCCCTACTGGCCTCGCTGGCCACCGGCAGTGTCGACTCGCTCACCGTGGCCCTGGTCCACACCACGTTCAACGTGCTTGGTATCCTGTTGCTCTACGTCATACCCGTGGCCCGAGACGTTCCCATACGCCTGGCCGAGGGCCTGGCCGACATTGCGGTCGAGCGGCGCCAGTGGGCCGTCGGCTACGTTGTCATTCTGTTCATCGTCATTCCCGCCCTCGGCGTCGCCGTACTGCGATAGGAGTATCAGTCAATGTTCGAATTCTTGCGCAAAGAGGAAAAACCGCTCGATCAGATGGAGGCCCGGGTGCTGTCCATGATCGGCGACGCCCGCCACTCCTTCGATCTGGCCACGGCAGCGGTTCTGAGCGGGGCCTCGGCCGAGCAGGCTCGGGCCGAGGTCGAAGCAACCGATAATCGGATCAACGAGGCCGAACAGGAGATACGCCAGGGTCTGGTGGTCCATGTTGCGGTGCAGGGCAGCCACGACATCGGCACCGTGCTGGGAACCATTCTGCTCATCAAGAAGATCGAGCGGATCGGCGACCAGGCCAAGAACATCCTGGACCTCACCGATGAGGGTGTGTCCCTGGTCGACGCCCCCGACATCGACGAGTTCATCGCCGATCGGACCACCATCTCCCAGATGTTCGCCGATGCGTCGGCACTACTGGCAGATCATGACGACGTCAAGGCGGAGGCGTTCATCAAGCGGTCGATCGAGATGCGCAACCATTGCGAGGACAAGGTCCGGGAGTACATGCACTCCGACGAGCCGGGTCATTGGGCCGTTCCCCGCTCCATCCTCTATCGGTACTGGAAGCGCATCGCCGCCAACCTGCTGGGCGTGGTCACCACCACCATCGAGCCACTCCAGCACATCGACTACATTGGGCACGGCGCAGTCGACATCGACGACGACTGACGAATCGGAGTTGTCACCGGCCCCTGACACTGACGGCCGGTGCCACTCTTCCACGTCCGTCGGACCGGCGAGATCCGGACCTTCCCCCTCAGGCCGGTACCGGGTCGTCGGCAGCAGCTGTCGGCGACCCGGGCGGGCTGGGGTCCGATTGGGCGGCCGGCTGTTCGAGTTCGGCCTCTTCGGGGCTGGACTCGCGCTGGGAATCGGGCACCGGGTCGAGCGCCACCACCACGCTCATCTCGGCATTGTCCAGGATGTACTCGATGGTCTGGCCCACGAGCAGCTCACCGCTGTTGACCCGACTTGTACCGGACATGGCGATCAAGTCGACGTCGAGTTCCCGGGCCGACTCGAGAATCTGCCGGGCCGGGTTGGTGTCGTGCTCGACGATGGCGGTGACGCTGGCTCCGGCCACGGTGGCCAGGCGTGCGGCGTCGTTCAACACGTGTCGGGCCCGCTGGGTATGGGGACCGTGATCGCCCAGCAGGGCTTCGAGCCTGGTGCTGGGGTCGGTCGAGACGTGGAGATGGTGAAGGTGGGTGCCGAGCCGGCCACCCATAAGCCGCAATCTCCTGAGCCCCCGAGCCGTACGGGAGCCGTTGACCGGAATCAGGGCCCGGGTGAAGGCCCACGGCAGTCGGTCGGCCGAATCCCTGGGCGGTCGGACCACGACCACCGGAATGGGACTCCGGCCCAGAACGTCGCCGACCAGGGGGGTGACGATGGTGCGGGCCGCCCCACCGTTGGACTCGGCGGGGGTCCGCCGGTCGATACCGGCTCCCATGATGAGGGTGCGATAGCCCAATTTGGCCTCGTCGAGGATGGCCTGGGCGATGTTGTCACCGGCCACCTCGATGTGGTTCACCGAGCGGTCGTGCAACACGTTGCGATAGGCGGTCAGATCGACGTCGGCCTCCCGGTCGGCGGTGGTCACCGTGAGCAGGGTGAACTCGGTGTCTTTGGGCCAGGTCAAGCCGGCGACCTGGGCCGCCACCAGCGATGGCAATCCACCGCGGGTCGGAATGAGGACCCTGCCACCGGTGACGACATGGTTGGAGGCAAGCTGTTGCTCCAGGTCGAGTCGCTGCCGTTCCTCAGGGGTGCCCTCCCAATTGCGAAGGACTCGCCGGAGCATGGGAGGAGCAGCGATGGAGGTTGCCATGGCCATGAGCACGACGGCGGTGTAGGACCGGTCGTTGAGCACGCCGAGTGACAGCCCGACGGTGGCGATGACGATCTCGAGCGCGCCGCGGGCGTTCAGCCCGACTCCAAGGGCAGCCCCCTCCCTGGTCGACAGGTTGGAGAGCCTGGCTCCGATGATGGAGCCCACGAACTTGGAGACGGAGGCGGCGATGACCACCACCACGGCCCACACCAGGGTCTGTCCGTCGGCCAGCAAACCCAGGTCGACCCGGAGGCCGGCGGTGGCGAAGAAGACCGGGGCGAAGACGGCGGCCGTCATGGTCTCCAGCGGCCGAATCAGCTCATGATCGGAGAATCGGGAGCGGGCCAGCACCACACCGGCCACGAAAGCTCCGAGAACAGCCTCGACGTGGAGCCACTGGGTGACGACCCCGAAAGCGAGGGCGGTGATGAGCACGATGGTCAGGCCGCCCAGAGCCTGCTCTCCGCCGGCTCGAACCCGGCGCAGGGACTGATCGACCAGTCGCTGGCCGATGGTGAAGGCGGCGATGAAGAACACGATCAGGCCGACGATGGTGATGGCCAGCTTGTCGAGCTTCACCCCGCCGGCCTGGGCCAGACCGGCGATCAGGCCGAGGCCGATCCAACCTACGACATCATTGGCCATACCGGCGGCCAGGGTCAGCTGTCCGAAGTCCCGGCGCATCAAACCCATCTCGGACAGGATCTTGGCGATGACGGGGAGCGAGGAGATGGACAGGGCGGCGGCCACGAACAAAGCGAAGATGTATCGTTCGGTCGAGTCGCCGACGAACGCAACCGGGATGAACCAACCAACGGCCAGTCCGAAGACAGCCGGTACGACGAGCGAACCGGTCGAAACCAGGGTGGCCGCCCGGCCCAGGCGCCGGATGAGGCCGAGGTCGGTTTCGAACCCGGTGGCCACCAGCAGCAGCAGCACTCCGATCCACCCCACGGTGAACAGCATTGCCGTCTGCACGTCGTCGGCCGGGAAGAGCCAGTCGGTCACACCGGGAGCAACCGCGTTCCCAGCACCGAAGGCCCGAGAATCAGGCCGGCGGCCGGCTCACCGACCACGGCCGGCTGGCTGATTCGCTGCATGAGGCGCCCGAGGAGCCGGGCGGTGACGAGAACGACGAGCAGCGTCACCCAGAAGACGAGGAGTTGCTATTCGGTGGGAGGGTTAAGTGTCACGCGTGGCGTTTTTACCTCTTTGATCCATCGCCACCGGGATCCACAGCAGGCCGAAGATAGCGGCCACCGGGGCCCACTCCCACTTCGATCGGCGCCGGGGCGAGAGAACGGTGGACAGTACAACACCCGAAATCATCCAGCTTGTGAGCAACAGTATCTCGAACATTTCGCTCCTTGTTGGTCCTTGGGATGTTCCCCGAAACAGCGCCTGGCAAACACTGCCCCGGTGGTGCCGGCTCGTGGCCCGACCGCCGTATAAGTCTATGTCATAGCGCCTTATGAAATACATACTATCAAAAAGGTACGTTTTCCGCAACTTTTCTCTGTCGTTCCGTCCGAGCACCCCGTTCGACGGTCGTCCTACTCAACCGAGGAGAACCGCACCGGCGTGGAGCTGTAGGTCCAGTCGGAGCGCTTCCGGGCGTGGGCCTCGTCGATCACCGCCTTGCCGTCGACGATCTCGATCAGCTTGGGCAGCACCACGCTCGAGTCACCGTGGTCGATGAACCGACGGGCCAGATCGTCGGGGAAGCGATTCAGGATGCTGGCGATCAGGATCTGCTCCTGCGAGGGCAGGTAGCACCGACTGGCATCGGTCACCGTCTGCATTCGCCGTTGAATGGTGGCCACCACGTCACTGCTGGTCCTGTCGTCCAACACCAGTGCCTCCAGGGCGGCGGTGATGTCGTGGGTCCCCGTCTTGCACGGGTTGCATTGCCCGCACGATTCGACGTGGAGGAAGCGCGAGACCTGATAGGCCACGTCGATCATGTTTCGATCGTCGCCGTAGACGATGAAGCCGGCCGAACCCAGTCCACCCCCGGCGGCACGTAGGTGCTCGTGGGTGATGGGTGTGGCCACTTGGTCGCCGGTGAGAACCGGGTTGGACACACCGCTCAACACGGCCTTGACCGAGCGGCCCGACGAAGGTCCGTCGGCCAGCTCGTCGATGACGGCATCCAACCGGTGGCCAAGACCGATCTCGGCCACCACCGCCCGATTGACGTCACCGGTGATGGTGACGATCGATGGTCCCGGCGACTGCTCGGAGCCCATCGATCGATACCAGTCGGCACCGTGGCGACACACCAGGGCGACATGAGCGAAGGTCTCGGCGTTGTTGACCACGGCAGGATTGGAGCGAAGTAAGGCCGGTGGACCATCGCTCAGATCGGAACCGGCCGACCATCCCAGCTGAGGCGATGTGGTGAACAACCCGTACTCGTAGGGCGGCAGGTGGCGGGGGAGTGGGTCCTCACCCTCGATTACCTCGAGGAGAGCCGACTCCTCGCCGTACAGATAGTGGTCGGGGCCCTCGACCACATCGATGGTGATGGCGCCCGGCGAGGTGCGGAGGCCTGCGTTCGGTGCCTCCAGCCATCCGGCCAGGGTGAGCTCGTTCACGGCTCGACGGATGGCTTCCAGTTCGCAGTGATACGAGGCCTTGGTGGCGATGACGATACGAGCGCTGGGGATGCAATGGCAGGCAATGAGTGCCCCCTCCAGCACGGCATACGGATTGGACCGGAGCAGGGCCCGGTCTTTGAACGTGCCCGGTTCCCCCTCGGCCGCATTGACGACGATGAACGCCTGGTCGTCTTGGCCGGTGGCCGATGAGACACTGTGCCATTTTCGGCCGGTCGGAAACCCCGCTCCTCCCCGGCCCCGGATTCCGGCCCGTCCGATGAGGTCAATGGTCCGGGTCCCCGAGTCGGACCTCACCGTGGACAAACCGGTCATCCCACCGCTGCGCTGATAGGCGTCGAGCGAAGCGAACGGTTTCGGGGGAAGGGTGTGGTGAGTGCGAACGACACCTGTCCTTGTCACGAGGGTCAGACCGGGAGCCGGGACACTAGGCGGCCACGGAATCGCAGGCGCCTTGATTGGACGTGACCCCGGCGGTGGACTCGGCGAACTCGCCGTCATTGACACCGACCACGAACTCATCGCCACCGACCAGTCGGATGGCTTCGGGTCGAAGACGTTCCAAGGCGCGAACAACTCGGCGGCGGGCGGCTTCGGGGCTGACGCCGATCTGATCGGCGATGGTGGCGTAGGTGGCCGGCTCCCCTCCGTCGAGCCCGAACCGGGAGATGATGGCCCGAGCCGTCGAGGTGTCGAGTTCGGAGAGAAGAGCCTCGATGGCTCCACGATCGACGTTGGCCTGTGCCTCGTCCTCAGGGTTGCTGGTGTCGTCGGCGACCATGTCTCCCAGCGTCTGATTGGCGTCAGGCAGGGGACGGTCGATCGAATCGATATTGGACAAGGCGGCGATGGAGGCGAGTCGAGGGGGAAGCTGCGAGGGGTCGCCGCCCATGGAAGCCAGCGTGGTGTTCAGCTCACTGGCTCGATGGGCCGGTATCCGGATGGTGGTCGCCGTGTTCTCCATGCCGCGCTGAATGGCCTGACGGATCCACCACGTGGCGTAGGTCGAGAACTTGTAGCCCTTCCTCCAGTCGAACTTCTCGACGGCCCGGTCGAGTCCGACCATTCCGTCCTGGATGGCGTCGTTTCGGTCGCTGTAGGGCGGCAGCTTGGACCGCCCGGCGATGCTGATGACCAACCTCATGTTGGCTTCGATGAATCGATGCCTGGCCCTCTCAGCCACCTCGATGACCTCGGCGTCACCCGGCTCCGGCCTACCCGTGTCGGCCCGTTCCCTGGCCATCGCACCCTGTTCGATTTGCTGGGCTAACACAACTTCCTCGTCGGCGGTCAGCAACGGCCGGACAATCGATCCAAGGTCGTATGACATAGACACATCCTAACAGGTATATTACAATACGTCAATCACGTCGGCGCTAAACGGTTGCACGTAAGCATTCCGGTAAAACTTCGCTGAGTTCGTGACCGCAGATGCAATCGGCGACCATGTGGCGCCTGCGGCGATGTCGCTATCGGCGGCCTGTGCACGACATGTGGGAGGCGAGCACAGCACTGGCGGCGAGACCGACCTGCCACTTGACAACTGGCTTGATTACTCCACTGGTAGTACCCCTGTAACCTCCGACTCAAACGTCGCCGATGTCAGCCGGCCCCGTCGATCACGGTCCTCGTCCCACCTGCTTGACCTATGGCGTCGTCAACGGTGCCGACTGTTCATGTGGACCGGCCGGCCTGCCCGCTGTATCCTCATCGCCACGGTACGACACAAATGACACGCTACGACACAAATGAAGGGAACCTGCCAATGGTGGAGTCACTAGAGCCCGAGGAAGTCTTGTCGTCGGAAGACGTGGGCCGCTCCCTCAGGAAGGAGGTCCCCCGTTCGAGCCATGCCGATTGGACCCCGCCGGCCGACCGGCGCAACCCCGTCGACATCGTCGAGGCCCAGAATGCGGACCGGGTGCCCTGGCTGGGGCCGCTCCGCCGCGGCCGGATGTCGGCCTCGCCGTTCACCTTCTACCGGGGATCGGCGGCGATCATGGCCGCAGATCTCGCCGCCACGCCCACATCGGGTCTCACCGTGCAATTGTGCGGTGACGGACACCTCTCCAACTTCGGCCTGTACGGCTCACCCGAGAGGAACCTGGTGTTCGACCTCAACGACTTCGACGAAACGCTCCCCGGACCCTTCGAATGGGACGTCAAACGTCTCGCAGCCAGCTTCACCATCGCCGCCCAACACCGCACGTTCGGCGAGGACACACAACGCGGTCTGGCCGAGACCGCAGCCCGAGCCTACCGGTCGAGCATGCGCCGGTTCGCAAAACAGGGATGGCTCGAAAACTGGTATGCCCATGTCAACGAGCAGGACCTGCTCGAAGTTGTCAAGGAGAGGGGGGGAACCAAGAAGCAGGTCAAGCGGATGAGGAAGGCCGGCACCAAGGCCCGATCGCGAGACAGCCTCAAAGCCGCCACCAAACTCGTCGAAAAGGTCGATGGAAACTATCGATTCCAGAGCTCGCCCCCCGTGCTAGTGCCGCTGCGAGAGATCCCTGAGGCGCAGGACGTGGAGGGGATCGACGAAATCGTGGCGGAAGCCTTCCGCTCCTACCGGGCCAGCCTCACCGAGGACATTCGCAGCCTGGTCGATCACTACGAAGTGGTCGACGTGGCGCTGAAGGTCGTGGGCGTGGGCAGCGTCGGCACCCGCTGCTGGGTGGCCCTCTGCCTGGGACGTGACCCGAGCGACGTCCTGCTGCTCCAGATCAAGGAAGCC
>JAHEJM010000038.1 GCA_024638815.1 Acidimicrobiales bacterium | reverse complement strand
ACCTCGGGCCCGATGATGGCCCGAAGCTCGTCGAACAGTGATTCCGCCACAGGCGCCGAGTCCGCGTAGGCACTCGGTTCGGCGGCGCGATCGGTACAGCACCAGGCCACCGGCTCATCCCCCCAATCCGACGCCCACCACCGGCGTAGGTGATGAACCCCTTTGGCGTCGACCTCGACCTTGAGCGGCAACTGCCAGCAGATGGCCGGCTTGTAGTCCATTGGCCGCTCCTCGTCGTCCAGGGCAGTCAAGTGCAGAGCACAGCCCACTCCCCCGGCGAACCCCGGGCGGTTGAAGAAGATGCAGGCCCCGTCAACCACTCTGGTGGCCGAGCGGGACTCGTCGGTGAACACACCACGGTCAGCGGCGGCCGGCAAATGCTGGAAACGGGCCGGGTCCATACTGAGACCCAGCGCCTCGATCAGTCCGGCTTCTTCCGGCAACACCTCGGCTCCGACCGAACAGCACCCCTGCTCCAGTTCGGGGGCTCGACGATCGAGAATGCCCTGACAACCATCACCCCACAGGCACCGCCAGTTCGAAGCCAGGAACTCCATGTCGACCCACCACACGGAGCCGTCCACCGGGTCGATAATCGGTTCAGAGCCCTTTCCCACCCGGTTAGCCTAGTGTCCATGGACGACTACCCCGAGCACGAGGCTCGCCGCTACAACCCGGCCGCCATCGAACCCAAATGGCAGCAGCGTTGGCTTGACGGCGATCTGTATCAGGTCGAAAACGACGATCCCCGTGACACCCGCTACGTCCTGTCGATGTACCCCTACCCCTCGGGGCCGGCCCACATCGGCCACGTCCGCAACTACACCTTCGGTGACCTGCTGGTCCGCTATCACACCATGCAGGGCAAGGCCGTGCTGAGCCCCATCGGCTTCGACAGCTTCGGGCTACCGGCGGAGAACGCCGCCATCAAGTCGGGCGAGCACCCCCGCCCCTTCACCGACGCCCGGATCGAGGAGCTGACCACCTCGTTGCGCCGGATGGGGGCGGTGTACGACAATCGTCGCACCATCAAGAGCCACGATCCGTCGTACATGTACTGGAACCAGAAGTTCTTCATCGACTTCTGGAACAACGACCTGATCTATCGGACCACGGCTCCGGTCAACTGGTGCCCCGGCTGTCAGACCGTCCTGGCCAACGAGCAGGTTGTCGACGGCCGATGTGAACGCTCCGACGATCCGGTGGAGCGCCGGGATCTGGAACAGTGGTTCTGCCGCATCACCAACTACGCCCAGGAGTTGTTGGACGAGCTGGACGACCTGGAGTGGCCGGACCGGGTCAAGGTCATGCAGCGGAACTGGATCGGTCGCTCCGAAGGCGCCGAGTTCGGCCTTCCCATCGCCGACACCGACGGCAACCCCCAAACCGATGTCGAGCCCCTGACCGTCTACACCACTCGGCCTGACACCAGCTTCGGTATGACCTTCGCCGTCATGTCGCCGGAACACCCCCGGGTCGACGAGCTGACCACCGACGAGCAGCGGCCCCTGGTCGAGGCCTTCCGCCAGGAGGTGGCCAACAAGTCCGAGATCGATCGGCTGTCGACCGAGGGCGCCATCGAGAAGCGGGGCGTGTTCACCGGCGGCCGCGTCATCAACCCGTTCAACAACAAGCCCATCCCGGTGTACCTGGCCGACTATGTGCTGATGACCTACGGCACTGGAGCCATCATGGCCGTACCCGGCGAGGACCAGCGGGACTGGGACTTCGCCGAGGCCTATGGGCTGGACATCATCCGGACCGTGCAACCACCCGATGACTTCGAGGGTGAGGCCTACACCGGCGACGGGCCGGCCATCAACTCCGAGTGGCTGAACGGCCTGGAGATGGCCGAGGCCAAGGCCAAGGCCATCGAGTGGTTGGAAAAGCGGGACCTGGGTGAGGCCAAGGTCAACTACCGGCTGCGGGACTGGCTGTTCGCCCGCCAGCGGTTCTGGGGTTGCCCCATCCCCATGATCTACTGCGACGCCGGCTGCGGTCGCCACGGCATCGTGCCCGCCCCCGAGTCCGACCTGCCCATCGTGGCCCCCGACGACGTCGAGTTCCAGCCCTCGGGCGAATCGCCGTTGTTGCACCACGAAGGCTTCCTGAACACCACCTGTCCCGAGTGCGGCGGCCCGGCCAAGCGGGAAACCGACACCATGGACACCTTCGTGGATTCGGCGTGGTACTTCCTACGATTCTGCGATCCGTGGTCCGACGAGGTGCCGTTCGCCACGGCCGCAGCCGAGAAGTTCATGCCCGTCGACCAGTACATCGGCGGCATCGAGCACGCAATCCTGCATCTGATGTACGCCCGGTTCTTCACCAAGGCCCTGGCCGATCTGGGCTATGCCCCGAAGGACCTGCGGGAGCCGTTCAAGCGGCTGTTCACCCAGGGCATGGTCCGCATGGGTGGATCGAAGATGTCCAAGTCCAAGGGCAACACCGTGTCCCCCGAGGAGTACGTGGACGCCCACGGGGCCGACTCGCTGCGGCTGGCCATCCTGCAGGCCAAGCCCCCGGCCGAGGACGTCGACTTCGAGGATTTCCAGCTGGAAGGGTGTGAACGGTTTCTGAACCGGGTGTGGCGGCTGGCGGCCACCGACTCCGACTTCATCACCGGGGTCCGACACGGCGATCCGACCGAGTCCGACAGGGAAATCGAGGGCGACACCCATCGGCTGATCGACAGGGTGACCGGCGAGTACGAACGGTGGGCCTACAACACCGCAGTGGCGGCCTTCATGGAGTTCACCAACTCCTTATATAAGTATGTCCAGGCGGATCAAGGGCCCCACGGCCCCACGCTTGACTTCGCCATCGACTCGTTGCTGCAGCTGATGGCCCCGGCCGTCCCCCACATCACGGCTGAGCTGTGGGCCATGGGTCACGAGGGTGAGCACATCCACGAGCGGTCCTGGCCGGTGGCCGACCCGTCCAAGCTGACGGTCAGCACCGTGACCATGGTGCTGCAGGTCAACGGCAAGGTCCGTGATCGGGTGGAGGTCGATGTCGATATCAGCGACGACGAGGCGGAGTCGCTGGCCCTGGCCTCGGAGCGCATTCAAGCCCAGTTGGACGGCGCAGCCCCCCGCAAAGTGATCGTGCGGGCTCCGAAGCTGGTCAACGTCGTGGCCTGACCCCGGGGTCGGGGCCGCCAACTACTGCAGTCGCCGCGACGCTCTGCTCAGCCGATCGACCGCGGTCGGCGGCATACTAGGCCGACTGCTCCAGGCGGGGAACGTCCCGCCACAGCCGCTCCAGGTCGTAGTAGTCGCGAGCTTCGTCGGTGAAGATGTGGACCACGAAGAACCCGTAGTCAAGAAGCACCCAGCTCAAGGTGTCCCGGCCCTCGATTCGCACCGGTTTCGGTCCCTCGGCCCTGGTGATGGCCTCCTCGACACCGTCCACGATGGCTCGAACCTGGCGGTTGTTTCGTCCCGACGTGATGATGAACCAGTCGGTGATGGCCAGCACATCGCCGACAAAGAACGCATCGGTACGCTGACCGAGCTTGTCCTCGGCCGCCTCCACCGCCAAACGGACCCAGCGAATGATGTCGTCCTCGAAGCCGGGGGTGACATCGCTGCGCTGTCGATCGCTCAGAGCATGCTCCTTCTACGTCGTCCGTTGATGAGTGCGTCGCAGTGGCGACGACCATTCGAGTCTAGGCCAACCGAGGGCCATCATCCAGGCGGTTTGCTGGCATAACCGGTATCGAAATGATTGCACGGTGGCCGGCCGGAACAGCTGACGCGCTGCGTCACCAACCGGCCTTCGAGCCTCTCGATCAGCCGACCGGTTCCAGAACCACCTGATCGACGGAGAACCCGGCGCCGGCGAGCAGCGTCACCGGTGAGCCCGATTCGGCTTCGGGATCGACCAGTGGTGTGATACCGAGGGATGCCGCCAGTCGGTCGAGCTGGAATCGGCCACCGGACTCGATCACCTCACCAGAAGACTCGACGTCGAGCATGTCGGGCGGAACAATGATTTCGCTGGCGCCGTCGTCGAACCGCAGGGCTCGTCCGATCTGCACCACTTCCACGCCCTGGCCGGCCAGTTCGGCGGCGATCTCGGTGATGGGAAGGCCTCCCGCTCGGTCGATAATGCGAAGCTGCAACCGATCGCGGCCGTCGAAGCCGGCGGGGAATGCCACCGTGGTCCGGATCAGCTGCTCGGTCGCCGCTGCATCGATGGCAAACTCGGCCGTTGCCGATCCGGGACCGGTCACGGTGGGCAACTCGAGGACTTGCCCCCCTCGATGGGAGAATGTCTCACGGAGGTGGCGACCGAGCGGATGATCACTGGCGGGGGGCGCATCCACCACCGAGGCCCAGAACCGGTGGCGGCGGGTCAGGGTCGAGTAGACCGGAGCACCCACGATGGGGCGACCGAGAAAGGCGGGAGTGGCCTCGGCGGTCACCTCGACCTCACCCACCGGGAGCAGGGTTTGGCCGTCCGGTCCCGGCACCGGATCGGGGTTGTCGACGACATAGCTGGTGGGGCCGAGCACCTGGGGCCAACTGGTTTCATCGAGCACGGTGGTCTCGACCAGATGGAGGCGCAGGGCCCGGGCCACGGCGCCCATGGCCTGCTCGGGACCCAGTTCGTCGACCGCTGTGCCGTCCACAACCACCGTGGCCGGCACCAGGATCACCGATCCGGTGGTCGATGGGCCGCGACCCACGATCAGGGTCAGGCCGGTCAAGCGATCGTCGACCACCTCGGCCACACCGTGAATCGGAGTGGGATCGACCGATGCCGTCCAGCCTGGATCGTCGGGAGACGGCTGATCGACGACAATTCCCGCCCGCGATTCCAGCAGCGTGTGGTAGCCCTTGATGGCCAGGAACGGGATGGCCATGATGAGGGCGACCTCAGCGACGATGAATAGCAGCGAGACGCGGCGGGGAGGGGTGAGAAGTGCGGCGGAGGATCTCACGCATCAACACGATAGAGGTTCCATCGCTTGATGTGTTCGATGACCGCAGCCGGGGTGAGGAAGTTGATGGAATGACCCATGGCCACTCGTCGCCGTAGGCCGGTGCCAGAGATTCCCACCGCCGGGATTTCCACCAACTCCCACTGCCACCCGGTCGGGGGGTGGAAATCGGCACCGGGTCGGTTGACGACGACAATGGTGGCCTGCCGGCGAAGTTTCTCGGTGTTGTGCCAAGTGTCGAGGCTGACGGCGGCGTCGGCCCCGACAATGATCAGCCACTCGGCCTGGGGGAACTGCCGGCTCAGGGCGTCGAGGGTCACGGTGGTGTAGCTCGGTCCACCGAGTTCGATCTCGATGTCCGACACTTCGAGGCCCTCGGCCTGGCCGACGGCGGCCCGGGTCATGGCCAGTCGCTTGTCGGCCGCAGTGATGTTGCGACGGCCGACTTTTTGCCATGGTCGGTTGGCCGGAACCAGGAGAACCCGGTCGAGGTCCAACGCGTGCAGAACCTGGTCTGCCACAATGAGATGACCAATGTGGGGCGGATCGAAGGTTCCCCCCAAAACCCCTATCCTTTGACCGGATTTGTATGGCATCAGCGACTACGCATAGCGCTCACCATAGAAAAAACCACCCAAATAGGACTTATTGTGACGCATGTCACTTCCATCGGAACGCTGTTCGTACTAAAACAGATATTCGGGCATAGAACGCTCTTGACCCGCCCGGCCATAAATCTCACCGCAATAAGTCAGTCGGAAGTATTGCCGGACCATCGAGCGTAGCAAGCCCCTTGACGAGAAAAACCTGTTAGTTCTCGTTGCACCTGGAAAACACCAAACCATAGAGAAGCACGCGCCATGAGTGATTCAGTAGGACAATATCTAAACGAGATCGGCCTTGTTCCCCTCCTTACGGCGGACGAAGAACGAGAGCTGAGCCAAATCATCGAGAAAGGCCGCGACGCCCAGGAACGAATCGACGCCGGTGACAATTCGGTGGCCAACCGCCGAGCGGTACGGGCTGCGGCCCGGGCCAAGGACCGGTTCATTCGAGCCAACCTCCGCCTGGTGGTGAGCGTAGCTCGCCGCTACCCCCTCCCCCCGTCAATGGAACTCCTGGACCTCATCCAGGAGGGCAACCTGGGCCTCGAGCACGCAGTCGACAAGTTCGACTGGCGCAAGGGGTTCAAGTTCTCGACCTATGCCACGTTCTGGATTCGCCAGGCCATTGGTCGAGCACTCGATCAGAAGGCCAGCCTGGTTCGCCTCCCCGGCGACCGTTCGGCCAGCCTGCGAGCCGCCCTTCGTCAAGTCTCCGGCGACGGAGACGAACTCGACGACGAGCACGCACGTCTACATCGCCTTACCACCCCGACATCGCTCGATCGCACCATCGGTGACGACGACTCCAACGAGCTGGTGGACCTTCTCCCCGACTCGACGCCCGGACCCGAATTCGAGGTCATGGCCCGAGCCGAGGAGAGCATGGTCACCGGCCTGCTCGAGGTTCTCGATCCCCGAGCGAAGTATGCGGTGGAGCAGCGGTTCGGCCTCAACGACGGCCGCAAGCGCAGCTACCGTGAGGTCGGCGAGGAGCTCGGCGTCACCGCCGAGGCCGCCCGCCGTCTGGTGAAGCGAGCGGTCAGCGCCGTCCGCGACCAGGCCGGCGACGTGATAAGCGACTTCGACGCCGCCTGACAGCGACCCATCGTCAATCAATCGGACCAAGAGACACCGCCCGTTGGGCGGTGTCTCTTTCGCATCCATCCACCTCACGTCGGGCGTAGTTGTCGGTGGAATCCACGAGACGCACTCAACGACAGGCAGGACAATTCGAGAGCCGATGGCCAATTCGATTGCGAACCGGAGTGACTCCGGCGACACTGTGACGGTGACTTGGACACCTGAAACGTGGCGGCACAAATCAGCGGCCCATCAACCCCAGTGGCCCGACATTCCCGAGCTGGAGAAGGTCGAGAAGGAGCTGGCATCTGTGCCCCCGTTGGTTTTTGCCGGAGAAGCCCGGGATCTCAAGCAGCGGCTGGCCCGGGTGGCCGAAGGAAAGGCCTTCCTCCTTCAGGCCGGTGACTGCGCCGAGTCATTCGACGGGTTCAACGCCGATGCCATTCGGGAGAAGCTGCGGGTCATTCTCCAGATGGCCGTGGTATTGACCTACTCCTCCGGGGTACCGGCGGTCAAGGTCGGCCGCATCGCCGGCCAGTTCGCCAAACCCCGGTCCAAGCCCACCGAGACGGTGGACGGCACCGAATTGCCCTCGTTCCTTGGCCACATGGTCAACGATCTCCCGTTCTCCGAGTCCGATCGACGCCCCGATGCCCAGCGACTGGTCCAGGCCTACAACCAGTCCTCATCGACCCTCAACCTGCTTCGGGCGTTCACCAAGGGTGGATTTGCCGATCTCCATCGGGTCCAGGCCTGGAACCAGGAGTTCGTGGCCAGCTCCAATCAGGGCCAGCGCTACACCCGGTTGGCCAGCGAGATCAATCGAGCCCTGCGGTTCATGGAGGCGACCGGCATCTCGTCCCGTCACCCCGAGATCTCGGAGGCCGAGTTCTTCACCAGTCACGAGGCTCTCATCTTGCAGTATGAGCAGGCCCTGACCCGGGTCGACAGCCTGACCGACGAATGGTACGACTGCTCAGCCCACATGGTCTGGATCGGCGAGCGGACCCGCCAGCTCGACGGAGCCCACGTGGAGTTCATGCGCGGCATCAAGAACCCCATCGGTTGCAAGGTCGGGCCGACGGCCACCGTGGACGAGGTGTTGAGCCTGTGCGAAGTACTCAATCCCGATAGGGAGCCGGGTCGGTTGACCTTGATCACCCGCATGGGGGCCGACAACATCACCGACGGGTTGAAGCCAATTCTCGAAGCCGTTCGGGATGCCGGCCATCCGGTGGTGTGGGCGTGCGATCCGATGCACGGCAACACCTTCACCTCCGATACCGGGCACAAGACCCGGCACTTCGACGACGTTGTTCGTGAGGTGACCGGCTTCTTTTCCGTCCACCGTGCCGTGGGCACCTGGCCCGGCGGCATCCACGTCGAGCTGACCGGCGATGACGTCACCGAGTGTCTGGGCGGTGGTGAAGAGGTCCACCCCCAGGATCTGGGGAAGCGCTACGAGACGATGTGCGATCCCCGACTCAACGGCCGCCAAGCTCTGGATCTGGCCTTCCAGGTCGCCGAACTGCTCGATCAGTAGCCGATCGCGGTCCTCTTCTGTTGGCCCTTCGATCGCTCAGAACACGATCAAGAACAGCACCACCAGCACAATAAGGGCGACCACGACCCCGGCGATGGTGAGGGCATGGCGATGGGACGGGGGCTCCGGATCATCCACCGAGTCACGAAGGATGGCGATGGCCCGATCGGCTTCGGTCCTCGGGCCGCGACCGGGTCCGAAATAGGCGGTCGGGTCGACTTCGGGCTGCTCACCGTCATCATCGGACGGTTCCCCATCGGGCAACTCGAGCACCGAGTGAACGGGCCCGGCATCAGAACGAGTAGGCTGCTCACGGGTTCGCACCTCGCCGGGCGACTCGAGCACCGAGCGGACCGACTCGGTACCGGCGTCATCAGCAGTGAGATCCCCGCCGTCGAGCATCGAGGCGTCGACCGCCGACTCGAACCCGTCGATGTCGTCGATGTCAGCACTCCACTCGGCGGAAACAAGCGTGGGGTCGTCGTCAGACCGTGCGGCCACCGATGACGGTCCCCGCAGCGCCGACGGCAGATCCTCCAGCTCGGCGGTCTCGTCGGCCGGAGGGGAGAACGAAAAATCGGAACCCTCGGCCTCGACAAACTCGGCGTCGATGAAGTCGGTGTCGGAGTCCCCAAGCTGCAAACCCGGGCCATCAGCAGGCATCGTTGCTGGCGACAGGTCGGTGTCGCCGACCGATGCGAGTGCGTCAGCATCGACTTCGACCAACGTTCGGCGGCGATCCAGAGCACCGTCCTGGTCGTCGCGCAGAGCTCCAAACGGGTCGGGGGTGACGGGGACGTCCGCGCCCATCACTCCCCCGCCGTCGGCGAACTCCTCACCATCGGCCGCTGCGTCGGCGGCCACAGTGGTCCAGATGGCGTCCCATATCACTCGACCAGGCTGGACCACATCGGTCTCCAGGCGGCGGGAGCGCACGATGTCGACCAGCGACGATGCATCACCGTCGCTGCGGCTGTCGGCCAAGTCGGACTGAAGAGTCTCCATACCGCGGCGAAGATGAGCCCTCACCGTCCCCACCGGCAGGTTCAGGTATTCGGCCAGCTCGGTGGTGGCCCCGGTGTCGGTGGCGGCCCCGGCGAGGAGAATTTCGCGACGGGTTGATTCCATTCGGGCCAGGCTGGCCGTGACCACAACACGGTCGATGATCTCGGCGGCAAAATCGTTGTTGTTCGACAGCTGGCTCCGCAGGCGCCGGATCAGCCAGGCCTGCACGGTGCCTTTCGACGGGTCGAAGTCGCGACGCTTCCGCCATGCTTCGACAAAGGTGGAGATAGTGAACTGATCGGCGGCGGGCCCCTGCAGGTGATAGGCGATGGTGTGTATCAGACTGCCGTGCTGGGCGTAGATTTCCTTCAGAACCGAGGCGTCACCGATGACCAGTCGGTCTTCGATTGTTGCGGTCACCCTTTCGAGACTAATGAGTCGATGAACAATCCCGATGTCATCCGCGTACTTTTGCCCCACCTGCTCCGAGGGCGTTCGCGAATGTCCTGGTCGCGGCGGGCGCCTGGACATGCCTGGACCTGCACCTCGACGTTCGATCCGGCCCTTTTCACACCAGATTGTCGACGAAACGCTCCAGCTGGCGCAGGTTTCGTACCTCGAACACGCCATCGCAGTACGGCTCGTACTCCGACACGATGGAGTCCCCGGTGTTCCAGTAGGCCTTGGGTTCGGGGTTGAGCCAGAACAGCTTGCGGGCCTTGTGCTGAAGTTCCTTGGTGATCCAGGCCTGGGAGGCGTGGTAGTTGTTGCGGGCATCGCCCAGGATCATCACCGTGGTCTTGGGCCCGACCTCCCTACCGAACCGATCCCAGAACACCTCCAAAGCGTGACCGTAGTCGGAGTGGCCATCGACCCAGACCACGTCGGCCTCGGTGTTGACCCGGTGGATGGCCTCGGCGATGTCGTCGGACGACTCGAAGAACGACGTGACCTCGTCGAGCCCGTCGATGAACACGAAGGCCCGGACCCGGCTGAACTGGTTGGAGATGGCGTACACCAGATGGAGTGTGAACCGGGCGAAGGCGGCCACCGAACCCGAGATGTCGGCGATCACGAAGATCTCAGGTTTGGCCGGCTTGGGGTGGCGGAACTTGGGCTCGGCCGGCACTCCGCCGTAGCTCAACGAATGGCGCACCGTGTTGCGGAAATCGAGGGGGCCCTTGCGCTTGTGACGCCGTTTGCGGGCCAATCGCACCGCCAGCTTCCGGGTCAAGGGGTAGATGGCACGCCGTAGCATGACCATCTCCTCCCGGCTGGCGTGCATGAAGTCGACGTCCTCGGGCAGCGGCTTACGCAGGGTCTTGGCCATGGCCTCGGCACCCCGGTCGGCCACCAGCCGACGCCGGATCTCGGCCTCGATCTCCTTGCGGAGCTGGTCGATACGATCCTCGTACTCATCTTGCTCCAGACGCTCCTGGAACGGGGTCAGCGCCTCCTCCGGCTTGTTCCTGGCCTGATCCATCAGCCGTTCCAGTACCGAGTCGAGATCGAGATTGCGCAGGGTCCGGTACAGGTAATAGGTCCCGCCCACCGGGCGACCGGGCTCCATTCCGGCAAAACGCTTCACCGCCTGACGGGCGATGGCCCGCATCAAGGTCTGATCACCGTTGAGCAGGGCCTGATACAGCAACTCGGCCAGTTCCTCGGGCGACAGCCCGTCTCCCCCGCCCTGCCCACCGTCGCCCTGGGGCATCTGCGACGGATCGTCGTCGAAATCGAAATCTCCGAACGGGTCGTCAGCGTCGGGATCGAGGGCGTATTCCCGACCCCGCAGCGAGAAGTAGACCTCGAACAGCGTCTCGAACGTTTTCCAATGGGCGTCGTTCTTGACCAGCGTGGCCGCCAGCGCGTATTTGAAGGCGTTGCGGTCCTCGATGGGGATGTGTCGCACCGCTTCGGTGGCATCGATGTTCTCCGACAACGACACCGGCAACCCGGCGTTGCGCAACTCGTGGACGAATCCTTCGATCAGATCGAAGATCGGTCGAGCCTGGTGATCGGCCTTCGCGGCCGTCCCGTCTACCGTTGCCACATCGGAGCCGGTGGAGTCTGCCATGGTCAGCCGGCGGCCGACGCCGGTTGGGTGGCCTCGAATTGGGACGAATTGGCGGTGAAGTCCTTGATCGCCTTCTCGATGTCGGACCGGTACTTCAACAGAATGTGCACCGTCTCCACAGCATGCCTCTCCTCGATGGTGCCGATTCCCAGCAGGACCAGGGTCCGGGCCCAATCCAGGGTCTCCGACACCGACGGGTGCTTCTTCAACTCGAGTTGGCGGATGGAACGGACGATCCGAGCCACCTGGTCGGCCAGGTTCTGGGAGATGTCGGGCACCTTGGTCAGGACGATCTCCTTCTCCCGCTCCATGCTCGGATAGTCGAGGTGGAGGAACAGGCAGCGCCGCTTGAGCGCCTCCGACAACTCCCGGGTGTTGTTGGAGGTCAGGAACACCAGCGGGATCTGCCTGGCTTCCATGGTGCCCAACTCGGGGATGGAGACCTGGTAGTCGGACAGGATCTCCAGCAGGAGGGCCTCGGTCTCCAGCTCGACCCGATCGACCTCGTCGATGAGCAGCACCACCGGATCATCGGCCGTGATGGCCTCCAACAAGGGCCTCGGCAGCAGGAACTCGTCGGAGAAGATGTCGTCCTGGATGTCGGCCCACGACGGGTCGCCCTCGTTGGTCTCGACCTGGATGCGCAGGAGCTGTTTCTTGTAGTTCCACTCGTACAGCGCCTTGGACTCGTCCAGGCCCTCGTAGCACTGGAGCCGGATCAGGCGAGCCCCGCTCATCTCGGCCACCGACTTGGCCAGCTGAGTCTTCCCGGTGCCGGCCGGGCCTTCGACGAGCACCGGCTTTTCCAGACGATCGGCCAGGTAGACGATGCCGGAGGTGGAGTCGTCGGCCAGATAGTCGACCTCGCCCAGCCCTTCACGGACGGCGTCGATCGATTCGAAGCGATGAGTCATGGCATCAACGGTACAAGAGTGCACAACCAACGGGTCAATCATTCGCCCCGGTGGTGGCCACGGACGGGCTCGAAATGGCGACGGTGGGCGGCGGGCAGCGGCAAACCACGACTACGATCGGAACAGCCATGGACCGAGGACTCACCAGAGCAGTCGACCGCTTCACCCAAGCCCTGGGCGGCGCCCTGCGCCGAGCCGCCGCCGGCACGACGGTGGACCAGTCCAAGCTTCATCGGGACGCCCTGGTCGAGGCGTTCAATCTTGCCGTGGCCTTCATCGATTCCGACAACCGACATACCGACGACGAGCTGTGGGCCCTGGTCGCCGCCTTCGCCCATCATGATCTGCTTCCCGGCATGGCCACGCCGGATGCCATCCGCCGAAACGATCTGGTTCAGGGCAAGCGGCAGTGGTTGAACAAACCGTCGGACATGTTCGTCACCCTGCGCCAGGTCGACACCACCCGAGGCACGGCGCTGGCCCGTGTCTACTACGACGAGGCCATGACGCTGGCCCACACCGTGTTGTCGCTCGATCACTACCCGTCCGACGACGAACTCAAGGCCCTGGTCGAATTCCAGCGGCTGCTCATGGCTGCGCTTCCCGGTCCCGCCACGCCTCGACCGGAGCCGGGGGCCCAGGGTGTCTCCCCGGCCGATGGGGCCCTGGCGGCCGAAGTCGAACCCGAGGAGGAGCTGCCGCCGCCCGAGCCCTTGGAGGATGTGCTGGTCGAACTCGACGCCCTCATCGGGCTGGACGAGGTCAAGGAGGAGGTGCGTCTCCTGTCGGCCCTGCTTCGGGTCCAGGAGTTGCGCAGACAGCGGGGCCTGCCCGTGGTCGACAGCAACAAGCATCTGATCTTCAGCGGCAACCCCGGTACCGGCAAGACCACGGTTGGTCGGCTGCTGGCCCGTATCTACCGGTCGTTGGGGGTGGTGGAGAAGGGTCACCTGGTCGAGGTCGATCGGGCCGGCCTGGTGGCCGGCTTCGTCGGTCAGACCGCGACCAAGGTGACCGAGGTGTTCGACAAGGCCGACGGCGGGGTGCTGCTCATCGACGAGGCCTACTCGCTCACCAGGGGTGGTGAGAAGGACTTCGGTCGGGAGGCCATCGACGCCGTGGTGAAGAACGTCGAGGACCGGCGTGACTCCATGGTGGTGATCCTGGCCGGCTACCCCCGGGAGATGCAGGAGCTGGTGGCCACCAACCCCGGTTTCCAGAGCCGTTTTCCCAAGACCATCTACTTCCCCGACTACGGCAATGGCGAGCTGGTGGACATCCTGCTGCTGATCGCCGAGAAGGGCACCTATGAGCTGACCGACGAAGCCAAGGAGGCGTCCGAGGCCTGGTTCGCCGCCCACGAACGGGGCCATGGGTTCGGCAACGGCCGCCTGGCCCGCAATCTGTTCGAAGCGGCAGTGTCCCGCCACGCCCACCGCCTGATCCAGATCGAGGACCCGAGCGACAAACAGCTGACCACGTTGGAGGCCACCGACATCGCCTCGGTACCCACCGAATCGGATCGGGAGTTGCGTCTGGAGGGCGACAACGGGTCGGATGATCCAATCACCGAGCAGGCCTAGATTCGGGGGCGGCGCCACCCTGGTGGCGGCCGGTATCTTCCTGTCCCGCATCGCCGGGGTCGCCCGCACCGTGGTCGTCGGCGTGGTCCTGGGTGGCAACAGCGCCGTGACCGACGCCTTCGGGTTCGCCATGCGTGTGCCGAACCTGCTGCAGAACCTGCTGGGTGAAGGCTCGCTGTCGGCCTCGTTCATCCCCGTCTACGCCCGCATGGTCGAGGAGGGCGACGAGGAGGAGGCCAGCGCCCTGGCCGGGACGGTGCTGTCGATCCTGGCCCTGGCCACCGCTGTCGTCGTGCTCCTCGCCGTGCTGGCCGCCCGACCCCTTGTCTGGCTGTTGACCGGCTGGGAGAACGACCCGGAACGCTACGAGCTCACCATCGACCTTTTCCGCATCACCACCGTCGGCATCGGCTTCCTGGTCATCTCGGCCTGGTGCCTCGGGGTGTTGAACAGCCACCGCAGCTTCTTCCTGTCCTATGTGGCTCCCGTCATCTGGAATGTGGCCCAGATCGCAGCCCTGCTGGTCGCGGCGATGCTGGCGTGGAGCGAAACCGACGGGGTTGTGGCCCTGGCCTGGGCCGTGGTTGTGGGAGGTCTGCTCCAGGTTGCGGTGCAGCTCCCCCGGGTTCGACGGTTCGCACCGTCACTACGGGTCGGACTGACTCGCACTCCGGCCGTCAATGATGTGCTGCGCCGCTTCGCACCGGCCGTGGGGGCAAGGGGTGTGGTCCAGATCTCCAGCTTCATCGACACCTTCTTCCTCACCCTGCTGGTGGGCGGTGCGGTGGCCACCTACTTCTTCGCCCTGCCCCTCTACATCACCCCCATCTCCCTGTTCGGATTCAGCGTGGCCGCCGCCGAGTTGGCCGAAATGTCTCGACGATCCGATCACCTCGACGCCCTGGCCGCCCGTATCGCCCCGGCGTTGCGCCGGGTGCTGGTGCCGTCGGGTTTCGTGACCGCCGCCTACCTGGCCGCCGGTCCCGTGTGGGCCGACGCTCTCTACGGCTGGCTGTCCCGCCTGTTCAATCGGGGTCTGGATGATCCGGCGTCGACGCTGATCATCGGCTACCTGCTCATGGCCCTGGCCCTGGGCCTGCCGGCCGCCATCACGGCCCGGGTGACCCAGAACACCCTCTACAGCCTGGGCGATGTCCGGGGACCGGCCCGTATCGCCGTGATCCGGCTGGCCGTCAGTGTGGTGGCCAGCTACCTCCTCATGCTCCAGCTCGACTGGCTCACCTTCGGCGGCCCCGACGGCACCGACATCGTCGCCTACGGTGACGTGCCCCATTGGCCGCTGTGGGAGCGGGTGCCTCTGGAACGACGCACGGCGGCCGACATCGCACCCCACCTCGGAGTGATCGGAATCGGGCTCGGCTCGTCGCTGGCGGCGTGGGTGGAATGGATCCTCCTCCGGCTGCGGCTGCGGGCCGCCCTCGGGCCGTCGGGAGCCCAAGCCGTCTCGTCACGATGGGCTCGACCGGTAACCGTGGCCGGGGCCGTTTCCGCGGCCGTGATGGCCGCCGCCACCCGGCTGACCGTGCCCTCGCCCGTCGATGCGGTACTGACCGCCGTGGCCGGGGCCGGAGTTTACGGTGCAATGCTTTGGATTCAGGGTGTTAGGCCTCCATCGCGACTACCATCGACACCATGATTAAGTTGTTTCGTCGTTGGTGGAACTACTGGGCGGCCAAGCTCTCGGGAGAGTTCGAGGCCCGGGCCGATCCAAAGATCCAGTTGGAGCAGGCCATTCAGGAGGCGCAGACCCAACACCGTCAGCTCAAGGAGCAGGCGGCCAATGTCATCGCCCACCAGAAGCAGACCGAGATCAAGCTCAATCGGGTCATGGAGGACTACGAAAAAGTCAGTGCCAACGCCCGGCAAGCGGTGATGATGGCCGATGACGCACAAAAACGGGAAAACCAGCAAAAGGTCCTCCAATACACCCAGACCGCCGAATCGTTCGCCAACCGAATGATCGCCCTGGAACGGGAGATCGATGATCTCAAGACCCTGCATCTCCAGGCCACCCAGGCAGCCGATCAGGCCAAGACCGCGGTCAATCAGAACTCCAACATGTTGCAGAAGAAATTGGGCGAGCGCCAAAAACTCCTGTCCCAGCTCGACCAGGCCAAGATGCAGGAGCAGCTCAATTCGGCCATGACCTCGCTCACCGAGCAGGTCGGCCAGGATGTGCCCACCCTGGAGGAGGTCCGTAACAAGGTCGAGCAGCGTTACGCCAGGGCCAAGGGCGCGGCCGAGCTCCAGGAGAGCTCCATCGAGGGTCGCATGCTCGAGGTCGAGCAAGCGTCACTCAATGTCGAGGCCCAGGCCCGACTCAGCGAGATTCGCTCCCAACTAGGGCTCGAAGCCGCCCCAGCCGACACGGCCGCGACGGCCGAGGCGATCTCCGAGCCCACGACGGCCGAGGGCCAGACCTGATCGACGGCAACAGGATCGATAGCCACAAGCGACCTGATCCCGGGGATCTCAGCTCGGCAGGATCACCAGATCGTCGCGGTGAATGACCTCTTCGGCCAGGCCGTCGGGGAACTCGTGGCTGTTGAAACCGGCATGGCTGTCGATCTCGCTGCGCTGCCAGCGGGTCAAGCCCTTGGCGAACACCGACCCCTGCTCGTCGACCAGCTCCACGGCGTCATCGGCCGAGAACGTCCCCTCGGCTGTGATCACCCCGGCGGCCAGCAACGAACGCTGATGCTTCTCCAGCGCAGCCCGGGCCCCGTTGTCGACGATGAGTCGACCGCTCGGCGGCAGGGCGAAGGCGATCCACAGCTTGCGGGCCGGCAGTCGCTGGCTGTGGGGCCGGAACACGGTGCCGACCCCGTTCACTCCTGCCACCGCATCGACCAGCACATTGGGGCGATCGGACTGGGCGATCGTGGTTTCCACCCCTGACCAGGCCGCGATTTTGGCCGCAGCCAGTTTGGATGCCATACCCCCTCGGCCGGCTGTCGTCCCCGGCCCACCGGCCACCGCCTCCAGATGCTGATCGATCTCGATGATCTCCTCGATGAGTGACGCGTTGGCGTCACGACGGGGATCGGCGGTGAAGACCCCGGCGGTGTCGGTCAGCAGGACCAGACAGTCGGCATCGATCAGGTGAGCGACCAGGGCGGCCAGGCGGTCGTTGTCGCCGAATCGGATCTCGTCATCGGCTACGGCGTCGTTCTCGTTGATGACCGGGACCACACCCCGGCTGAGCAGGGCGTAGAGCGTGCCCCGGCTTTTCAGGTAGCGGCTGCGATACCACAAGTCGGTGGGAGCGAGCAGGACCTGACCGGCGGTCAGGCCGTTGGACGCAAGGTGACCCTTGTAGGTGGCCATCAGCGCAATCTGGCCGATGGCCGAGGCGGCCCGCAGCATGTCAGCCTCCTTGGGTCGGTTGGAGTTGGAGAATCCCAGCGGGCCCAGCCCGGCGCTGATGGCGGCGCTGGTAACCACGACGGTCTGGTGGCCGTCCTTGATCAGTCCCGCCACCTCACCGCACAGCTTGGCCACGGCCCGGTGATCGATGTCACCGGTTACCGTGGTCAGCGACGACGATCCTATCTTGACTACTACCTTCAACGAAACCTCAAGCCGAACGGATGTTCTACCGATCCTCTTCGTATTCGAACGCGAACGATCCGATTCTCACTTCGTCACCCTGGCGGACACCGGCCCGTTTCAACGCCCGGTTGACTCCGAGCTTTTCGAGCCGTTTCTGAGCGTAGTGCAAGGCGCCGACATCAGTCAGATCGGACAGGGCGACCGCTCGTTCCGCCGCCCGGCCCGACACCCGCCACGTCCCGTCGTCGTCTCGACCCACCTGGAAACCGACCGGTTCGGGCCGGTGGATGACGAAACCCTCCCGTTCCGGCTCCTGGTCACGGGCCTTTTTCACCAACTCGGCCAGTCTCCACTTCAGGGTGTCGATCCCGGTGTTGGTGACCGAGGAGATGGCGAGATCCACACCGCCGGCCGCCTCCAGTTCCTCACCCCAGTCGGCCGGAGTGAGTACATCGCACTTCGAGCCCGCCACCAGAGAGGGTCGGGCCAGGAGATCAGGCTTGTAGTTCTCCAGTTCGTGGCGTAGGATCTCGAGCTGCCGGGCCGGTGAAGGGCCGTCGACCGAGCTGAGATCGATCAGGTAGACCAGCACTCGGGCCCGTTCGATGTGGCGCAGGAACTGCAGGCCCAGACCACGGCCCTCCGACGCGCCCTCGATCAGGCCCGGCAGGTCGGCCACCACGAACTCGAACTCACCGTCGACGGTGACGACACCGAGATTGGGAACCAGGGTGGTGAATGGATAGTCGGCGATCTTCGGTTTGGCCCGCGACAGTACCGAGATCAGCGTGCTCTTGCCGGCCGAAGGGAAGCCGACGAGGGCCACGTCGGCCATGAGTCTGAGCTCCAACCGGTACCAGATGTTCTCGCTGATCTCTCCCTGCTCGGCGAATGCCGGGGCCCGACGGCGGTTGGACAGGAACCGGGCGTTGCCCCGGCCTCCCTGCCCGCCGATTGCAGCCAGCCACCGATCGCCGTGATGCACCAGGTCGACCAGTACTTCTCCGGTCTCGAAGTCGTGCACCGTTGTGCCTTCCGGCACCCTGACCTCGAGATCGTCGCCCTTCTTGCCGTGGCGCTTGGCCCCCTGGCCGTGGGTCCCGCTCCGGGCGATGCGGTGGGGGTAGTCGCGAAACGCCAGCAGCGACGCCACATTGCGATCGGCGATCAACCAGACGCTGCCGCCGTCGCCACCGTCGCCACCGTCGGGGCCTCCCCGAGGAACATGGGCCTCACGCCGAAAAGAGACACAACCTGCGCCTCCATCGCCGGCCCGGACGCACAGGTTGGATTCGTCTACGAAATTGGACACGGGGAAGGGCGACCGGCCGCAGGGGCGTCCGCCGCCGACTTCGTGCCAGGTACCAGCCCGGAGGCCGGAGGACCTGACGCTAGTCGTTGATGACGTCGACCAGGCGCCGGCCTTTGCGGTAGCCGAACTTGACCCGGCCCTCGGCCGTGGCGAACAGCGTGTCGTCGCCGCCCTTGCCCACATTGCGGCCGGGATGGAACTTGGTTCCCCGCTGGCGGACGATGATGGAGCCGGCGCTCAACAACTCGCCGTCATAGGCCTTCACACCCAGTCGTTTGCTTTGGGAGTCACGGCCGTTCCTGGTGGAACCGCCACCTTTGGTCTTTGACATGTCAGCCCTTTGTGATTCCTGTGATCTCGATGGTGGCGTAGGTCTGGCGATGACCGAAGCGACGGCGGTTGTTGGACTTCGGCTTGTAGGTGAAGCCGTCGATCTTGGGACCCTTGGACTCCGAGACGACCCGGGCGGTCACCGATGCGCCTTCGAGCGCCGACGGGGTGGCCAACACCTCGTCACCGTCGACCAACATGACGGGCCGAAGCTCCACATCGATCCCGGCATCACCGAGACGCTCGACTTGTAGCTTCTGACCTTCTTCTACCCGGTACTGCTTGCCACCGGTGGCAACGATTGCGTACATAACGGGTCAATGCTACCGGCTTCCAGGACGGGTCCCCTACGGCTTTGTCCACTTTGTCGTCGCCGATCTACCGTCGCCGGTCGTTGGACCGGTCATCGTCTCGGCCGTCGGCCTTGTCATCGACCACGGACGAGATGGCAATGCCTCGACCGTCACAATGAGGGCACTGCACCGACAGCGACTCCAGCAGACCTTCACCGATACGCTTCCGGGTCATCTCGGCCAGTCCGAGGGCCGAGATGTCGAAGACCTGGGTCCTTGTCTTGTCCCGGTTCAGCGCTCGCCTGAACACCTTCATGACCTCGTCCCGATTCTTCTTGTTCTCCATGTCGACGAAGTCGATGACGATGATGCCACCGATGTCCCGCAGCCGGAGCTGATGGGCGATGGCCTCGGCCGCTTCGAGGTTGTTCTGGTAGACGGTTTCCTCCAGATTGGACTTGCCCACGTTCTTGCCGGTGTTGACGTCGATCACGGTCAGGGCCTCGGTGGCCTCGATGATCAGCGAACCACCGGACGGCAGCCACACCTTCTTGTCCAGCGCCTTGTGAAGCTGCTCGTGGATGTGATAGCGCTCGAACAGCGGGAGGCTCTCCTCGGACGTGTCGTAGAACTCGACCCGATCGGCCAGGGCCGGGGTGATGGCGTTGACATAATCCGCCACCTCCTGGTAGAGGGTCTGATCGTCGAGAATGACGCCCCGGTACTCCTTGTTGAACTCCTCACGAATGACCCGGGTCGACATGTCCGGCTCCCGGTACAGGAGCGACGGAGCCGGGCTCTTCTTGGACAGTGCCTCGATCTGGCGCCACTGCTCCAACAAGCCGGTCACGTCGCGCTCGATCTCGGCCGCAGTGACGTTCTCGGCTGCGGTTCGCACGATCAGACCGTGCTCGGCCGGACGAATGCGATCCAGAATCTGGCGTAGCCGCTTCCGTTCGTTGTCGGGCAGTCGTTTGGAGATGCCGTAGGTCGTGCTGTTGGGCACGAGGACCACAAAACGACCCGGGAGCGAAGCCTCGGTCGTCAGGCGGGCACCCTTGTGGGCGATGGGGTTCTTGGTTACTTGACACAGAATGGGTTGCCGGGCCTTGAGCATCTGCTCGATCTTGGGCTGGCCTGTGCTGCCGTCGAAGTCGTCCTTGTCGTACTGCACATCGCCCCGGTAGATCACGGCGTTTTTCGGGGTGCCGATGTCGACGAAGGCGGCCTCCATTCCCGGCAACACGTTTTGCACCCGTCCCAGGTAGATGTTGCCGTGGATCTGGAAAACGTCGTCGGCCGGTCGTGACACGTAGTACTCGATGAGGGTCCGGCCCTCGAGGATGGCGATGTGGGTGGCGTCGGCCTTTTTGGACACGACCATCAGGTAGCGACCAACCGGGCGGCCCTTTCGTGACCGGCCTCGACGGCGTTCGAGCGTTTCCTCATCCAGCTCCAACTCGCCTTCGGGAACCACATGGCCGACCGGCTCATGCTGCTTGGTCCGCCGGGAGCCTCCGCGGTTGCGGCGACGGGAACGCGATCGACCCCGTCCTCCTCCGGACGAGCCGCTCCCGCTCGAATTCGCCGAACCTGAACCGGCCGATCCCGATTGGGACGACTTCGACTGGTTGCCGTCGGACGACCCGGATGATCCCTTGCGGCGACGTCGACGACGACGGTTGCCGGATCCCGACTCCTGGGAGTCGGGTAGTTTGGGGGCGGGTCTGGAATCGCCTATTTTGGGGCGATCCGGTGGTTTCGGGGGCTTCTTGGCGTCGTGCGCTACGTTCGGCGTGTTCTCCTTGGTTGCACGATCAACGGGAGCAGCTCCGCTCTCCGAGGCATCGGACATAGTGGTAGATCCCTTCTCATGAGGCACGCAACAGTTCTTGCTCGTGCCCGGTCGAGGGGTTCGGAGGGCTCACCGGTTCGCTCCGAACGCCGTCGACAGTAGTCCATTGATGGGTGCGCCGAACCCGGCCTTCGGTCAGCCCCGCGATCCCGAGAACTACGACGAGTTCGGACGGGCGGAGGGACGTCGATTCGGTGGCCAGTTCGGCGATGAGTTGCGTTCCATGGTCTGTCGGCCCTCCGACGGACAATTCTAGAATCGTCGGGCGGACGTCGACCGTGGAGGATTTGCCTTTCCGAACACGCTCTAGCCACAGTTCGGAGGCGGACAGGGCGTCGGCTACTGCTGCCGAAACCGTGTCGGGTGGCGCACCGAGTACCTCGATGCGCCACATGCAACTGGTGATTGCTTGCTGTAGTGATACCGTCCCCGGCTCCAGCACCATGACGGCCGTCACGTCGAGGCCGTCGGGTAGTGCATCGGACAGGGCGGCGGGCAGAGACTCGATGTCGGGTTCTGAGATCAGTTCGACGTCGAGATACTCGGCGTCCGACTCGTGAGCCACGCTGAGGGCAAGACCGAAGCTGAGCTTCGGCCGTGGTGAGAAGCCCTCACTGTAGGCCACGGGCAATCGGACCTTTCGTAGGGCCCGCTCGAAGAGGCGGGCCACATCTCGGTGGCTGACGAAGCGGATCTTGCCAGCCTTGCGAAATCGGATTCGAATATGGACGCGGTCGGGTCGGGTCACCGGGAAACCATGCTTTCGACCGGGGCCGATGCTGCCACGAGGGCATCGGATTTGGATATCAGGAGCACGGGAACCGCAGCGCCGGTACCGAGGTCCTGGCCGGTGCCCTGGCTACCTCCGGCCGGTGGGGTGGCCGAGGCCACCACGTGCTCCACGCCGTAGCCGGTGCAGGCCCCGCAGTCATAGCACGGCGTCCATCGACAATCTTCGAGCCCGACCTCTTCCAACGCGTCCTGCCAGTCCTGCCACAGGAAGTCCTTGTGAAGACCGGCCCACAGATGGTCCCACGGCAGCACCTCATGCTCGGTGCGGTGCCGGTAGACGTAGTCCTCGACACGCAGACCGTGGTCGTCCATGGCGTCGAGCCAGAGCCGGAGGTCGAAGTGCTCGGACCATTCCTGGAAAACGCCGCCGTTACGCCACACCTGCTCGAGCACGGGGCCCAGGCGACGATCGCCTCGACTGGCGATCCCCTCGACCAGGCTGGCCTTGGGATCGTGCCATTTGAGCTGTACGCCCCTCGTCTTGTTGGTGGCGTCCCGAAGCAGGTTGATCTTCCGTTGCAGCTCCTCGGACGTGTTCTGACCGAACCACTGGAACGGGGTGAACGGCTTGGGGACGAAACCGCCGATGGAGGCGGTGACGCCGGCCCGATTGTTGTGCCGTTTGCCGATGGCCACACAGTTCCTGGCCAGCTCGGCGATGCCGAGCGTGTCCTCGTCGGTCTCCGACGGGAGCCCGATCAGGAAATAGAGCTTGACCCGCTTCCAGCCCTGGGAGAAGGCGGCATCCACCGCCTCGTACAGGTCCTCTTCACGAATCAGCTTGTTGATGATCCGACGCATGCGCCAGGTGCCGGCCTCGGGGGCGAAAGTCAGGCCTCCCCGCTTCGCCCGCTGCAGCTGGGCGGCGATTCCGACACCGAAGGCGTCGACCCGCAGGCTGGGCAGCGAGACGGAAAGAGGGCCACAACCGGCCTGCTCTCCGTCATCCATCAGATCGGTGACCACGTCCTCGACGTTGCTGAAGTCGGCCGTTGACAGCGACGTCAACGTGACCTCGTCGTAGCCGGTGCGACGCAGCCCGTCGGCGACCATGGTGCGGACCTGGTCGGCCGGCCGCTCCCGGACCGGGCGGGTGATCATTCCGGCTTGGCAGAAGCGGCAGCCTCGGGTACAACCCCGAAACACTTCCACGTTCAGCCGATCGTGGACCACCTCGGTGAGCGGAGCAAGCTGCTGCTTCGGATAGGGCCACTCGGCCAGGTCGGCGATGGTCCGTTTGGCGATGAGGGGCGGAATCTGGTCGTCGATCGGGTCGATGGAGGCCACCACCGGACCGTCGTAGTGCACCGTGTACAGCGACGGGATGTACACCGACTCGATTCGAGCAAGAGCCCGCAGAATCTCCCTCCGAGAACCATCACGGCTGCCATCCGGCCGCTTGAAGCGGGCCAGGACGGCGGTGATCTCCCCAACCACCTCCTCACCGTCACCGAGGACGATGGCGTCGAGGAAGTCGGCCAGGGGCTCCGGGTTGTACGTGCAGTGACCCCCGGCCATGACCAAGGCGTCCTGCTCGGCCCGATCTGCCGACCGGACCGGTATGCCGGCCAGGTCGACGCAGTTGAGGAGGTTGGTGTAGGTCAGCTCGGCCGAGACATTGAAGGCCAGCACATCGAACTCGTTGGCCGGGGTGTGGTGTTCCACCGAGAACAGTGGGATCCCCTGGCTGCGCATGAGTTCTTCGAGATCGGTCCACGGGGCATAGGCCCGATCGGCCCGGGCATCGGGTCGTTCGTTGACGATCTCGTAGAGGATCTGCAGACCCTGATTGGGGAGGCCGACCTCATAGGTGTCGGGATAGGTGAAACACCAGCTGACCAACGACGGGTCAACCGGCTTCGACCGTGCTCCGTCCTCACAGCCGATGTATCGGGCCGGCTTCTGTACCCGGGGAAGCAGAGGCTCCAACCGTGGCCAAACCGTGCTGACTACCGAGCTCATCGCGGAACCTCACTGCTCATTCCTCCTCAACCCTATCGGTTCCGACCCCGGGCTTTGGGAATGCGGCTCGTGACGGGATGGGCGCCCGGTCAGGCCAGACCGGGAAAGAAGATGGCGATCTCCCGCTCGGCCGACTCCGGCGAGTCGGAACCGTGAACCAGGTTCTCGGTCAGGATGGTGCCGAAATCACCTCGAATGGTGCCGGGAGGAGCGTCCACCGGGTTGGTGGGACCCATGAGGGTGCGGACGATGGCGTAGGTGTCCTGGGGTCCCTCGAGCACGGCGACGAAGGCCGGGCTTCGGCTCATGAATGCCACCAGTTCGGGGTAGAACGGCTTCTCCACGTGTTCGGCGTAGTGGCGGGCCAGGGTGTCCTCTTCGACCTGACGCAACTCTCCGGCCACCAGCTTGAGGCCTTTGCGTTCGAAACGATCGAGAATCTGGCCGACATAGCCCCGTTCGACGGCATCGGGTTTGCAGATGATGAAGGTACGAGTCACCGGATGGAGGCTAGCGCTTGCCGCCAACCTTTCGGACACCGGCTTGGGCAACGAAACAGGGCCGGTGGGCGCAACGACCTACAAGCACCTGTCTCCATGCGTGGGCAGAACCACCGATCTGTTCAAGCACCCTGTCGAGGGGGACGATCTGAACGTCATGCACGCACGCAGCCGAGAATCCGGCGATCGAGGGGCGACCACGATCGAATACGCCATGGCCCTGGCCCTCGTGTTGCTGAGTTCCCTGGCGGCGCTGAACACTCTGACGACAACCTCCGGCAGCTATCTCAGCCAGACCGGCGATGACATCGGTGAGCCTCCGGAGCGGGTGGCCGACATCAGTCCGAGCCTGCCCGATCCGCCCAGCTGGGTGAACCCGTGATGGCTCGGCTCCGCAACAGGGCCGGGTCGGCGCCTCCGGCTTCGGCCGACGGCTCGCGCCGCTCGAGGCGCTTCGGGAGCGAACGTGGGGCGGTTCTGGTCGAGCTGGCGTTGATCACGCCACTGTTCTTCACCATGATCCTATTCGTCTTCGAGGTCGGACTGCTGTTCCGGGATTCGCTCACCACCGACAACGCGAGTCGCCAGGCGGCCCGAGCGGCCAGCACCCAGGGCCGTGACCCGGAGGCCGATTTCTACATCCTGCGATCGGTCGAACACGGCCTGGCGGCCATGGGTCTCGAATCGCTCGAGTATGTGGTCGTCTTCAAGGCATCAGGACCGGGTGACACCGTGCCGAATCAGTGCCGCACCGCCTCTCAGCAGAATCTGTGCAATCACTACGAGCCTGCGGACTTCTTCGCCAGTCTCGATGACAATCTCGGAAACGACGCCGGCAACTTCCGCTGCGGCTCCCTCGACCACCGCTGGTGTCCGGCAACGAGAGAAGCAAGCGCCTCGGCCGGGCCCGACTACATCGGCGTCCACGTCGAGACGACCCACAGCTATCTGACCAACATCTTCACCGGACCGGCACAGCTCGGCTCCACCACCATTCTCCGCATCGAGCCCGATTCACGATGACCGCCAACAAGAAGACGACGAGTCCCGACCACCCGGATGTCGGTCGCCTACGCAGCCGGTTCCATCGGAGGCTGACCGACGATCGGGGCGCCGCCCTTATCGAGTTTTCCCTGGTGACGCTGCTGCTGGCCACCATCGGGCTGGGAACCTTCGAGCTGGGCACGGCATGGAGCGACTCACAGCTGGTGACCCAGGCGGCCCGATCCGGGGCGAGGGTGGCGGCCCAGATGAGCGATGATCCCAACGCCGACGTCCGAATCGTCGAAGCCATCGAGGCCGCCCTGGGTGACCTGACAACCGCCGATGTTCGCATCGTCATCTACGATGCCGCCGCCCCCGACGGTGCGATGGACGGGCCCTGTGTGCCCGCCAATCCGCCGGGAAAGAAGGGCAAATGCTCGGTCTATGACGAATCCCACTTCACCACCTTCAGTCAGGGATCCTGGGACCCGGGCGATCGCACGACCGATCTACTCAATCCCGTCTATCTCGGGGTGCTGGTCGAGGTCCAACGACCCTCGTTGACCGGATTGTTCAGTCCGCTCACATTCGACATGCACGACACCGCAGTCATGCGGGCCGAGCCGGAGGCACCCTGATGTTTCGTGTGCCGGTACTTCATTCGTCCAGCTCGTCATCGCTGTTCGACAGGCTGCGGCTCGGGCTGCGGCTCGTGCGAGACGATGGCGGCTACATCCTGGCCCAGACCGCCTTGCTCATCATTCCCTTGTTTGTCTTCGCCGCCTTCGCCACCGACATAGGGTTCTGGTACGTACAGGGCCAGAAGGCTCAACGGGCGGCCGACGCGGCAGCAACCGCTGCCGTGCTCGTCCTTCCCGATTCGGACGCCGCCGTGGTTGAGGCGAAGGCGGTTGCCGCCCGCAACGGTTTCACCGACGCCACTCCCAACGACAACACCGACTTCGAGACCGGTCCCCTACCACAGATCAAGGTCACCATTGCCCGGCCCGGTGCCGTCGAGGTCCGAATACGAAACGAGGAAGAGTCGTTCCTGGGCAAGGTCGTGACCGACGGGATCGTGGTGGAACGATTCGCTCTGGCCGAGTTCGCCAGCGACATCCACCTCGGAAACCCAACCTCCGGGCTCGGCACCGGCACCATTCCGGCGGCGGATCTAGGCATGCCGGGCGACGGAACCTGGCTGGCATTGAACGCCTACTGCCTCGACAAGAAGCACGGCGACCATTTCGGCTCCGGGTACCGAGTCGGGGTGGGCACGTACGCCTGGACACTGTGTGGACCAAATCCTGGACAGGTGAGTGCTCAGGCCAAGCCGAACCCCACCTTCGACCCCGATGCCTACGTCTTCGTGGTCGAGGCCCAACCCGGTTCTCCGCCGGTCACGATATCCATCTTCGAGCCGGGGGCCGGCTGTTCGGGATCGATTGCCACCGGCGACAACGCCAATGCACCTCGAATCCATTACCGGATCTACGGTCCCAGCACGAGTCTGGCCCATCGAGCCTTCGTTGACACCAGTTCCCCGATCGCCGAGGGTCTGTTGGCCGACAACGCCTGCATCGCCAACAGCCCCAACGGTGACGGCTGGTGGCCGCTACTGTCGAACGCCCCGGTCGGCATCGACGGTGGTTTCTACTATGTGCAGCTCAACGCGAGGAACCCGGCGTCACCCGATCTCGATCCCGGCGACCCGTACTGGGCCGAGACCTATGTCAACTCATTCTCGCTCAAGGCGACGCGCAACGCGACCACCGAGCTGTGCTCCTTCTCGAACGCCGATCCCACGTGTCCCAATCTGTACGCCTTGGAATGGCTGCCGTTGTATCGAGATCTGCCGAACGACGAAACGGAGTTCTTCCTGACCGAGGTGCCCGACTACCATCGGGGCGGGACGATGTTCATCCGGATGTTCGATGCGGCCGAGGGTGTCGACAACATTCAGATCGCCGGCCCCGATGGTACGGCTGTGCCGTTCGAGTGGCGATACGCCGACACGTCATTGAACCTCATGACCGAAGCCGGCTACTGGGAAACCGCGTTCCAACCCCACAACAGAACCTGTTCCTGGAACGGAGTGGGCGGCAATCCATGCCTCGACACACGGAACTCGTCGAACTTCAACGACCACATGGTTGAGGTGCGAATCGAGATCCCGGCGACCTACAGCTGCGGCGGCAGCTGTTGGTGGACGGCCCGGTACAACACGGCAACCGCCCCCACCGATCGCACGAACTGGTCGGTGGAGATGAGGGGCGATCCGGTTCGTCTGGTCGAGTAGCACCGGCTGCCAAAGCGGAGCCGGTCAGATCGGAGGCCTCTGTCCCTGGGCGGCCAGCAGGGCCGAGCGAACCTCGGCCACCACATACAGGCTGCCCGACACCAGAATCAGATCGTCCTCGGAACTGACGGCGACCGCTCGCGACAAGGCGTCCACCGACGACGGCACAGCCTGGGCCGTCACACCCAGCGATTCGGCCGCATCCTTCAGTTCATGGGCCGGAACCGCCCGCGACGAATCGGCCTGGGTGCAGATCACTGCGTCGAACTGGTCGGCCCGAAAGCCCTCCAATAGCTCGACCGGATCCCGCCCAACCAGCAGTCCGACGACGAGAATCCACGAACCGGTGCGGGCAAAACCATCGAAAAGGGTCGCCGCCACGGCCTCGGCCCCGGGCCGATTGTGGGCGCCATCGAGGATCACCATGGGATTGGCGGCCACCACTTCGAATCGAACCGGCAACTCAACGGTGGCCAGGGCCTGCTCAACCAGCTCCCGATCCAGGTCTCGACCGAGAAGGGTTTCGACGGCAACAACCGCGGTCGCCGCATTGTCCCCCTGGTGAGCGCCATGGAAGGGCACGAACAGATCGAGATACCGTCCGTGCGGCGTCCGGAGATCGATGATCCGTCCACCAACCGCTACCTCGTTGCGTTCGACATCGAACTCGTTGTCCCGATGCCACAGTCCGGCCGACGGCTCGCCTGTGAAGACCGGGAGCAGGTCGCCCATGGCCGACCCGAGCACCACATGGGAACCGGGTTTGATGATGCCGGCCTTCTCCGCCGCCACCTCGGTGCGCCAACCGTCCCCTCCCGCCGTGTGGTCCTTGCCGATAGTGGTGATGACGGCCACCTCCGACTCGACCACGTTCGTGGCGTCGAAGCGACCGAGCAGGCCCACTTCGACCACGGCCACGTCGACCGCCTGTTCGGCGAACCAGACGAACGCCGCTGCGGTGAGCAGCTCGAACCGGCTCGGTGTGGTTGCCAGCAACGGTTCGATCTCGGCCAGCAGGCCGACGACTCGGGCGAACTCGTCGTCGGGGATGGTACGGCTGTCCCACACAATGCGCTCGTTGATGCGCTCCAGGTTGGGGCTGGTGTAGAGGCCGACCGACAACCCGGAGTGCCGCAACAGCTCTGCGGTGATCCGGGCCGTGGAACCCTTGCCATTGGTGCCGGTGATGTGGATGGACTTGAACGATCGGTGGGGGTCGCCGAGAGCGGCCATGAGCTCGGCCATCGATTCCAACGACAATCCCTCGGTGTGACCGGCGACCGGCATCGGTGGGGTGAACCGACCGGCACGTCCACCTTCGAGGTTTGTGTGCTTGTCGAGATAACTGAGTGCGCCCCGGTAGTCCACGAGTCACCCCTTCCTGCCGAAGGCCCCAACCCGGCGTCTCGACGGCCGGGTCAAGCGAAACTAGGAGGCGGCCCTGCGCTGTTCCCGCTCCTCGTCGGAGCGGGAGATCAACGTCGGATTGACCCGTTCCATCACCACCTCGTCGGTGATGACGCAGCGACCGACGTCCTCCCGGCTGGGGATGTCGTACATGACGTCGAGCAGCACCTCCTCCATGATGGCCCGCAGCCCGCGGGCCCCTGTGCCCCGTAGCAGAGCCTGCCCGGCGATGGCGTCGAGCGCCGACTCCTCGAACTCGAGTACGACATCCTCCATCTCGAAGAACTTCTGGAACTGCTTGGTCAGGGCGTTCTTGGGCTCGACCAGGATCTCGGCCAGCGCATCCTTGGTCAGCCTGGTCACGGTGCCGATGACCGGGAGACGGCCAACGAACTCGGGGATGAGCCCGAACTTGAGCAGATCCTCGGGCTTGACCTCGGCGTAGAGGTCGTCGACCACCGGACTCTCCGACCGTGCCGACTCGGAGGAGAAGCCGACGGTTCGGGTCCCGAGGCGACTCTCGATGATGTCGTCGATCCCGGCGAAGGCACCACCGCAGATGAACAGCACATTGGAGGTGTCGATCTGGATGAAGTCCTGATGGGGGTGCTTGCGGCCTCCCTGGGGTGGGACCGAGGCCACGGTGCCCTCCAGGATCTTCAACAGGGCCTGCTGCACGCCCTCGCCCGAGACGTCACGGGTTATCGACGGGTTCTCGCTCTTGCGGGCGATCTTGTCGATCTCGTCGATGTAGATGATCCCGGTCTCGGCCCGCTTGACGTCGAAATCGGCGGCCTGGATCAGCTTGAGCAGGATGTTCTCCACGTCCTCGCCCACATAGCCGGCCTCGGTGAGGGCGGTGGCATCGGCGATGGCGAACGGGACGTTGAGCATTCGGGCCAGGGTCTGGGCCAGCAGGGTCTTGCCCGACCCTGTGGGACCCATCAGGAGGATGTTGGACTTGGCCAGCTCGACCTCGTTGCCGGACACTCCGCCGTACTGGATGCGCTTGTAGTGGTTGTAGACGGCGACCGAGAGGATCTTCTTGGCCGCGTCCTGACCCACGATGTAGTTGTCGAGGAACTCGCAGATCTCACGGGGCTTGAGCAGCTCGTCGAAGTTCAGCTCGGTGCCTTCGGCCAGCTCCTCCTCGATGATCTCGTTACAGAGATCGATGCACTCGTCGCAGATGTAGACGCCGGGACCGGCGATGAGCTTCTTCACCTGCTTTTGCGATTTTCCGCAGAACGAGCATTTGAGGAGCTCGCTACCTTCACCGAACTTGGCCACGTGATTCCCCCTAGGACTCCACGGCTCGAATCGGGCCGGAGGAGTCAACGGCGTTCCGCTCCGCGATCACCTCATCTATGATGCCGTATTCCTTGGCCTCGTGCGCAGTCATGACAAAATCTCGGTCGGTGTCCTGCTCGATCTTCTCGATGGGCTGACCGGTGTGATGGGCCAGGATCTTCTCCAGCGAGTGCTTGAGCCGCTCGATCTCGGCCGCCGCGATTTCCAGGTCGGACACCTGCCCCTGGGCCCCGGTGTAGGGCTGATGGAGCAGGATGCGGGCGTTCGGCAGGGCCAGACGTTTGCCCGGGGCACCGGCCGCCAGCAGGATGGCGGCGGCCGAGGCGGCCTGGCCGAAACAGATGGTGGCCACATCGGGCTTGATGTAGGTCATGGTGTCGTAGATGGCGAACATGGCGTTCACATCGCCACCAGGACTGTTGATGTAGAGGCTGATGTCGCGGTCGGGGTTCTCCGACTCCAGGTGCAGCAGCTTGGCGCACACCAGGTTGGCGACATCGTCGTTGATGGGGGTGCCCAGGAACAGGATGTTGTCCTTGAGCAGCGATGAGAACAGGTCGCGGCCGATGGTGCCACGAGGGGTGTCCTCGTAGATGGTGGGGATGGTGTAGCTGGCGGTAGGTGCGTACTTGGTCACTCTGGCTCTCTACTCTTCTTCGTCCAGGACGGCGTCGTCCTGATGTTCATCGTCCGGAATGTCGTCATTCTGGACTGCGGCACTGTCTTGTTCAGTATTGTCCCGACCCTCGACAGGCGCTTCCGCTGAGTCAGCTGCCGAATCGGCCACGGCGTCACCGGGCTGATCGGCGGGCTCTTCCTCCTCCGGTAGTTCTAGCGCATCGGGGGCCACCACTTGGCCATCCTCGTCGACAACCTCGATTCGTTCGATCAACCAGTCGAGGGTCTTGCTCTTCAACAGATCGGCTCGAACCGACGGTAAATGGCCGTGCTCGGCGAATTCGTCCCGCAATTCGGCCGCCGGCCGGTCGAAGCGCTGGGCGGCGTCGGCGATCTCCTCTTCGATCTCATCGTCGGTGACCTCGATGGTCTCCTGGGCGGCGATGGCCCGCAAGGCCAGATCCAGTCGGGCCGACGTCCCCGCCGACTCCCGGATCTCACCCAGCATTTCGTCCCGGTCCTGGCCGCTGAACTGTAGATACTGCTCGAAGCTGAGGCCCTGGGCCTGCAGCCGCATGGCCATGTCCTGGATGCGGTTCTCGACTTCGCTGTCGACCATTGCCTCGGGGACCATGTCGGCATCGACCAGTTCGGCCACGGCTTCGGCGATCTTGTTGCGTCGAGTGGTTTGGGCGTTCATGATGCGGGACCGCTCCATCTTCGATCGATAGTCGGCCCGCAGCTCCCCCAGCGTGTGGAACTCGGTGTTCTCGGACACCCACTCGTCGGTCGGTTCGGGCAGGACCTTCTCCTGGACCTCTCTGACCGTGATGGTGAACTCGAGCGGTGGCTCCTCACCATCCTCGTCGCCGGGATAGGGCGCCTCGAACTCCAGCTCGTCGCCGGCCGAGGCACCATCAAGGTGCTCGTCCACCTCGGGGATGCCCGTGGCGCCGGAGCCCACCTCGTACGAGTACTCGTCGGTGGTCATGCCCGGGACCTCGGCATCATCATGGATCACGGCGATGTCGATCGTGACGGTGTCACCGTCGGCAGCCGGCCGGTCCACGGTCTGCAGCTCGGAGAACCGGCTGCGAAGGCGATCGACGGCTTCGTCGACCTCCTCGTCGGTCACGGTGATCGACGGAATCTCGACCTCGAGATCCTGGTAGCCGTCGACGGTCACGAACGGCCGGATTTCGACCACGGCATCGAAGGTGACCGGGCCGTTCTCCATGCCGGTGGTGATGTCGATCTCCGGTGGGGCAATGACATCGACCTCATGCTCGATGACGGCCTTGGAATAGTAGGTGGGCAGGGCTTCACGGAACGCCTCGTCCCGGGCGTAGCCCTGACCGATGCGGGCCTCCAGCACCTTGCGGGGCGCCTTACCGGGACGAAAACCGGGCAGGCGGACCTCTTTGGCCAACCGGGCGAATGCGGCGTCCAGGTCCTTTTCGAACTCCGCCTCCTCGACCTCGACCACGACCTTGACTTTGTTGCCCTCGAGGGCCTCGACAGTGGATCTCACATGATGAAGTGTAGCTCTGGCCCAGGACGTCCCGGACGGGATTGCGATGCCCGACTTCGCTCAACCCAACTCCCCCCTCCGAACTTTGAGCCCCGGACGACCCGTTTGGGGGTCGGGGCAGGCTCGGAGTTCGGATGGGGTCGGGTTGGAGGTGGGGTCCACATCGGAGGTCCGCGTCCCGCTGGGTCGGAGTAGAGTGGACTGTCGATCCGGGATGTGGCGCAGTTTGGCTAGCGCACCTGCTTTGGGAGCAGGGGGTCGGGAGTTCAAATCTCCCCATCCCGACTGATAGAGCGGGTTTTCGGGGCTCGTAATACGGCTGGTAGCCAAAGTGGTCGCCCCGAATGGCTACCACTTCGAGTCCTGAGACTTGGTCTAGAATGTTGATATGCCAGTCACGCTCGATCTTCCAGAGGACGTACTCGCCCGGCTGCGGGCTGAGGCCGAGCGTCGCGGGCTCAGCCTCGACGAAGTCGTATCTGAACTGGCATCGGCGCTCCCAGATGGCGCCGACGCACCAACAGAGGCAAAGAAGCTCGGTTTCGTTGCACTTGGCTCGTCAACCGACGGTCGA
Organism: Acidimicrobiales bacterium; assembly: GCA_024638815.1. Lineage (GTDB taxonomy): Bacteria > Actinomycetota > Acidimicrobiia > Acidimicrobiales > SZUA-35 > JAHELU01. Next base: position 2,285 of record JAHEJM010000038.1, on the reverse strand, counting down.
TCAGCCACTGACGCCGACGAGATGCTAGCCGAGGGCTTCGGGCGCGACTGACCGGTGCTGATTGTCGACACGGGGCCGCTACTCGCTGCTGCCGACTTGGCGGACACTGATCACTCTGCCTGCGTCGCCCTCCTCACCGAATCCTCGGAGCCGCTCCATACGACGCCACTCGTCGTAGCTGAAGCAGCGTACCTCATCGGTCGACGAATCAGCCCCGAGGCCGAGGCACGGTTCTTCCAATCCATTTCCGCAGGCGACCTGACCGTTGAGAATCTGACCGCCGACGACCTTGCCAGAATTGCCGAGCTCGTTGCGACCTATGCCGACCTACCACTCGGCGGAACCGACGCAAGTGTCATCGCCCTCGCAGAGCGCCTCGGCCAATCCACGATCGCTACTCTCGATCAACGCCACTTCGGAGTCGTCCGCCCAGCGCACGTGCATGCGTTCACCATCGTGCCCGCGGAATCCGGGTGACGGTCGGCTGTTTGCGTCCCAACAGCTACCGGAGTGGTAGCCCAACTGGTAGCCACGATCGCTAGCGGCGACGAGCGTTTCTCAGCAGGGATTAGCGCTCAGGTCACGTAGCGAAGCGGGCGGCGACCTCGCTCGGCAAGTTCGATCACGATTTGGGAGCAGGGGGTCGGGAGTTCAAATCTCCCCATCCCGACCAGCGATAGAGCGGGTGTTCAGAGTCGCTCCTGTGCACGATGCCGATGACTGACCAAAGGGAGACCGAATCGGCGGTCAGAACGTCAGCGGGTTGGCGACGTGCAATCCCCGACGGCTGGCGGCGTCGCACAGATCGGAGTCGGCACTCGTCAGGAGAGCCGCGTCGACGAGCAGCGCGGAAGCCAAATGGACTGCGTCGTATCCTCGAAGTGCCTCCTCCTCGGCTAGATCCGCTGCCTCGACAACCAGGTCCTCGGTGACCTGGACCAGGCTCATCTCGTCGAACAGCACCGAGATGTTTCTCTTTGCTCTGCGGTGTTGCGAGCCAGATAGCCGACCGCCGCGAGTCGCTGCGGCCAAAGCTGCCATCGCCTCGACGATGACAAGGCTCGACGAGGCAACCGCATCTGCTGTGTCCCAGATCAACCCAGCCTCTTCGGAACCTTGCTCGTCAATCACGAGTTTCAGCACTGAAGAGGTATCGACATAGGTGATCACCGACGCTGCTCGGCGACCAGATCGCTCACAGACCCCTTCGACTTGATCCGCTTGTCCGGCCGATGACGCCCCGCATTCTTCGGTGGGCGGACCGCGCCTAATGCGACTAGTTCGGCAAGTAGATCGCTTGGATGATCGAGAGACGACAGCCGTGCTACCGGACGACCGCGATCGGTCACGATGACCTCCTCGCCTTGGCGAACGCGTTCGATATACCGGCTGAGGCTGTTCTTCAAATCACGGATCCCAACCTCGACACGAGATGTAGCTACATTCATGTTCCAACTATAGCCACATTACAACGCGGGGGCCAGCCAATTGATTCGACCGCTCGTTCCCAGTTGGTAGCCACGAGGCCGAACCGGTGACACCAAGGCTCAGCGCTCTCCCACAATCCAATCCATCTCGCCGGCTCCAGGTCGCCTACGACCCGGCTGTGGCCAGTGATTCTGGGAGTAGGCTACTTGGGCGTCGACCCAGTCGGCGCGCGATCCATTTGGGAGTGCCGGAGCATCCGATAGGCACGGTGACGAGGGAGGGCCCGGCGAACGCTGGCCGAGGCCTTTGGTCCGGATTCGCCACTACACACCTCGACCATCGCGTGGAACGGCACATCTTCGGTGTCGCCGGGTGGTGTGCGAAGGGGCCGATCGCTGGACCCGTCGCTGACCCTGAGCCGCACCGACAAGCATGTGCGACCAAATCGCGGGGCATTCGGGTCGAGCTCGACCTGACTACAATCGGTGAATGACGCTGCGAGTCGTAGGGGCGGGCCTCGGACGGACGGGCACCTCCTCACTCAAGGTCGCGTTGGAACGGCTTCTGGGTGGGCGCTGTCACCACATGTCGGAGGTGCTCGCTGACCCAGAACGACATCTCCCGTTGTGGGCCCCAGTCTTGCGGGGTGAGGCGCCGGCCTGGGAGGAGTTGTTCGCCGGCTACGTCGCCCAGCTCGACTTCACTGATGCCGCGTACTGGCCGGAGCTCAGTGCGGGCGTTTCCAGACGCTGTTGTCGTCCTCTCCACGCGACCGGCCGAGTCTTGGTACCACAGCGCCGCCTCGACCATTTTTCAGCTTGGCGAAGACCCGACGTTCAGCGATGTGTGGCGGGAGC
>JAHEJM010000037.1 GCA_024638815.1 Acidimicrobiales bacterium | reverse complement strand
GGACCGGCAGATCTCGCCTGAGGCGTAGTTCAGTCCGGTCGCCACCACATTGGCTACGCAGACCTCGAAGGCTGGTTTGCGCGCGGCGGTGGTGGTGGTGAACACGGCGCGGCCAAGGCTGTCGGTGGTGACGGTTTTGGCGTCGCTGAAGTCACCGCGGAAGGACACGGTGACGTCGGCCCCGGGCACCGGCTGACCGAGATCGTCGCCGATTTCGATCGACACCCGTCCGTAGCTCGAACCCCGACCGGCCGAGACGGTGGAGACGGTCATGGATGAGACCACGGCCGCGGTCGGTTCGCCGGCCGGCTCCCCGTCGACACGGAGCAGGTCGACGGCCACCGAATCGAAGCGGCGCTGGCCCCGACCACGATCGGTGTCGACCACGCGGACCCACACCGTGCCGGTTGGGCTGCCGAGTAGGTACGACTCGGTGAACGAGCCGCGCACCACGCCGAGCTGGACCCAGCTGGAGCCGTCGGTCGACCACTCGATCGATATGCCGTCGTCGTCATCACCGCCATCCGTCACGGCACCGGCGACCGTCAAGGTCTGGACGCCGTCGGGCGCCGGGATGGACCACCGATGTTCCAGCAGGTCGTGGCGCAGGTTTCGTTTTCCACCGGATTCGGATTCAGTGATGGTCTGAACCACGCCATCGGTGGCGACGGTGGCGGTGTAGTCGCCGACAGCGTTGCCGGCCACCGGCAACTCGCCTTCGGCCGACGAACTGCTGGGATCAGGATCCGGCGGCGGTGGCGGGGGAGGCGGTGGTGGGGGAGCGGCGTCGAAGGCGGCGACCAGGGTGTAGGCACCCAGACTGCCGTAGTCGGTGTAGCCCGAGGGCGGATCGGCGGCCGGATCATCGACCCCGGCACCGTCGACCTCGATGCTGTAGGTACCCGCCGGCAGCGAGAGTGTGAGGCTCGAGGCCAGGGTGGCCGGGTTGTCGGCCGAGCCGACGACGGTGCCGGCAGAGTCCCGCACCGTCAGGGCGATGTCGAGGTTTGCGCCCTGGGAGGCCGGAGTGGCGGTGAATTCGGCCGTTCCACCCTCGGTGGCGAAGAGGAAGGTGTCAACGTCGGTCCTCGTACCGATGATGCCGGTGTTGACCTCGGGGCTCGGGGCGATGATTCCGGCCGATGCCGCGTTGTCGCCATGATCGTCGAGCCGCAGGCCGAATCCGTTGCCGTTGGTCAGCGACGAGATGATTGCGACGTCGTCCCGCCCGTTGCCGTAGTTGGCCGAGTCGGTGTTGTTGTTGGCCCCGTAATACTCCTGCCTGCTCCACTGGCTGACGTTGACGTAGTAGCCCACCCCCATGATCGGGGCCCAGGAAGTCTCGCCGCTGCCGTGACCGGTGTAGTAGCTCGAGCCGGCGTTGCCGTCGTGGGCCAGCAGCATGGTGTGGCCGACCTCGTGGGAAATGGCTTCGGAGACGCCGACGAACGAGGTGTTGTAGACGAAGGTCGGCTCGTCGGTGGTGTCGTCGAACGAGCCGATGTAGGCATGGCCGCCGCAGCCGCAGTTGGCGAAGGTGTCAGCGGTGATGACCACCCGGATGCCCCACCTGGTGTCGCCCGAGCCGCTGTCGCGCAGGGCCTCGGCCCCGGGGTCGATGGTGGTGACATTGATGTTCCACGGGGCGAAGTCCTCGGCCACGACCGCCCACGACCGTTCGATCACGCTGCGTTCCCCGGAGGTGAACGTGGTCGGGTCGCCGTTGGTGTCGTAGGGGGGAGAGTTGATGACGTCCACCCCGTACCCCCCGTTCCATGAGGTTCCGGTGGTGACGTGACCGTCGAAGTCGAGGTAGATGGTTTTGTCGGCACCGGGCAGGCTGGCGAGTTCGAACTGCGATCCCTCTCCGGTGATCGGCTCGAATCCAACCGCGGTCGCGGCCTCGGCGGCAGTCTCACCGGGGCCCAGGACATCGAAGTAGGCCAACTCGAGCCGCCCGTCGACGGCCAGTGTCGAATCGGCGAGGAACATGCTCCGCAATTCGGCTCGTGACAAACCGTAGCCGGCGGCAACGGCGTCCATCCGGTTGCCGAGGCGATCCAGGGCGGCGTGTCCCCTGGCGAACCCCGGCGTCGATGCCGTGGCCGTGACCGCCGGCGGGGAGGGTTCGGAGGGTTGGGCCGAGGCTGCCGATGTGCCGACGGCAACCAACATCAAGCCGGCGATGAGGGCGAACGAACGCCGAAACCAGATACGCAATGGGTTCCCTTCCAAGGGGCGATGGAACCTGATTGTCATCGGTTACATTCGCGAGAAACTTGAGTTGGTTTCTCAACCAGGAGCAGTGCCGGTCGATCAAATCCGGTTGCCGTGGACCATTGAATGGTCCAGCCGGTCAATCAACGGACGACGACGTCGGCCACGCACCAGCTTCCGTCCGATCGGCGAAGTTTCAGGGTGATCTCATCCCGACTGTCCTGAGCCGCCGGGTCGGAGGCTGCGGCTGTGGTGCCGCCCTCGCGGGCCGCCTCCCTGTCGTCTGCCGGATCGGATTGGGTGGCGTCGGAGCCGTCCTCGGTCGACGGGTCGTCATCGGTCCCCGTCGTGCGATCGATCTGCACCGCCTCGTCCTCTGCGGTCGGGGCCTCCTGCCAGCCCTTCAGGTCGATCACGCCCCGATCGAAACCCAACCCCGAGATAGAACTCTTCCGGCTCGGATCGTCGGGGTCGAGACGGTAAAACGTCAAGGTGGCCAGTTCGTTCGGAGCATCGGGGCACAAACGATCGGGCACGACCTTGGCGCCGTTTGGTGAGTCGATGATCACCATCCGGGCCTGGCCGTCGATGTCGGCGGCCACCTGCGACGATCGCCAGCCGTAGACGACCCCGAACAGGAGCAGCCCGATGATGAGGGGGGACAGCAACACCATTGGCGTGACCACCCGCGACAACAGTGAGTGGCCCGTAGGATCGTGCACCGTTTGATCCATCGATCCCCAGGCTACTGCCGTTCGGCCTGCGGCCTCACTGTCGGACCCGCATGGCGGGTCCTTAGCGAGTTTGCCTCCGGCAAACATCGACGCTGCCGTTCGGCCCGCTGCAGCGATCGACAGCGGCTGTCTGGCTACCATGACAGAGTGGTCGAGTCGAACCAGCGGGACCAGGGTGGGGGCCATCACCAGCTGATCCGATCCGATCAGCTGGACGATGGAGTTCCCGACGATCGAACGAAGCGGCTTCCGATGGCCGACTTCGCCGCCGGGCCGGGTGGCGACGACGACCACGAGGAATCCCCGGCCGTCTACGCCGATTTGGACGCGCTCCATTGGATTATCCCGCTCTTCGGTGCTGTGTTGGGGTTGGCCGTGCTCGGATTGCTGGTCTACCAGACCGTCGGAGGATCCGACGACACGGCCGGTGACGACGGGTCGGGCGGGGCGGCGGCGGTATCCGATGTCGGCACGAATGTCGCCGCTGGCGACGACAACCCGGCCGCCACCGCTCAGGGCGCGGTCGATGAGTTTGCCCGCCGGTTGTCGGCAGGGCGGCTCAGCGACGTGCCGTTCGCCTTCGAGACCGGGGACGAGGCGGCGGCCGACTACGCCGTCATCACCGAGTCGCTGGGCCAACACACCATCAGGGTGGAGGCCGCATTGGCCGAGGCGATCGAGGAGGTCCGCTCCCGGACGATCCTGACGATCGACTGGGAACTGGAGGATGGAACCGAGTTCACCACCAGCGGCGAGGTCGCCGTGGTCCAGATCGGTACCGAATGGCTTGTCGATTGGAGCCCCGGCATTCTCGAGCAGACACTGGCCCCCGGCGACCGACTGGTGAGGGAACGGCTTGCCGCCACTCGCATGCCCATCATCGGTCAGAACGAGGTGGAGCTTTTCGGACAGCGGCCGGTGATCGAGGTCGGCGTACTGTCACGGCAGGCCCCTGCCATTCAACCCCTGGCCGACGAGCTGGCTCAGCTGCTCGAGCTCGATGGTGGCGAGATCTACGATCTCATCAGTCGCTCGCCGTCCGATCGGGTGCTGGCCATCGCCCAGCGTCGCCCCGAAACCATGGAGTCCATCCTTCCCCGGTTGCAGACCATGCCCGGCGTGGTGCTTACCGACACGATGGCGCCGCTGGCCGTCTACGACCAACTGGGGCGGGCTGTGCTGGGTCGGGTCGGTCCGGCCACGGCCGACATCATCGAAGCCGAGCCGGATCGTTTCCAGGTCGGAGACATCGTGGGCCGGGCCGGGCTCCAAGCCCTCTACAACGATCAGTTGAGCGGCCGGCCCGGCTTCAGGGTTCGCATCGACCGCCGGTTTCCCCTGACCGACGGCAGTGGCTCGCCGCTGCCGTCCGATGATCCGGCCAACGTGGTCTTCCTATCCGAGCCCGATGCCGGGGAGCCGATCCGGACCACGATCGACTACGAGATCCAGAAGCGGGCCGAGCGGGCGTTGAATCTGACCGATCGGCCCAGTGCGCTCGTTGCCATTCGGGCATCGACGGGGGAGATACTGGCCGTGGCCAACGGTCCGTTCGGATCGCCCGACAACCATGCCCTGACCGGACAGTATCCACCGGGTTCGGTGTTCAAGATCATCACCGCCTACGGGGCGTTGGAGCGAGGCGCCAACGCCGATCAGCCCATCGACTGTCCGCCCGAACTCGAGGTCGACGGCCGTCGGTTCGGCAACGCCGACGGTTGGGGTGGTGGGCAGATGCCGTTCCTCCAGGCCTTCGCCCAGTCCTGCAACACGTCGTTCATTCTGCTGGGCGAGACCATCGCCGGCGAGGACTATCCGGGGTTGGCTCGGCGCTTCGGCGTTGCAGCGGCCTACGACCTGGGGATGCCGGCCTTCTCCGGATCGATACCGGTTCCCTCCGATCAGGTGGAGCGGGCCGCCACCTCGTTCGGCCAGGCCCGAGTCCTGGTCAGCCCACTGTCGATGGCGGTCATGGCCGCCGCGGTGGCCGACGGAAACTACCGGCTACCGGTACTGGTGATGGACGACACCACCGCCGTTCCCTCTCCGCCCCAGAGCCTCGACCCCAACCTGATCGGTCAGCTGACCCGAATGATGCGGGCCACGGTCGAGTGGGGTACCGGACAGGCCGCCGCCCCGGTTCCGGGGGGACCCGTGCACGGTAAGACGGGCACGGCACAGTACGGTTCGGGTGACCAGCCGGCGACCCATGCCTGGTTCGTCGGCTTCCAAGGTGATGTGGCCTTCGCCGTTCTGGTCGACGGCGGGGGTTCCGGCGGCGCCGTCGCCGCCCCCATCGCCGCCGACTTCGTAACGAGGCTCCACTCCTGACCATGGAACCGCCAATCGATGCCTATCCGAGCCAGTGGGAAACCCACGGTGTGCTCAACGACGGCGGCACCGTCGAGATCCGACCGATCAAGCCGGAGGATCGGGACGCCCTCGACGCCTTCCACCGGCGACAGTCCGAGGAGAGCATCTACTTCCGGTTCTTTCGCCATCGTCCCGAGTTGACCGACAGGGAGCTCGACTATTTCACCCAGGTCGACTACCGAAAACGCATGGCCTTCGTTGTCATGGAGGCCAATCATCTGGTGGCGGTCGCTCTCTATGAGACACTGCGGGACAAGCCGGGACAGGCCGAGGTCGCCTTCTTCGTTGACGATGCCAACCATGGTCGGGGTGTGGGAACCCTGATGCTCGAGTATCTGGCGGCGGCGGCCCGGGACACCGGATTCCGGTCTCTCTCGGCATCGGTGCTGCCGGAGAACTACCGCATGTTGGCCGTATTCCGCAAGGCCGGGCTTGAAACCAAGACCAGGTTCGTGGACGGGTTGATCGAGGTTGACATCGATCTCGACGTCACCCCTTCGGCCTCCTCGATCATGGCGTCCCGCCATCGTCGGTCGTTGGCTCGATCGGTGGCCCGCCTGCTCGAACCGCGGACGGTGGCCGTGGTTGGGGCCAGTCGCCGACCCGGCTCCATCGGCCACGAACTGGTGCGATCACTGAAAGGCGACGTCGACCCCCGGTTGACCTACAAAGGCAGAATTCTTGCCATCAACCCGAAAGCGGTGGGGTCCGAACGCCTGGTGGCCGGCGTACCCGCCTACACCTCGGTTGAGGAGGCGGCCGCCTCGCTCGGCGACGGCCGGGGAATCGATCTCGCCATCGTGGCCGTGCCGGCCGAACTCGTTTCCGACGCGGTGGCCGACTGTGGTCGGGCCGACGTCGGAGGTCTGGTGGTCATCTCCTCCGGTTTCGGCGCCTTCGACCCCGGAGGGTTGGCCCGATCCCGACAGCTGGTGGACCAGACCAGGGATCTCGGCATGCGGCTGATGGGACCGGGTGCGTTCGGCGTGGCCAACACCGCCGAGACCGCGTCGCTCAACGCTCTGGCCCTGCCCGGACCGGTGCCGATCGGCTCCGTGGCTCTGGCTGCGGAGTCCGGACCCCTGGCCGCGGCAGTGATCCACCAGCTCGATCTGGCCGGCGCCGGTTTGTTTCAGGTCGCCGGCCTGGGCCGTCAGATCGATATCACCATCGGGGACCTGCTGATCTATTGGGCCACGGTGGACGAGGTGGCCGCCATCGTCATCTACGCCGAGGAGTTCGGTGACCCCAAAGCCCTCGCTGCCGCCGCCCGCCACGTGTCGCTGACCAAGCCCATCGTGTCGGTGGCGCCGGCCGATCCCGCCCTGGCTCGACTCCTGTCCGAGGCCGGGGTGATCCTCGTCGATGCCGTGTCCCAGCTGGCGGCCCAGGCCGCGCTGCTGAGCACCCAGCCGGTTCCGGCCGGTCCTCGGGTCGCCATCGTGTCCAACACCAGCTCACTGGCCCGGCTCACCCGGGCCGCCTGCCATCGGGAAGGTCTCGAGGTGGTCGTCCCGGATTCGGCGGCCGCCGTGGTTCGAGACGAGTCAATCCTGGTCGGTGATCTCGACACCGTGTCGGTGTCGCGGGAGATCACCAGTCGCGATTACGAGAACCTGATCGTGGCCACCGGGGTCGACGAGCAGGTCGACGCCATCATCCTGGCCCTCGCACCGACCGGGAACCTTCCGGTCGAGGAGCTGGAGGCGGTGGCCGATCGGGTCAATCGCTCGGTCGACAAGCCGTTCGCCGTCGTCGGCCTCGTCGACCCGGCCGGCGCCGGGGCCGATCTGATTCCCGAATCGCCGAGCCTTCCCTACTTCACGTTCCCCGAGGAGGCGGCCCATGTGCTCGGTCGATACGTGCGGTACGGGCAGTGGTGGGCGGAGGCCGTCGTCGAAGCCGAGGACGCTCACCCGGTCGACGCCGACGCCACCTTCGAGCATCTCTTGGGTGACCAGGACCGGCTGTCCATCACCCTGGCCGACCCCCGCCTGCCGTCGGTGCTCGACGCTCTGGGCCTGACCGTGGCCCCCTACGGTCTGGGTCGTACGGTGGACGAACTCGTCGACCAGGCCGACTCTGTCGGATATCCGGTGGTCATCAAGCTCCCGATACTGTTGAACCGCTCGGTCGGCGAGTCGGGGGGAACAGCCATCGATGTCCATGACGCCGATGAGCTACGGGCGGCCTATGAGCGGATGTCCGAGCGCTGGCCGGAGGCGGCCGAGCCGGTGGTGGTGCAGCGCATGGTGGATTACGACGCCATGGTCCGGATCGAGCTGCGGGCCGTGGAAGCCTTCGGATTCGAGCTGTCGGTGGGCTACGGCGGTTCGGCCATGCGATCCACCGAGGCCCTGCAACGAGGTTTCGTGCCGGTGGCGAACTCCCGGGTGGACTCCATGGTCGACCGTCTCGTCACGACGATCGGCGCCGAAGCGGCCCCCGACGTGGTGTATGCCGATCTGCACACCATCCTCACCAGCCTGGCCGACGCCGCCCTGGAGACATCCAGCCTGGAACGGGTGACGCTGAACCCCATCCTGCTTTCGCCCGATGGCGCCGTCCCCGTCGACGCCGAGGTGGTCCTGGCCGCGGCCCCGACCACTCCACTGGCCTATGTCCGCCACCTGTAGCCTGACCTGATGCGTGCAGTTGTCTTGAGCGAATACGGCGGCCCCGAAGTGCTTGGCATCGAGGACGTTCCCGAGCCCGACATCGGACCGGAGGACATCCTGGTCGATGTGCGGGTCACGGCTCTCAACCGGGCCGATCTGCTGCAGCGGCGCGGCCTGTATCCCGGCCCCGACATGGCCTACGAGATCCCGGGAATGGAGTACGCCGGGACGGTGGCCGCCGTCGGTCACGCCGTCACCGACTGGTCGGTCGGCGACGCCGTCATGGGCATCGTGGGTGGGGGCGCCTACGCCGAGCGGCTGGCCGCCCACCAACGGCAGGTGCTGCCGGTGCCGGCCGGCATCGAGTTGGCCGATGCCGCCGCCATCCCCGAGGTCTTCCTCACCGCCTTCGACGCCCTGGTCGTCCAGGGCGGGCTGACCTCCGGACGGTGGGCCCTGGTTCACGCCGGCGCCTCGGGGGTGGGAACGGCCGCCATCCAGATCGCCAAGGCCATCGGCGCCCGGATCGCCGTCACCGCATCGGCCGGCAAGCTCGATCGCTGTCGTGAGTTGGGGGCCGACGTGGCCGTCGACTACGGGAGCCAGGACTTCCGTGCCGAGGTGGCCGCAGCCACCGGTGGGCGTGGTGTCGACGTGGTGCTCGACGTGATCGGCGGTGAGTACACCATCGACAACATCAAGTCGCTGCGGGTCGGCGGCCGTCTTATCCAGGTTGGGGTCATGGGGCGGCAGACGGTTGAGCTTCCCCTCGGTCTGCTGCTACCCAAGAGGGCCTCGATCATCGGAACGGTGCTACGGGCCCGGCCGCTGGAGGAAAAGGCGGCGCTGACCCAGCGGGTTGCCGCCGAGTTGCTTCCCCTGTTCGACTCGGGTCAGTTGGTTCCCGTGATTGACTCCCGGTTCGGCCTCGACGACATCGCCGACGCCCACCGCCACATGGAGGCCAACGCCAACGTGGGCAAGATCCTGATCGACATCACCGGCTGAGAGCCGACGGGCAGTCGGCACTCCTACCGCTGATCGAGGGGTATGTACTGGCGCTCGCCGGGCCCGACGTAGACTTGTCGGGGCCGGGATATACGCGCCTCCTGCTCCACCGACTCGTTCCAGTGGGCCAGCCAGCCCGGCATGCGGCCGATGGCGAACAGCACGGTGAACATGTCCATCGGGAACTTCATGGCCTGGTAGATGAGACCGGTGTAGAAGTCGACATTGGGGTAGAGGTTGCGGCTCTTGAAGTAGTCGTCCTCGAGTGCAATCTCCTCCAGCTTGAGGGCGATGTCGATGAGCGGATTCCGGCCCGTGACCTTGAACACGTCGTCGGCGTGGTTCTTGACAATGCGGGCCCGGGGGTCGTAGGCCTTGTACACCCGGTGGCCGAAGCCCATGAGCCGGCCTTCGCCGTTCTTGACCGACTCGATGAAGCCGGGGATGTTCTCATAGGAACCGATCCGTCGCAACATGTGGATCACCGCCTCGTTGGCTCCGCCGTGGCGGGGACCGTAGAGGGCGGCGGTGGCGGCGGCGGTGGTGGTGAACGGATCGGCATGAGACGAACCCACCACCCGCATGGCCGTGGTCGAACAGTTTTGTTCGTGGTCGGCGTGGAGGATGAGCAGCACGTCGAGGGCCCGGGACAACACCGGGTCGGGATCGTAGTGGGGCTCGGCCACCCGCCACATCATCGACAGGAAGTTCTCGGTGTAGTTGAGTGAGTTGTCGGGGTAGACGAAGGGCATGCCGATGGAGGCTCGGTAGGCCATGGAGGCCAGCGTCGGCCCCTTCGAGATGAGCCGGTTGATCTGTATGAACCGGTTGTCCCGATCCTCGATGTCCTTGGCCTCGGGATAGAAGGTGGAGAGGGCGGCGATTGCCGACACCAGCATGCCCATGGGATGGGCGTCGTAATGGAAACCTTCGTAGAACCGCTTGCGCATGTTCTCGTGAATGTACGTGTGGTGGGTGACGTCATACACCCACTGGTCGAATTCTTTCTGTGTCGGTAGGTCGCCCTTCAGCAGAAGGTAGGCGACCTCGAGGAACGTCGACTGCTCGGCCAGCTGCTCGATGGGGTAGCCCCGATAGCGGAGAATACCGTTGGCCCCGTCAAGGTCGGTGATGGAGCTCTCGGTCGATGCCGTTGCCCCGAACCCCGGATCGAGAAACCAAACCCCGGGAAGGTTGGTGCGCCACTCGTTGGCGTCGACACCACCGTTCACGATGGGAAGGTCGAACGACTTCCCGGTGCGATTGTCCGTGATGGTTACCGAATCAGGCACAGCAGTCCTCTCTCGTCGCTTGCGTTGAAGCCTTTTTGGGCGCACACCCCCTTGTGTCGCCACTACCAGTGGTCCCCGACCCGCTCGCCCGCACACAGAGCGACAAACGGTATGGATCTCTGCAGGCTCGAATCTAGCGCTCACCGCCCCTGCCACCATAGTTGGGCACCAAGATTGGTTTTCGGCCGAGTGGCCGCCCGGCTTGAGGGTCGGTTCACCGCGGATCGTGCCCGGCGGTCAGAGAGGAGTGTTGTCGTGCCGGCGCGTTCTCAGCCTTTCCCGTTTCGACCAGAGCATGGCGAGAGCGGCCACCAGTTCCCGCCGGGTGTCGGCCGGATCGATGACGGCATTGATAGAGGCCCGTTCCGTCGCCGGATAGGGCGTCAGGTAGGTGGCCTCATACCGCGCTTCGAGTTCGGCCCGCTCGTCCGGGGTGGCCTTTCGGTGAAGGATCTCGACCGCTCCTTTGGCCCCCATCACCGCCACCTCGGCACTGGGCCAGGCCAACATGAGGTCATTGCCCATGTTGACCGAGTCCATCACGATGTAGGCCCCGCCGTAGGACTTGCGGAGAATGAGGCCGACCCGGGGTACCGTGGCCCGGGCGTAGGCAAAGGCGAGTTGGGCCCCGTGGCGGATCATGCCCCGCCACTCGAGGTCCTTTCCCGGTAGGAAACCCGAGGTGTCGACCAAGGTCACCAACGGCAGGTTGAAGGCATCGCACATGGCCACGAACCGGGCACCCTTCTGGGACGCAGGGATGTCGATGCTGCCGGCCAGGGCCTGGGTTTGGTTGGCCACCACCCCGACGGGGAGACCGCCGAAACGAGCCAGACCGGTGACCAGGTTGGGGGCCCACGAGGCCCGAAGCTCGACGAACTCACCGTCATCGCACACGGTGCCAATGACCTTGCGTATGTCGTAGGAGCCCAGTGCGGCCTCCGGGAGCAGCGAAGCCGCCTCCGGGGTGGGGCGGTCGGCCGGATCGGCGGTCTCCTTGATGGGGGGTAGGTGGTCGACGCTGTCGGGAAGGAACTCGAGCACGTGAGCCAGGGCGTCCAGTGCCTCGTCGAGCGAGTCGGCCAGCAGCGAAGCCACTCCACTCGATCGTAGATGGGCACCCGCTCCCCCCAGTTCCTGAGCCGAGACGGGGACACCGGTGTAGGTTTCGACGCTTTTCGGTCCATTCAGATAGCTGTAGGCATTGGTGGTCAGGGCCACCAGATCAACCAGTCCCAGCAGCAGGGCGGGGCCGGAGACCACGGGCCCGGCGGCCACCGCCATGGTTGGGATGATGCCGCTGGATCGGACCAGCTCACGAGCGGCCCGAGCCCAGGCCGATGCTGCCCCGAGACCGTCGTTGACCGACACACCGGTGGTGCGAAGAATCATGATGAAGGGAAGGCCCTGGCGTCGGGCTGTCTGAATGGCTTCGACCAGGGTGCGGCCGTCCTCGGCCGTCAACACCGGTTCCGGATCGTCCTCCGCGCCGACAACCGACACCATCATCACGCGGCGACCGTGCAGATCCACGGTTCGAGCCGATGTCGTCGAGGTGCGGGCAGCTGAGTGGACCACAGTCATGGAGGCTCCACGCTACCGCCGTCGGGGTCGTGTGGTGAAGGGTTCAGTCGCCGCTTCCCACCGGGTGAAGACCGGGTACTTCGGCGGCGTGACTGGCGATGATTCCCCGAAGCACCGACACCGTGGCCTGGGCCGCCACGGTGGGCATTCCCCGACGTCGGGCGGCCAGGCCCACAGTTCGTCGCGACAAACCGTCGACTGCCAGCCGAGTCCAGGGCCCACCGACCCAGCCCGGTGCTGCGGTGGCGGGCACGATGGCAACACCGAAGCCCTGAAAGGCCAGTGAGGCCAGAAGGCGGAGACCATCCACCTCCACCTTGGCCTGAGGGCGTAGACCTCGGGCTCGAAACGTCTCGTCGACTTCCTGGCGAAACGGTGTGCCCGGTGCGGCCAGCAGCAGCGGGTACTTGGCCAGTTCGGTCAGATCGATGGGCCCTTCGAGCTTGGCCAGTGGATGGTCGTTGGGGCCGACGACCACGTGGTCCTCGTCGAACAGCGCGGTGGTGCGGATTTCGGGATCATCGACCGGCAGTCCCACGACGCCGAGATCGAGTTCGCCGCCGAGCAGTCGCAGCTCGATGGCCCGAGTGGTGCCATCGGCCACCACGAGGTGGATGTCGGGGGACTGGGCCGCCAGCGTTTCGACCAGGATCGGGGTGAGCCATCGGGCCGTGGTACCGATGACCCCGATGCGCACCGTGCCCCGAGGTGATCCCCGCAATGACGACACGTCGGCCTGGAGCGAGGCCAGCTCGGTCTGGATCCGTCGGACCCGGGTAAGAACGGCTTCACCTTCCTCGGTCGGTTTGCCGGTGGCTCGATCGATCAGCGTCGCCTCCAGCTCCCTCTCCAGACGGGCGACGTGGGTGGAGATGTTGGACTGTACGGTGTGGGTGGCCCGGGCGGCGGCGGTGAATCCGCCGTGTTCCACAACGGCCAGGAAGGCTTGCAGTTGTCGTAGATCCATCGCCAGAGATGATGGCACAACTGCAATGGTGATGGATGAAGTGATCTATTTGAATGATGCGCATTATCTGCCGAAACCAGTTGGCAGATGCACCGGACCGGTCATAGACTTCGGGTAATCGATCAGTCTGGTTCCCCCTCCAGCAACTGCATCGAGCTCGGGCTATGTCCCCCCTTCAGCCCGAGCATTCTTTACGACAGAGCCGGTCGCATTCAGCGGCCGGCTCTGTTGCGTGAAGGGGTCGGCTGACCATCGGTGCCGGTCCCTCATCACTTCATGTGCCCCGGCTTCGGCTCCTTCATTAGACTGGCCCTTGTATGGCCAACTCTGCTGCGTTCTTCGATCTCGACCGCACCTTGCTGCTGGGGGCCAGCGGTCCCACCATCTCCAAGGCCCTGCGACATCACGGCTTGTTGCGTCAGGAGTCGCTGCCCGGCGAGGGCCTGGCGTTCGCCGTGTTCAATCTGTTCGGTGAGACCCTGCCCTCGATGCTGTTGACCCGCCAAGGGGCGCGAGCGGCCAAGGGGTGGTCGGTCAAGGCCACCAGGGCGGCAGGCATCGATCTTGCCCCCGCCCTGGCCGCCCAGGTCGAACCGTTCGCCAGAGCCACGCTCGAGGACCACAAGGCCGAAGGTCGCAAGATCGTTCTGGCCACAACGACGCCTTTTGATGTGGTCAAGCCGTTCGCCGATCTCATGGGCTTCGACGATGTGCTGGCCACCCGCTATCGGGTCGGCCCCGACAACTGCTACGACGGCACCATCGACGGTGAGTTCGTCTGGTCGACGGGCAAGGCCCGGCTGATCGAATCGTGGGCTCGGGCCAACCTGGTCGATCTGGCCGAGAGCTATGCCTACTCCGACAGCTTCTTCGACATTCCCATGCTGTCCAAGGTCGGAAATCCGGTGGCGGTCAATCCCGACCCCCGGCTTTTCGCCTACGCCGTGCTCCGAGGCTGGTCCCGGGTCTGGTTCAATGCCCCGGAGGGGGTGCCCAAACCGGTCGGCATCGAACTCCAGGAGGTGGTCAACAAGATCGCCCGGCCCCAGCTCTGGCCCTGGCTCGACTTCCAGATCCGGCAGATCGAGAACCTCCCGGCCGAGGGGGCGGTTATCATGACCCCCAATCACCGCAGCTACCTCGATCCGCTGGTGGTGGCCCATGCCGCCAGTCGCCGCAACCGGCCCACACGGTTCCTTTCCAAGAAGGAGGTCACCGACGCCCCCGTCGTCGGCTCCATCGTGAAAGCCCTGGGCGCCGTGCGCGTCGACCGGGGAAGCGGCAGCGACCAGCCCATGAACGAAGCCGCTCGCCTGCTGGACGCGGGCGAGCTGGTGGCCCTCTTCCCCCAGGGCACCATTCCCCGTGGCCCCGAGTTCTTCGATCCCGTACTCAAGGGGCGCTATGGTGCGGCCCGGTTGGCGCGTCGGACCGGAGCTCCGGTGGTTCCGGTGGGGATCTGGGGCTCCGAGAAGGCCTGGCCCCGCTCCAGCCGGGTGCCCTATGTGCTCAACCTGGCCAATCCGCCCACCATCAGCGTGACGGTGGGCGAACCTTATCACCCCGCATCCAAGGATCCGGAGGAGGCGACGGCCGAGATCATGGAGCGAATCGTCGACCTGCTTCCCGATGAGGCCAAGGTCCGGCGGGAGCCGACCGACGCCGAAGTCGCCCTGACCTACCCGCCGGGCAAGGCGCCCGCCTCCGAGTGACGGGCGGCCGTCGCCGGGGTTCGGTGACCCCGGCGATGTGCCGATTCGTCAGAAGTTGTTGCGAAAGCGGGGCGAGAGCAGTCGGCTGCTCAGTCGATCTCGCCCCGCTCCACCTGCCGGCGGATGACGGCCAGGGCTGAACCGGCCTTGAACCATGCGATCTGCTCGGGGCTGAAGGTGTGGTTGCCTTCGAAGGTCCAGGTCTCGCCGTCGGGTCTGGTCACGGTGACGGTCACCGGCTCATTCGGGGCCAGCTCGGCCAGACCTCGGGTTCCGATTCGGTCGTTCTCGCCGATCTTGTCGTAGTCGGCGGGATCGGCGAAGGTCAGCGGCACGATGCCCTGCTTCTTCAGGTTTGTTTCATGGATCCGGGCGAAGGAGCGGGCCAGGACGAGCACGCCGCCCCGGAACCGGGGTTCCATGGCCGCATGCTCCCGGGACGAGCCCTCACCCATGTTCTCGTCACCGATGGCCACCCAGCGTTGTTCGGCCTTGTGGTAGGCCTCGGCGATGTCGGGAAAGCTCATCATCTCGCCCGTGAGCTGGTTCTTACCCTGGCCCACGATGCCGTCGTTGAAGGCGCTCACCGCACCGAGGTAGAGGTTGCCGGAGATGTTCTCCAAATGGCCCCGATACTTCAGCCATGGACCGGCCATCGAGATGTGGTCGGTGGTGAACTTGCCCTGGGCCTTGACCAGGATGGGGAGATTCTCGAAGTCCTTGCCGTCCCAGGCAGGGAATGCATCCAGCAGTTGGAGCCGATCGGAGTCGGGCGACACCTTGACCTCGATGCCGGATCCGTCGGCGGGGGGAGCGATGAAACCGCTGTCGCCTTCGTCGAAACCCCTGGCCGGCAGCTCGACACCCTGAGGAACGTCGAGCATGACCTCCTCACCATTCTCGTTGACCAGGGGCTCGGTGAGAGGATCGAAGTCGAGGGTCCCGGCCAGGGCCAGGGCCATGACCGTTTCCGGCGAGGTGACGAAGGCAAGGGTGGCGGCGTCACCGTCATTGCGCTTGGGGAAATTGCGGTTGTAGGAGGTGACGATGACGTTGGGGATGCCGGGTTCCCGTTCATCGGAGCGGTCCCACTGGCCGATGCAGGGTCCGCAGGCGTTGGCCAGGACGACGGCACCCAGGGCCTCGAAGTCGGCCAGCAGCCCGTCGCGCTCGATGGTGGCCCGGACCTGTTCCGATCCCGGGGTGATCATCAGCTTGGTCTTGACCTTCAGGCCCGACGCCGCAGCCTGGCGGGCGATGGAGGCCGCCCTGGTGATGTCCTCGTAGGACGAGTTGGTGCAGCTGCCGATGAGGGCGGCGCTGATCTCGATGGGCCATTCCGCCTCCCGGGCCTCGTCGCCCAGAGCCGAGACCTCGCGGGCCAGGTCCGGGGTGTGAGGTCCATTGATATGGGGCCGGAGCTCGGAAAGGTCGATGTGGATGACCTGGTCGAAGTATTGCTCGGGATCGGCCAGCACCTCGTCGTCGGCTCGCAGATGATGGGCGACGGCGCCGGCGGCGTCGGCCGTGGCCTCCCGCCCGGTAGCCTTGAGGTACCGGGCCATGGCCTCGTCGTAGCCGAAGAGGCTGGTCGTTGCCCCGATCTCGGCCCCCATGTTGCAGATGGTGGCCTTGCCGGTGGCCGACAGGGAGTTGGCCCCCGGTCCGAAGTACTCGACGATGGCACCGGTACCGCCCTTCACCGTCAAGATCTCGGCCACCTTCAGAATGACGTCCTTGGGGGCGGTCCAACCCGCCAACTCGCCGGTGAGATGCACGCCGATCAGTTTGGGCCAGCGGACGTTCCACGGGAAACCGGTCATGACATCGACGGCGTCGGCGCCGCCGACACCGATGGCCACCATTCCCAGGCCACCGGCGTTGGGGGTGTGGCTGTCGGTGCCGATCATCATGCCGCCGGGAAAGGCGTAGTTCTCCAGCACGACCTGGTGGATGATGCCGCTACCCGGTTTCCAGAATCCTGCTCCGTATTTGGCGCAAACCGACTCCAGGAAGTCATAGACCTCGTCGTTGGCGTCCAGAGCGGCCAGCAGGTCACGTTTGCCGTCGACCCTGGCCTGGATCAGGTGATCACAGTGGGTGGTGGTCGGAACCTGGACCCGAGGAAGCTTGGCCGTCATGAACTGAAGCCACGCCATTTGGGCCGTGGCGTCCTGCATGGCCACCCGATCGGGGCGGAAGTCGACATAGCTGACACCCCGTTCCACGTCGGCGTCGGCCCTGTCGAGATGGTTGGCCAGGATTTTCTCCGCCAGTGTCAGGGGATGGCCGACGCGAGTGCGGAAGGCGCCGACCCGTTCATCCAGTGTGGCGTACACCGACCGAATCAGCTCGATCGGGGTTTCGGGTCCGACGGTGGACTTGGGCGTGTCGCTGGCTGCCATGGTTGCCTCGATTTCTGTCGGGTTACGGATGATGAGACGTGATGGCCCGAAGCGGCCGATATCGGGCTGCCTTCGTGGGTTCTATCCGATCGATGGCAGATGCCCCGGGATTTCGGGCCAAGTTGTATGGAACCGACACGATTGGGTAGTGGTACCTTCGGTGACTGGCTCCAGGGCTCTAATACAACTATAATACAAGTTGTCGGGTGGGCTGACAATGCCCCGACTACCGATCGCCGAGATGAGAAGTATTCGCTACAAGGAAATCGCCGAGATCCTGCGTCACGGAATCCGGCGTGGCACGTACGGGCCGGGCCAGGTGTTGCCCAGTGAAGCCGAACTGGGTCGGATGCACGAGGCCAGTCGGGTCACGGTTCGCAAGGCCCTCGAAGAGTTGCGGGCCGATGGTCTGGTCGAATCCCGCCAGGGGTTCGGCTGGATGGTGGCGGCCGAGCCGGTGGTGCAGCACCTGGACACCCTTGTCACCATCGAGCGTCGCCTGGCCGAGACCGGCCGGCCCCACCGGCGGCGGGTGCTCGAGTTCCGTTTTGTCGACGCTCCGACGTCGGTTGCCCCCGTCCTCGGTCCCCGGGTGCTGGAGGTTCGACGGCTCAGCCTGGTCGACGGTTCGCCCTTTGCCCGGGTAACCGTGTGGTGCCGGGACGATCTGGCCGCCGACATCTCCCACGCCGACGTCTCCGAACGCAGCTTCTACGATCTGCCGGCTGTTCGGGCCGCCGGTGCCACCCAGACCATTGGGGCCGAGCTGATGAACAGCGAGGACGCCTCCCTCTTGGATGTCCCCGAGGCCAGCGCCGCCCTGGTGGTCAGGCGGACCTCATTCGACCGAGAGGGTCACCCTATTCTCATGGCCGAACACGTCTTCCCCGGGCACCTGACCGAGTTTGTTGCCCAGTTGCCGCGCCCGGGGCTCCCGGCTCAGCTACCTTCAACCCTGGACCGCCCCGGCCTTCGTCTGGTCGAAGGCGGCTGATCGCCGCAACCAATCGCCGTATCAGGTAGGCCTGTCCCGGCCCGGAGAGCCGGACTGGGTACTCCTGCCTAGTCGAAACGACTCATCGGTCGCGTCCGTCGGCCGACAGGTATCGACGGAGCCCGCACCACCCGCTGAGTCGCGGAAGAGGTCATGGAACAGGACACAGCCGAGCCGCCGCCCACAATCCTCACCGGGGAGCCACGACCATTCTCGGCTTCGGCCGTCGTCATGGCCGCCGTTCTGGCTCTGTTCGTCCTGGCCGCCTGTGGATCCGGCGACGATGAATCGGTCGACGACCTGCCGTTCGCCGAGTCCGAAGGCGAGGACGGTACGAGTGCCCCGGTCGACGGTGCCGGTGAGAACGACGTTGGGCGTTCAACCACCCCAACCACGGCCGGTAGCGGCCTACCCCCGGTGACCACCATTGTCGGATGGCCCGGTGGCGACCCGGACAACATCTACGCCGGCCGGCTGGGCCGACTCGGCCTCAGTGAAATGGTGGTCACGCCGGCGGTGCCGCCGCCCACGGTGGAGCCCGGTGTACTGCCCCTGACCGGGGTTCGGGCCGCCGACGCCATCGGCGACGAGGTCCCCGACCGGGCCGCTGCCGTGGTCAAGATCGACAACGGTCCGGCCGCCTACCCCCAGACCGGCCTCAACGCGGCCGATATCGTCATCGAGGAGGAGGTGGAAGGTGGTGTGACCCGGTTTGCCGCCGTCTTTCACAGCCGGCCATCGATCGTCGGACCCGTCCGGTCGGCCCGCACCACCGACATCAGCCTGATCAGCAGCCTCGGCGATCCGCTGCTCATGTACTCGGGGGCAAACGACATCACCGAGATGATCCTCCGTCGCCAGCCCCGCATCCAGAATCGCAGCTTCGGCACCTCGTCGGGCTACTGGCGTGACGAACAGCGACGGGCTCCCTCCAATCTCTACACCGACACCGCTCCCCACTGGGCCTCGGCTTTCGGAGGCCCGCCGCCACCCCAGTTCGCCTATCGGGACGACGGTGAACCGGCCAAGGGGGAGTCGGTCAACGAGTTCGCCATCGACTACGCCGCCTCCCCCGCCTCGTGGCAATGGACGGGCCAGGAGTGGATCCGTTACCAGCGGGGCCAGCGCCATGAACTCGACACGGGCGAACCGGTGACGGCGGTAAACGTGGTGGTGATCGAGGCCGACCGGGTCGGAACCGGCATGGTGGACGCCTCCGGCGGTCAGGTGCCGGAGTTCGTGTATGTCGGCACCGGACCGGCCACGGTCTACACCGACGGGGTGCGTCTCGACGGCATCTGGACCCGACCCAGCCTCGACAGCGTGGCCACCCTGACCACCACCGATGGCGATGTGATCGAGCTGACCCCGGGCCGTACATGGGTTCAGCTCATCGAGGTGAACGCCGGCCTACTGCGCTGATCTCAGATGGTCCGATTCTCCCAGGTGTCCCAGTGGGTGAGCTCGACCGCCGGTAGGCGGGGTGCCGGTTTGAAATCGGTGCCCTTGGTGTAGGCGACGGGGAACAGCCCGGCCTGGGTGTAGTCGTCGAACGGAATGTCGAGAAGGTCGGCCACGATCCGCTCATCAGGCAGGTGCAGGGTGGTCCAGGCCGAACCGAGGCCTCGCTCCCGTAGGGCCAGCATGAAGCTCCACACCGCAGGCAGGATGGAGCCCCAGGCCGACGCCTGCTGGAAGGTCCCGGCTCCCGGACCGAGACGGCCGGCGATCAGTGGTATGACCATGAACGGTGCCCGCTCGAAGTTCTCCGCCAGGTAGTTGGCCGATGACCGCACGTGGTCCCGGCGCCGGGCCCGGGTGTCGGCGGAGTCGTAGTCCGGTGGCGGCAGCTTGGCATAGGCGGCGAAGTGGGTTCGGTACACCTCGGCGATGGCCCGCTTCTTGTCGGGATCGGCCACCACCATCCACTGCCAGCCCTGGCGATTCGACCCGGTCGGGGCCTGGAGGGCCATGTCGATGCACTCCAGCACCGTCGTCGCCTCGACCGGACGGTCGAAGTCCAGCCGCTTTCGCACCGAGCGGGTGGTGGTCAGCACCTCGTCGGCCGACAGGTTCAACTTCATGGCTGCTCCTTGCTGGGTCCGGGTCGTCGTCCGGTCGGTGCCCCGGCCGTGACGTCCGACCGGCCGCTCACGGCTCGAATGCCGTGTCCGATGAGAACAGGGTGCCACACCAGTGCAGTCGATTGAGGATCCGTTGCCGGGCCACCGCCGGATTCGCCGCATGTTGCCTGGCGCTGGCCGCCTGTGCCGGTGGCGACGAAACGGCCGATCCGGCCCCGGAGGTCGAGCTTCGTCAGCGTCTGGGCGGGGCCGATGTGGCCGACGAGGTGACCGATTGTGTCCTGCAGCTCGCCACCGATGAGCTGCGGCGAGGCCCGCTGGACTCCGTGATGGAGGAGGAACTCGTAGCCAGTTGCGAGCGAGCTCAGGAGGTGCTGGATCGATCCGACGCCGAACTCAACGGCTCGGTCGGTGGCCAACCATCGGGAGGTGGGCTGGCCTTCGGCGACGACACCCCCGACGATCAGCCCATGGACTACGGCGACGACTCCACCCTCGACCGGCTGTGGGACGGGTGTGAGGCCGGCGACGGTGCGGCCTGTGACCGCCTGTTCGAACAGTCACCGGTGGGAAGCGACTATGAGCGGTTCGGGCTGACCTGCGGAAACCGTGATCAGGTACTCGATTGCCGTGAACTCGACACCGAGGTCGAGACCCCCTAGTTTTGCTTGGCGGCTTGGATGTTCACGATCAAGTCAGGTCTCGGCGACGTTTGGCCGGAGGCCAAACTCGAAGCAACTCAAAGAGTTGCCATGAGGCGCTCCGCGCCGAACACTAGATCTGTCGACAACCCTTGGACCAGGGCCGAGCCCGGTCGATCAGGTTCGGAATCCGGCGTGGATCGCCCGAGAGCTCAAAGCTCGGGCCAGCGGCGAGGGCCCGGCTTCGAACGGTGTTGTCCCGGCTTGGGGCCCAGAGCCCACCGGCGCCGCCAGGCCCCTGCCTCGGGGCCCGTGGTGCCGGGAGTGGCGTCGCGGTAGGCCTTCTTGCGGGCTTCCCACCAGCCTGAGGCGAACTCGTCGGCCAGTTCGTTCACCCGCTGCTCCACTCGCTTGGCGAAGACCCGGGGATTCTCATCGGCCTCGATCTGCATGGGATCACCGAACACCACGGCGCAGCGCCCTCGTGACGGCCAGCTCCTGCCCTTTGGCAGCACGTTGGCCGTGCCGTCGAGGTAGACGGGGATCACCGGGGCCTGGCTCCTCTTGGCCAGGTAGGCTGCGCCGGGTCGGTGCTCCTGGCTCCAGCCGTCGGGACTCCGTCCGCCTTCGGGAAAGATCAGCAGGTTCTGGCCCCGCTCGAGGGCGCCGAGGCTGTTGCGGATGGAGAGCTTCGACAACTTCTGACGCTCGATCGGGATGGCCCCGATGAACAAGGCCGAGATGGCGCCGGCCACCCGGTTGGGAAAGAAGTAGTCGGCACCGGCGGCGATGGCCAGATCGTCCCGCAGCCGGCTCGGCAGCGTGGCCAGCAGCAGGCTGGTGTCGGCATGACTGTGATGATTGGCGGCGAAGATGACGGGCGTTGCCACCTTGTCGAGCCGGTCGAGGCCGATGACCCGGGGACTGGAATAGATGGCGATGGCCGGTTTGAAGAACCCCCAGACTCCGGCCTTGCGAACCCACTTGGCCACCGGTCGATGCGCCCATCCGGTGTCGTAGTGAACCCCGGTCTTCGGTTCGGTTTCCGGCCTCTCCACCCCGCGGGGGGTGGGAGGAGGTTGGGTGATGAATCGCAACCAGCCCATTTGTCGTTCGTACCCTGTTCCTCGCAACCTGTCGCTCTATCCGGTCATCGCTAGCTGACGTCAGCCATGAGGAGCGGCGGATTGTGGTAGTGAGTCACCGTGGGTTGGGGCCCGACGGTGTCCTCCGCCATCTCGAGGGCATCGGTGAGGGTGGAGGCCGGTTTGAACCCCAGCCTGCGCACCGCTTTGGAATCACCACCGACCACGATGACCTGACCCAGGTACTGCATGGCGTGTGACCCCCAATACCACATGTAGAACGGGTGCACGCCGTGGTAGGCGTAGCTGGTGCGGTAGAGGTGGCGATACCACTCGTCCTCGGCGTAGTGCCTCTCGTACCGCTTCTCGATCTCGACCGGATCGGTGGTGTCGGCCAGAACCTGCTCGAAGAAGTCGATGTAGCTCGGGTGATGGACCGGGTGGAACTCCCACGTGGTGGGGTGGCTCATGATCAGCACGCCGCCCTCCCGAACGAGCGGCCTGCCCCGGTACAGGTTGAAGAAGTAGCCCAGGCCCTGGACCATGACCAGTATCGGGTTCATGATCGAGTTGACGTTGTAGGGGGTGAGGTAGGGCAGCCCCATGGTCAGCACGTCCGTCTGGCCCGACACCGGGACCAGGTGTTGGGCGTAGACCATTTCGGTGGTTCGTTCGTGTACGGCCTCCACCTCACCGGCCTGGATGGAGGTCATGTCGTAGGGGGCACGCCATGAGTGGAAGATCCGCCGACGAGTCGACATGGGCAGTCGTTCCAGACCTGCCTGCATGGCGGCGAAGGTGGCCCGGTCCCGCATCGTCCACTCCCACTCCCGCTTCTGCAGCACCGACATCGGCCCGTCGTGGCCGAAGGTGTTGGTGTTGACCGTCGATTCGATTTGGAAGATCCGGGGCCCGGAAGCCTTGATGACCTCGCCCTGCCGCCAGTTCGAGCGGTGCAGTTCGGAACTGTTCTGATCCATGAACGACCGGGAGTGGCGAAGCGTGTGCACGTTGTGGTGGGGCCTGACTCCCTCATAGCCGGCCAGACCCGTGGCCGTGGACTTCCACCCCCCGTCCATCGACACCAGGTTGATGTTGACGTAGACGACCAGGTCGGATTCGGCCGCCCGGCGGTTCATCTGCACCGTCTCGTCCTTGTCGGTGTGGCCGAGGATGACCATGCCGTCGGGGTCCTCGGCATCATGGTTGTACAGCAGACCATGGGGGGCGAAGGCCTCGAAGACCCGATCACCGACGGCGTGACGCAGCTCGTCGTCGGTCATCCTCCGGTGCAGGCACAAGGCTGCAATCAGGTGCACGTCGTCCACGCCGGCCTCGGCCGCCATGTCGAGCACGGCCTCGATGATGCGCTGGCGCACATCGGGTTTGCGCATCGGAGGCAGGGGCAGGGAGATGTCGTCGAAGGCGATGGTGAGCTTCATGCCCGGCCGGAGCAGGGAGGGCAGCGGATCGTCGTCAATCGGGTTGAGCAGGGCATGGCGAATGGCGCCATCGGGGTCGTGCAAACCCCGAAGCGGCTCACCGGGATAGATCACTCGGCTGCGCCCGACCGGCAGCTTCTCCAACCTGAATCCCTCACCATGGTGGAACAGGATGGGTGGGGTTTCACGGTCGACCTCGAGAACGAACCCGGCCCGGGGGTTCGCCATCGGCTTGTCGCCACGACGTCCCCGACCCGATCGGTTGGTCGACTGGCTGGTTGCCTGGCTGGTTGATTGCGTACTGTTGGCGTTCACTTGCGGCTCCGTCGCATGGTGGGCAGCGGTCCCAGAGGCAGCAGCCTGTCGGTGCCGCCGTCGGCCTTGGACCAGTACTCGATCAACCACCCCCGTTTGCTCGCCATGGACGCCAGCCGGGTTTCGGGGTTCACTGCAACCGGAAAGCCGACGGCGTCCAGCAGGGGAAGGTCGGAGGAGGAATCAGCGTAGGCCACCGATTCGGCCAGATCGACGTTATGGAGGTCGGCATAGTCCCGAAGGGCTTGAGCTCGGACCTCACCGGTGGGAGGCACGGTGATCAGCTCGCCGGTGTAGCGGCCGCCGCGCTGGGTCATCTCGGCGCAGATCACGTCGTCGAACAGTGGTCGGAGCGGGTTGACCACAACGTTCAGCGCTCCGGTGATCAGCACCGTACGGTGACCGAGGCGGCGGTGTTCCCGCACCCGGCGCAGGGCGGCGGGGAAGGCCTTGGTCAGGATGTGATCGGCCAGCAACTCGGAGCCAAGCTCGTCCAACTCGGCTACTGAGGCGCCCTCATAGCGGCGATAGAAATGGCGCAGGAAGTCGGTTCGGTCCCTTCGGTCCAGGGCCAGCAAACCGGGGGCTTCGCTCAAGGTCTTCAAGCTGAAGCGCATGCGGTCACCGGCCCCCAGGTTCCGGGTGGCCAGCCAGGCATAGCTGAAGACGACGTTGGAGGCGATGATGGTGTTCTCCAGATCGAAGGCGGCCAGATGGCGATCCGGGGAGAGCACCCGTTTCCGGAGCCGGGCGGTTCGGGCGTCGGGATCCGAACGTTCACCCGTGGTCTTGACCCTGGCGTGCTCCACCACCGACGGCAGATGGACCTGCTGGACATAGACATCCCAGTCGATGACGGCCGGATCGCAACCGAAGGTCTCCTGATCGGCGGGATCAAGTGAGTCGTGGAGCGCCAGGAGGTTCTCCACCCCGTACAGGGCCTCACATTCGGCGTAGGCGCCGTAGATCTTGACATAACCGACGGCCCGGGACACCTCGTCCCGGCGCCCCTCGAGCTCGGCGTTGAGAAGGGCCTGTCGCCCTCGAAGCGGCAGCAACTTCAACGTGCGGTCGGCCCACTCCAGGTTCCGGTGGACTCGGTTGAGCTGCCGTTCCACCGCCCCCCGCCCCGGGAACGACCACTCGGGCACCGAGATGGGCTGACCCTTGCGGTCATAGAGCGGGTTCTCGGTGAACCAGCCGCTCACCAGGTCGACCAGACGTCGGTAGTGCAGCGGGTTGCGGGTGCCGGAGGCGACCTGGGTGATGTCAATCGCCCGTCGGGCGATTGGTCGAGTTTCGGCGCTACGCGCCGAAACATCGCGGTCCTTCTGCTTCCCGTCTTCAACTCTAGTTTCGGCGCTTGGCGCCGAAACATCGCGGTCGTTTGGCTTGTCGTCTTCAACTCGGGTTTCGTCGGTTCCCTCGGAAACGTTCCGGTAGCCGGGACCTCTGGCGGCGACGGCGATGATGGCGTGGACCACCAGGTCGACGGGGATCACGTCGATGACACCCTCGGGAACCCCGGGGAACTCCTTGAGCAGACCCCGGGCGTAACTGATGATGATGGGCTCGGCCATCCGGAAGCCCTTGATCCAGCCGGCATGGGGTTCGGCCCACGCCGACTCGATGATCGATGGGCGAACGATGGACACCGGCACATCGCCCCTGGTCTCGTCCAGGGCCCGTTCACCCAGGGCCTTTGTGTAGGCGTAGGCATCGGGCCAACCCAGTGAGGCGGCCCGGGCCCGCCCGGCCTCCACCAGCTGGTCGTTGACCCAACGCTGGCGAAGCTGCTCGGTCTTGGCCGCCAGCAGGGGAGTGCCGGCTGCGCCCAGCTCGTGGCGGGCCTGCTTGCGGAATTCCTCCAGGTGTTCGGCCGCCCGGGATTGGGCGTCGAAGTCGGCTCTGGTTCGGCGGGCGGCGGTGACCTCCTTCCGCCAGTCCACGTCGATGTGGAAGGGGCTGTCACTGAGCAGCTGCTCCGGGGCATGGCCCCGACGGTTGCCGGCGACGTAGCAGGTGGACACGGCGACGAAGTGGGGTGCGACGCCCATGTCGTGCAGGGTCTCCACGATTCGGGTCGGGCCCAGTAGGTTGACCTCGACGGCGCCATCCAGTGGGGCGTCAAAGCTGACCGTGGCCGCAGAATGGATGACGACGTCACAATCGGCCAGGATCCGCCGACCGTCGGCCGTCAAAGCCAGGCCGTCGAGGCTGACATCTCCTTCGATGACGTCGACCCGGCGGTCGATTTCGTCCCAGAAGGCGTCCTTGCCCCGATCCTGGAGCATGCCACGGAAGGCGTCATTGCGGAAGATCTCCCGGCGAGCCCGTTGCTTCGGCGACGATCGTCGCCCGGCACGGATCAGCAGTACGACCCGACACTCGGGCACCCCCCTCAGCAGGCGTTCCACCAGGGCGGTCCCGAGGAAGCCGGTCGCCCCGGTCACGGCGATACGTTTTCCTGCCAGTTGGTCTGCAATCATCGCTTCATTTTGTCTCTGCGCAAGTGCCGGGTGATACTGCCGGCGACGAACCCCTGTCCTCGATGCCGACGGTTCGTCTACCATTTGGTAAGTGACTACCAAGCATAGGGTACTGGACGTGGCAACCGTCGCCTTCGCCGAACAGGGCGTGGCCGGCACTTCTCTCGATGCCCTGGCCGGTCAACTCGGGGTCACCAAGCAGACGATTCTGTACCACTTCGGTTCGAAGAACGGGCTGATCGAGGCCGTGCTGAGTCGGGCCGCCGATGATCTGGTGACCGAATTGCGGGCTGCCACGGCCGATTCCGAGCCGGGGTGGGCCTCGGTCGAGGCTGCGGTGCGGGCCAGTTTCGCGCTGGCCTTGCGCCGCCCCGAGCTGGTCGGTGTGCTTCGGGAGACCAGCCGCCTGGGCCCGCCGTGGTCCCGAGCCGCAGTCGATCGGTTGGAACCCATCGTTGCCGAGGCCGAAAACGGACTCCGCCGGGGAATGCGAACCGGTGCGTTCGGTCCCCACGACCCCCGGCTGCTGCTGGCTTCGGCCTACGCCGTGGTGTCCGGGGTGGTCACCGAACCCGAGGTTTTGCGAATCATGGGCCTGACGCTCGATGTCCGGGTGGCAGCCGGGTTGCGTCGCACTTTGTTATCGTTTTTGGAAGCTGTGTTGGTACCGGGGACACCGGGGCCCCCAGCCACGTACCACCCCGAGCGGCAAGCGAGACACCATGACTGATGGGAACACCAGCGCGACCTTCCTCCGTGTAGTCCGGTCGTCGATCGCCGGATCGGTCGGACATCGGGTCTTCTCGTCGACCGCGGCGGCCCTGACGGCGATGGCTGTTCTGACCCTCACCCTCACCATGGTGTCGGCCGCTCCGGCCCTGGCCCAGGATCCGTTCGACTGCGACCAGGCGGTCGTCGACACCAGCGGGGAGTTGAACGTCGACACCATCAACGAGTCGATACTGAACTCGGCTCCTCCCGACGTCCGCTTCGTCATTCGGGGCTTCGACCGTGCCCCCGGCGGTGATCTGGTCGATGCCGTGAATGAGATCGTGGCCCAGTGTTTCAGCGACGGTGGGGAAGGATTGGACGACTCGACCGTCATGATCAGCCTCTCCATCGAGGATCGGCAGTCCGACCTGTGGATCGGTGATCGCTGGTTGGCCGATGTGGGCGACGCCGATGCCATCCGGGAGAACACCATCGGCGACCGGGCTCGTGACGGTGAGTACACGGAGGCCATGACCGACGCCATCGTGGAGATCTCCTCCCGCATCGACGCCGCCACGGGTTCGGGCGCCGAAGACGGAGAACTCGTTTCCGGAACCGAGGGCGAAGGGGCGGTCGATGACGGCCAGGTTGCCCCTGAGCCCGACGGTGACGGCATTTCACTACTTCCCGTGGTCGGTGGGTTGAGTGTGCTGGGGGCGGGAGCCGGGGTGTTCGTGGCCGTCAACCGCCGGCGCAAACTCACCGAGGCCCGCCAACGCCTGCAGAGCTCCATGGCCGGGCCGCAGATCCGGGTCGGTGTACTTCGGGAGCGGGACGACCGGGTGTCGGCCCAGGCCGATGTCTGGGAGAAGCTCACGTCCGGCCGAACCAGCGAGTCGCTGTCGGATCTTCTCCGTCAGACCGCCTCGGCCCGCACCGAGACCGAACGAGCGGCTGCGCTGCTCAACCAGTCGCTGCCCGGCGGTGTCGGAAGCGCCGACCGAACCGCCCTGGAGGCCGCCCGCCAGCGTGTGGTCGAGCTGTCCCGAGCGCTCGACCTCAACGACGAGGCCCTCGATCGGCTTGTCGCATTCGGGGCTCATTTGGATCATCTCCGGGTGGCGGTGCCGGGCAAGCGTGAGCTGTTGCTGGAGGAAATCGAGGGGGCCAAGTCGCTGGCCGGTCAGCGGGCGTCCCAGGGTTGGGCCGTGGCCGGTCAGGTCAACGAACTGGAGAAGATGCAGACCGAGCTGTCGGCACTCGAGTTCGCATCACTGGAACAGGACTGGCTGGCTCACAGCGACAACGTCGAGGGCAACGAAGCCAAGCTGTTTGCGACCAGCCACTACCTCCAGGCCCTGCCGTCGCGAGTGGAGTCGTTGAAGAAATGGAATCAGGAACTGGAGTCGGCAGCCGAGCTGGAGCTGGCCCGGTCCGAGGATGTACGCCGTCGCTTCACGTCGCTGGCGTCGCTCCACGCCGCCGATTCCTGGCGGTGGGCCGCCGACTTCGCCGAGCAGGCGGTCGACGAGATCGAACAGGCCCGGAAGATCAGGGCTGTGACCATGACCGAGACCCTCAGCCGGCAGCGGTTCGACGACGCCGGTCGGGAGCTGGAACAAGCCGGTCTGCATATCATCACCGCCGACCACTACCTGGACCAGATGGAAGACCTCATGGTGGACCTGGAACATGCTCGGGAGGAGGCGCCCGGCATCATGGCCCAGGGTCGCGAGATTCTGAGCGAGCTGGCCACCTTCATCGCCGCCAACGACGAGGATCTGGACGACAGTTTCAACCGTGAGCCGGCCGAGTTCGCCGGAGCTCTGGACGGGCTGGAGATGGAGCTGCGCCAGGTGAAGCCCAACTACCTGCGGGTGGCCGACACCGGCAACGCTCTCAATCGGCAGATGGATGAGGTCATGACCAAGGCCGAGGACGAGAAGGCAATGATGCAGGCCCTGCGGCGCGAGGCCCAGCGCGAGGTGTCCAGGGCTCAGCGAGCGGTAGCCAGAGCTCGGAAGGCCCTGGGATGGGAACTATTTCAGTCAGGCATGGGTGACGCCCTCGAACGGTTGGAGGAGCAGCTGCAACGGCTGCCCGAGCATCCGGGGGAGCGGGCCGACGCCGCGGCCGACATCGCCGATGAGGCATTGGCCATCCAGGAACGCATCATCGCCCGCCGGCGCCGGGGTGGCACCTGGGTGGTCGTCGGCGGGGGCGGATTCGGCCATACCACCACCGGGGGCTTCGGCGGCGGCGGTCGCAGTATCGGCGGCGGCGGGTTCAGCGGTGGCGGCCATAGTTTCGGCGGCGGTGGGTTCAGCGGTGGCGGCCATAGTTTTGGTGGCGGCCGCAGCAGCGGCGGCTTCTAACCGCCCCACCCGAGCTTGAACGTCGAGCTCGACTTGGTTCGGGCTCGGTCGGTCTTGGTTCAGGCCCGGTCGGTGGTGCGCTTCACCACCCGTCGCCGGTGGCGCTCGATGGCCAGGTCGATCAGACGATCGATGAGACCGGAATAGGACAGGCCCGACGCCTCCCACAGTTTGGGATACATCGAGATCGGGGTGAATCCGGGAATAGTGTTCAGCTCATTGATGAGCGGACCTCGGCCGCCCTCCTCATACAGGAAGTCGGCCCGGGCCATACCCTCCACCCGCAACGCCCGGTAGGCCTCGATGGCCAGTTGCTGGAGCTGCTCGGTCACCCCATCCGGCAGTCGGGCCGGAATGATGAGCTCGGCCGTGCCGTCGTGGTACTTGTCGTTGTAGTCGTAGAACTCGGCCCCCGGCACGATCTCGCCCGGCACCGACACCTCGAGTTGGTGGTTGCCCAGCACCGACAGCTCGATCTCCCGGGCAGTGACCGCCTCTTCAACCACCACGATCTCGTCGTAGACGAAGGCCGTGGCCAGGGCTCGGGCCACATCGTCTCCCGTCTTGGCCTTGCCGACCCCGACCGACGAGCCCATGTTGGCCGGTTTCACGAAACAGGGAAGGCCCAGCTCGGCCGCGATGGTCTTGACAACCCCGGCCTGGTCGGCGGCCACCTCCGATTCGGTGAACCACAACCACCTGGCCTGGGGCAGACCGGCGGCATCGAGCACGGTCTTGGCCATGGCCTTGTCCATGGCCACCGCCGAGCCGAGCACGCCGGCCCCGACATAGGGCACGTTGGCCAGCTCGCACAGACCCTGGACCGTGCCGTCCTCGCCCAGCGGCCCGTGCAGCAGGGGTAGGACCACGGTCTGCTGGTCGGGCGGGGTGGCCGCCACGGTGGCGATCAGCTCGGTGCCCGGGCCCTCGGGCCGAAGCGGCTCGATTTGCGCTTCCGGCCCTCGATCGGCGGGCAGCCGGGCGGTGGCGTCGGCGGCGCTGACGAATCGACCCTCCTTGGTGATACCCACGGGGTGGATGTCGTACCGGTCGGGGTCGGCGGCGGCCAGTACATGGGCCGCGGTGGTGCACGAGACGTCGTGCTCGGCCGACTGGCCACCGAACAGCACGATGAGGCGAATGGGCTGAGAGGAGGTCACGTCAACAGGGTAATGGGCATCCCTCGCCTGATGGGGGCATGGATCGGTGTGCAGATCTGGTGCAGGATCGACGACCCCGTGCGGGGCCACGGTTCGGAGCGAACTCCGGCGGGAATCGGGGCACTTCCCGATACACCGGTAGTGTGCGATTCCGACTGGAGGATTTGGCCACCGCCGTCGACGGCACCATTCTGCCCGGCGAGGGCCGTCCGATTGCGAACGAGATAATGGTCGACGGTGTGGCCATCGACAGCCGGACCCTCGAACCGGGCTCACTGTTCGTGCCTCTGATCGCCGAGAGGGACGGCCATGACTTCCTCGAAGCCGCCCTGGACGCAGGTGCCGCCGCCTACCTGTGCAGCCGCGACGTCGAACTCGCGGCCCGCCACGCCTCGATTCCCGGCATCAGGGTGGACGACACGGACCGGGCCTTGATGGCCATCGGGCGTCTCGGTCGGGACCGGCTCACCGGCCCGGTGATCGGCATCACCGGAAGTGTGGGCAAGACCTCGGTCAAGGACCTGACACGGGCCGCCTGCACGGTGCCCGGTCGGCCCACGCCGTGGGCCAGCGAGAAGTCGTTCAACAATGAGATCGGGGTTCCGCTCACGCTGGCCAACGCCCCCGACAACGGCGCGGTGGTCATCGTGGAGATGGGAGCCAGGGGAGTGGGGCACATCGGCTACCTGTGTGAGATGGCCCGACCCACGATCGGTATGGTGACAGCCGTAGCCCTGGTCCACTCCGAGCTCTTCGGCTCCATCGAGGCCGTGGCCGAGGGCAAGGGGGAGCTGGTCGAGGCCCTGCCGGCCGACGGCGTGGCGGTCCTGAACGCCGACAACCCGTACGTGGCGGCCATGGCCGATCGAATCCGGGCCCGCGTCATGACCTTCGGCCTCGGGCCGGGGGTGACGGTGGCCGGCGTGCACGGCTCCGAGGCCATCCGGCCCGATGTCACCGTGGCCGAGTTGACGATGGAGCCCGACCTGCGACCGACGGTGACGTTCGACGTCTCGGTGGACAACGGACCGGTGCGTCGACACACCACGACGCTGCCGGTACGGGGCGCCCACATGGCGGTCAACGCCGCCGCCGCCGTGGCCACCGCGCTGGCCGTCGGCATCGAGTTCAAGCAGGCGGTGGACAATCTGGGCTCGGTTGAGCTCTCGCCGTGGCGGATGGAGGTGACGACGGCCCCGACCGGCGCCACCATCATCAACGATTCCTACAATGCCAACCCCACCTCGATGCGGGCCGCTCTGGCCGCCCTGTCCGACACCGGCGCGGCCCGGCTGGTTGCCGTGGTGGGGGAGATGGCCGAGTTGGGAGAAGAGCGAATGGCCGAGCACCGGGCCGTGGCCGACGAGGCGGCGGCCGCCGGTATCACCGTGATAGCGATTGCCGCCCCCGATTACGGTCCATCGGTCCACCACGTCGACACCATTGAAAAGGCCCATGTCCGGATCGGCTCTCTGTCGGCCGGCACGGCCGTACTGGTCAAGGGAAGCAGGGTGGCCGGACTCGAGCGGCTGGCCCGCATACTCACCGAGCCGGCTACGTCGCCCCAGGTCAGCGACGCCACTGTCGGCGCCGAGTAGAGTCGGATCCATGACGGCACCACCCCGCAGTTCCGCACCGATCGGGGCGGCGGGCCGAGATCCGGCATCGCCCGAGTCGAGCACCTGTGGCCCGGGCTCGACGCCGTCCCGCTACGCCGTGTTCTCCGAGTGCCCGCATTGCGGCGGCGCCATGGCCCCCGAACACGCCCACTACCGGTGCCAAGCCTGCGGGTGGCGTGACTCGTGCTGCGACTGATGGTTTGAGCCGGGCCTTGGATCGACTCCAACCGTGGATCGACGGGGCCCGTCCCCGAACCCTGCCTGCGGCGGTGGCCCCGGTGGCGGTGGGTACGGCGGCGGCGTCGATCGACGGGTCCATCATCTGGTGGCGGGCGGTGGCGGCCATGATCGTGGCCCTGGCCCTCCAGGTGGCCACCAACTACGTGAACGACTACGCCGACGGGCAGCGGGGCACCGACGACACCAGGGTCGGCCCGGCGCGATTGGTGGCCGGCGGGCAGGCCACGACAACCCAGGTGAAGGTGGCGGCCGCGGTCAGCTTCGCCGTCGCCGGTCTGGCCGGCGGGGCCCTGGCTCTGGCCGTCGGCCCCGAGCTGTTCGTGGTCGGCGCGGCGTCGATGATCGCCGGCTGGGCTTACACCGGAGGGCCCCGACCCTACGGCTACTACGGGCTGGGTGAGGTCTTCGTCTTCGTCTTCTTCGGCCTGGTGGCCACCGTGGGGTCGACCTATGTCCAGACCGAGTCGATTACTGCGCTGAGTGTGTTGGCCTCCGTGCCGATGGGGCTGCTGGCCGTCGCCCTGCTTGTGATCAACAACCTGCGGGACATTCCCACCGATTCGGTCACCGGCAAGAAGACGCTGGCGGTTCGAATCGGTGATCGTGCCACTCGGTGGATGTACGCCGCACTGATGGCGGTGGCCGCCGCGTTCATCGTGGCCTGTGCCGCCATCGAGCCGTGGGCCGCGCTTGGGCTGGTCGGCCTGGTCCCGGCCATCGGCCCGATCCGGTCGGTTCTGGACGGCGCCGGAGGCTTGGAACTCATCGCCACCCTGGCCGCCACCGGCAAGGTCCAGATGGCCACCGGGGTCATGCTGGCCCTCGGTCTGGTGCTGGCCGGAGGGTGACCACCCGGTCCACTGCCCGGTC
Organism: Acidimicrobiales bacterium; assembly: GCA_024638815.1. GTDB lineage: Bacteria > Actinomycetota > Acidimicrobiia > Acidimicrobiales > SZUA-35 > JAHELU01. The sequence goes on along the minus strand of JAHEJM010000037.1, from coordinate 2,542 downwards.
GACGCGCCGTGCGACAGTGCAGTCGACGGCTCGGTCGACAGTGCAGCCGACGCCGCCACTGCGGACGGTGCGCCGGTCGACGGTGCCAGTGCGGCTCGTCTTCCTTGCAGTTCGGTAAACGATGGCCGAGCTCGGTCAAGGCCGAGCCACCATCGCCGAAGTCTGAGATGTGACCGCCGCCGATCAGAGCCCCCCACCATGCGTACTCGATGAAGTCCGAGCCGGAATCTCCTGCCAGGTGATTGTCCGGCTCCTGGTGCTGCTGTGGGCGGCGCCGGCCATGCTGATGACCGTCGGCGGAACCAGGGCCCTGCTCGGGTCGATCACACCGATTGCGCTCACCGGCTACCTGGCAGTGGCCCGGGCCGCCATGGTCGTGTTGGCCATCTTCACCCTGTTGGTGGGGGCGATGTGGGTGGTACGGGTTTGGGATCACGTTCCCGGGCTGTCGGCCCTGACCATCGGCTTCTGGGGAAGCCTCGGTCGGTGGACCACCCACCTACGATTCTTGATGGTGGCCACCGGATGCGCCCTGGCTGCCCCGTCGCTGGGCTCGGCCGCGGTTGTGGCCTGGTCAATGGCAGCTGCATTCGCCTTTGTCGCCGGGCTACTCCTTCCTCGATGGCTGACCCGGTCGGGCCATGACGGGGGGAAGGCCTTCGCCTGGCTGGCCGGTCTGCTCGGATTCGAACTCACTGTCGGCTGGCTGGTGTGGTCGTTGGCCGAGTCGCTGCCGGCTGAAGCCATGGCCGGCTTTGCCGTAGCCCGCGGTCTGGGCATGGTGGTGGCCGTCCTGGCCTCCACCTACCGGCTGGGAATCGGCTTGGTTGCACCCGCCCAGTCGCGACCGGTGGCAACTCCCTCGGTGGAGTGGGCTCGGTCGGAAAACTCGGTCACCAGCGCCTGACGGCGGGCCGACGAGCACCGGCCGGAGGTGCCCGTCGACATGGGGCGCAAGTAGGCTGGGGCTTTGTGGAGCCCGTATTCGGTGGCTGACAAACCCCGCACCCATTACGAAGTGCTCGGCGTCGAGCGCACCGCCGACACCGTTCAGATCCGCCGCGCCTATTTGGCCGCCGCCCGCAAATGGCATCCCGATCGGTTCGGCGGGCGTTCGCCCGCCGAGTCGGCTCGGGCCGAGGTGGCGATGCGACGGGTCAACGAGGCGTGGGCCACCCTGGGCAACGCCACGGCACGACAGCACTACGACCTCGAGGTGTTCGATCACGGGCCATCGTCGTTCGACGGTATTCGGGTTGATGACGGGATCACCAGGATCGACCCTCGGCTGCTCGACCCCGAGTTCCTCGCCGCCCGCCGGGACGCCCAGATCCGGGAGATCTCGACTCGCAGCGCCCTGGCCCTTCGGGCCGCTCCGGTACTGGCCGTACTTGGTCTGCTGCTCGGGATCTTCATCTTCACCGCCTATGCCGCCAATCAGGTGCGGGGCCCCACTCCCACCACGGTGCCCGGCCCGCCGTTGGGAGCAGGCATCGAGGCCAATGATTGTGTCGATGTGATCGGTGGTCCGGCGCTGCTCGAGGTGCCGTGTTCGCCCACAGCCGACGGTCAGGTCATCGGTGCCCATCTTGGTGACGGTGTCTGCCCACCGTTCACAACATCACAGGTCGAGTTGAGCAACGGCGTCGTGGCCTGTCTACGATCGACGTCCTGAGCGCCGCCGAGCACCATCAGGCCTTCGGTCCGCGTACGAGGCAACTCGAACCAGTACACAACTATGGAAACAGGTCATCACACCGGGAGATCGATTGTCATGAAGGCCGCCGACTGGGACGAGCGCTACGCCGAGGGTCGACTGTGGAGTGTCGAGCCCAACCGGTTCTTCGCCGAGGTCGTCGACGGTCTGGAGCCCGGCACTGCTGTGGACCTGGCCTGCGGCGAGGGTCGCAACTCGGTCTGGCTGGCCCAGCAGGGCTGGACGGTGACGGCGGTCGACTTCTCGGCCGCGGGCATCGACCGGGGTCGGGCCGGGGCCGAGAAGCTGGGGGTGAACGTCGACTGGGTGGTGGCCGACCTGACCGAGTGGGATCCCGACGATCGCCGGTGGGATCTGGTGGCCCACGTCTACCTTCACTGGGGTCGGGAGACCCGGGAGCCGTTTCTGCGCCGGGCCGCCTCCTGGGTGGCGCCCGGTGGGCGACTGGTCATCATCGGTCACGATCTGACCAACATCGAACACGGACACGGCGGCCCCCAGGAGCCTGCCGTCCTAACCACGCCGGAGGAGTTGAAGGCGTTGCTGGCCGGGGAGGGGTTGCAGGTCGAGCGGGCCGAAACCGTGCTGCGGCCGGTGACCGTCACCGACGATGATGGAACCGAGCGCACGGTCAATGCCATCGACCATGTGGTCATCGCCACCCGGCCCTGAATCGGGGGTTGATTCGCTCATCGCTCGGTTAAGCTGTAGATCCTGCTCGGACCGTTAGCTCAGCTGGCTAGAGCGCTCGCCTCACACGCGAGAGGTCACTGGTTCAAGTCCAGTACGGTCCACGGAGAAATCCCTGGTCAGACGGGGTCCGCC
>JAHEJM010000036.1 GCA_024638815.1 Acidimicrobiales bacterium | reverse complement strand
CAGCAAGTAACGCCCCTTCCGTCGGGTCGCCCACGATGCTCCACTCGTCGTCGGTGCCGGGCGGTACGAGCACCGCATCGTTGCACAGCGCGGCGGCCGTCAGCAGGGAAGCAAGCGGCGATCCTTCCGTCACTTCGCGGCGCACGCTGTTGCGCACGAGTTCCCCCGATGGTTTGTAGCCCGATCCGGTGACGGTGTCCTCTCCTTCGAGGGTCCACAGCCGCTCGGCAAGCATCCGACCCTGGGTGAGGGTGCCGGTCTTGTCGGTGCAGATGACGGTGACCGAGCCCAGGGTCTCCACCGCCGGAAGACGGCGGATCAGGGTGTTGTGGCGGATCATGCGCTGGGCTCCCATGGCCAGACCGATGGTCACCACCGCAGGCAGCGCCTCGGGTATCGCCGCCACCGCCAAACTGACTGCGGTGAGGAACATCACCTCGACGTCCTCACCCCGGGCCACGCCGGCGCCGAAGACAATGACGCAGATGGCGATGGCGGCCACTGCCAGCCAGCGTCCCATCACGGCGAGCCGTTTCTGCAGCGGGGTCCTGGGCGCCTGGTGCGTCTGCAGCAGGCCGGCGATTTGACCCAGTTCCGTAGCCATGCCGGTGGCCACGACAATGCCGCGGGCTCGACCGTAGACCACCGAGGTACCCTTGAACACCATGTTGCGGCGGTCGCCGATGACCTCACCCGCCCCATCCGGGAGCAGGTCCTCGTCCTTGTCGACCGGAACGCTCTCACCTGTCAGCGCAGCCTCGTTGACCCTCAGATTCGGGCTCTCGACCAGCCGGGCATCGGCAGCAACGATGTCGCCCGCCTCCAGCGCGACCACGTCACCCGGCACCAGTGCAGTGGCGGCAACGGCGAACTCGGCGCCGTCCCGTATCACGCGCGCCGCGGGAGCGGTCATGGTGCGCAACGCTGCCATTGCCCGTTCGGCCCGGTACTCCTGGAAGAACCCGATGAAGGCATTGAGGATGACGATGGCGCCGATGACGACGGCGTCAGTCGGTTCCCCGATCGACACCATCACCACGGCGGCAACGAGCAACACGACGATCATCGTGTTGGCGAACTGCATGAGGAAGAGACGCCAGGGTGGCCGGACCGGCTCCTCCTCGAGCTCGTTCGGCCCATAGCGGGCCTGTCGATCAGCTACCTGGTCCGTGAGCAGCCCCCGCTCGGGGTCCGTGTCGAGCAGGGCTGCAATCGAGGCGGCATCCTGAGTCCACCACTGCCGGGTATCGGTCGAGACCTGAGCCGTCACAGCACCTCACTGTCGTCGAATTGCTCAGCCTATAGGGTCCGATGTCGGCAACGACCACCGCCGCCGGCTCCTCGGCGGTGGCTTGTTCCCACCAGCCCGTGACTAGGTACGCCGCAAGCGGCGCCTCAAGTTTCGCTCCCGGGTACCGCTCAAGCCCAACACTCCGGATCTGACTCATTCGTGAGCATCATGGTCGCCAAGCGAAACTAGGGTCGTGGTGTGAACTTCGATCTGGATCAGCTACCCGATGCCGTGTTGGCGTTTCTCACCGAACGCCATCTTGCCACCCTGACCACGACCGGTACGGACAGTTCACCTCAGGTGACGCCGGTCGGCGTCACCTACGATCCACAGCGGCGGATAGCCCGGGTGATCACCTGGGCGGCCTCGGTCAAGGCCCGGAACATCGCGGCCGATCCCGGTCAACGGGTGGCGGTTTGCCAGGTCGACGGCGGCCGGTGGTTGACGATCTACGGGCGGGCCACCGTGACCGACGAACCGATCGCGGTCGGGGAGGCCGTCCGCCGGTACCGGGACCGATACCGACCACCCAAGGATCGGGATGACCGGGTGGTGATCGAAGTCGCCGTCGACAAGCTGGTTGGCCGGGTTCCGATCGACTGAGTCGGCGGATCGACCGGATCGATGACCTAGTTTCGCTTGGCGGCTTGGATGTTCAGGATCATGTCAAGTTTGGACGATGTTTGGCCGGAGGCCAAACTCGAGCCGTCCTCGGCCGGCGGCAGGGGCGCCGTCTCGCCATACTAGATGATTGGTTCCAAGAGGTTGGAGATCACGTGGGTGTGAGGGATCGTGCTGGGCCGGGTTTGTTTGTTTGGCGTTGAGGGTTTGTGGTGGTTTGGGTGTCGGGTTAGGGGGTTCGGGTTCAGGTTTGAGGGCTGGGTGCTAGCGGGTCACGCCTACACACGGCGACGATTCCGGCCCGGTAGGCGCCCACACTTCACGAGCGTGAACCGACAGATTCATCTTCCATTAGTTGTTGAAGCAGCTTGCGTATAGAACGTATGTTTGCCATAGTGAAGGCGAGACCGACGGCGGGTTGGCACCACACCCACACAGCGACGACCTGACGCTGATGCACACCGCTGACGATGCGGTGTTGGTAACCAACCTCGACTGCCGTCCTATGGCCGAACTGCTTGACCGGTCCTCGCCCAGGCCGCCGCCGGGGTGTTGACCCTGCGGTACCTGCGAGAGCTGAAATCGTTGGACAAACCCCAGCGCCACGACGCCCTCGTCGCCTCACAGGACGAGCTGGTGGCCGCCGCCCGGGACCACGACTTTGTGGAGTTCACCAACCGGGTCACCGTCTGGTTGATCAACCACACCGATACTGACGAGGTGCAAGAACAGGTCAAGAAGACCTCGTGCACCTGGGACACCAACACCGACGGCTCCATCGATGGCCGGTTCCACTTGGATCCTTTGTCGGCGGTGGCGGTCGGTACCGCGCTGTGCGATGAGATGCAGCGACTGTTCGGCCAGCAATCCGAAGGCGACGGCAAAGCCGACCCCATCAACCGCCGCCGGGGCCAAGCCCTGGTCGGCCTGGTCATCGGTGGGGCCGAAGCACCGGGGTCGGCCACCACCACCCCGTTGGTGAATCTGGCGATCGGACAGAAGATCCTCGAGAACTCCTTGGAGCGGTTCGTCGATCCCGACACCGTATGGCCTGCTTCGCAAGTCCAACCCGAGTTTGCCTTCGGCAAACTCGGGTTTGCCGGGCAGCGCCCGGCAATACTGCGACCCCGACAACAAGCGGAAGGCGAGTTTGGCTCAGCCAAACTCGGGGTGGCGTCCACACCGCGACCACGTACAGGCCGTGGCCTGAACCGGCAGACTCGCGCCGCTCCACACCTGAACCTTGAAAGCCGAATAGACCCGGGCCGGGGCCGGGCCCCGGGGGAACGGCAAACCTTGGCCTGGACACCCTCGCCAATCACACCCTCCGTGCCACGACTGACCCGAAATCCGAACCAGCCGACCACCAACCCCTTGGAACCAATCATCTAGTGTTCGCCGGGACGGCGCCCCTGCCGCCGGCCGAGGACGGCTTGAGTTTGGCCTCCGGCCAAACGTCGCCGGAACTTGACTCAATCGTGAACATCCAAGCCGCCAAGTGAAACTAGGTCTCCCGAACCATCACCGGGAGTCGTCATTAGGCATTGAGAACGAGAGCGGCGGGGTTTTTCTGGGCTATTTCTCCAGCCGATCTCGCAACGGCGTTTCCGATCAGTTACGCTCAAAGTATGTCGCTCAACGGAGCGCGACATAGGAGTAGACAACGAGATGCAGAGCATGACTGACCCTACAATGATGTTGGGAAGGCACTCCCGGGTCGAGACCCCGGACGGCACCATCAACGGCACCATTCTTGCCGTGGGCGCCAAGGGCGTAACCATCGCCGTTGACCGCAACGTGGTCCGGGTTCGTCCATCGGATATCTACGCCATCAGCGCCGCGGTGTAACGCCACCATCCAACGCCAAGACATCGGGTTCGTCGAACCCCGCCCCACGGCGTCGAGCGACGAGAACCGCTCACCACCGGTACCGTAGCGTTGCGACCGATATCGGTCTCGAGGGCCTTCCGGCGCCGGTGAGATTTATGGCGCGTCCGGCCCCAGTCCCCGCTGACCGCGCTGGGTCGGGTATCGTGATGCGGTCAGGTATTCGCCGGCATGGCTGCGTGTCGCTCGCTCGGTTCCGTGGAGCAGACAACCGGGTGACGAGCCGCCATGGCCGGCGAGGTGACCGCCGGAGGCCACGATGCACGATCTTGAAATCAGCTGGCGGGACGGGCGGGCCCGCTTCGGCCCTGACGACTCTCCGATCGTCGTCGGCCGGTCCTCCAGCTCCTCGGTCATCGTCACCGACGGCATCGTCTCTCGTCGCCACGTCATCTTCACCTGGACCGGGGCCAGCTGGCGGGCCGAGGATGTCTCCACCCACGGCTGCTACGACCCGATCGGAGTTCGCCTCTCCCCCGTTTGGATCGTCGGAACCGACACCGTGTTCCGTCTCGGCGGCCCGGAAGGTCCCGAAATGTCGGTCCGGTTGATAACCCGGGCGCTGGCCGAGCGTCTGGCCCGGGCCGGGATCTACGACGACCCCGAGTCACCGCCGACCATGATCGACTTCGGTCCGCCGCCACCTCCGTCCGGCGACGGCACCGGTCGAAGCACCGCCGACGACATCGATCTCCGACAAGCCGAACCGGAGCCAGGCGCTCCCCACCCGCTCGACGGTCCGGCCGATCAGCCTCGGTCCGACCCGGACCGCGAACCGGTGGCCTCCATTCCCCGATCCGGTGGCGGGAGTTCGGGTGAACCGGAGGACGTCGGCGGCGGATCCAACACCGCCGTCGGGGCCGAGTCTCGGTATCAATGGCCGGCGCCGTCGGCCGACGACGCTCGGTCCGAGGCGGTCATCGACCTCCGCTCCGAAGAGCAGGACGCGCCATGGTCACCTGAACAGGGCCACGACTACAGGGGGCCGAGGGCGCAACCGGCATCGATGCCGCACTCGAAGGACGACCGACCGGTGGCGTCGGACCGCTCCGAACCCATGGTCTCGGGGCCGGCGGCCACGATGGTCGAATCCGACACCCTGCGTCTCAGCATCGATGGCGACGATCATGTGCTGCTCCCGGGCCATGAGGTGACCGTCGGCCGCGATCCTCGCTGCACGGTTCACGTCGACGAACGCCACACTCTGGTCTCTCGGAATCACTTGGTGTTTCGACATAGCCATGGCGGCTGGTGGCTGGAGGACACGTCGTCCAAGGGCAGCTATATCGACCGGCGCCGGGTCACCGGCCCATACCGGGTCGAGGGGGCGTTCATCGTGCAGATGGGCGACCAGCAGGCGGGGACCCCGTTGCGGGTGGTGGCGGCCGGCACCCACAAGCCACCACGCAACATCGCCGGCATCGCCATTGCCGCCGCGGCCGCCTCGGCCCTGATCCTGGTCAGCCTTCTGGCCTGGCTCATGTTCCGCGGTGATGCCACCGAGGCCGAACAGCTGGAACGGGCCAAGCGGGCCACCGTCATGCTGCTCGGTGACACCGGCCAGGGGTCAGGGTTCTTCGTCACCGACTCGCTGATTGTCACCAACCAGCATGTGGCCGGCCTGGCCGATCAGCTGGTGGTGGCGGTGTCGGAGGAAGCCGACGAACCGGCTCAGATCCGTTATGTCGCCAACCTGGTGGAGAACCATCCCTATCTGGATCTGGCCGTGGTCCGGGTCGCCAATCGGGCCGAGATCAACGCCGAGGGCAGCGTGACCATCGGCGATGCCGTCGAGGGATCCGTCCAGCCTCCCCTCATCATCGGTGATTCGTCGACCGTCACCATCGGCGATCCGATCTACAGCACCGGCTTCCCCGGTCGATTGTCGATATCGAGTGCCGACGACGAGGGGAATCTTCGGCTGTCGCCGGTGGCCACCACACGGGGTGAGGCCGAGAATCTGGCCATCTGGCCCGGCTGCTCGAACCCCGACTTCGCCGACTTCATCCCGGCCGACGCCCCTGCCACGGTGACCTGCTCGGCCGACGGCGACATCGATGATGCCGTGCTCATCGCCTCCTTCACCAGTGGCGAGGGCGCGTCAGGAAGCCCGGTGGTTGCCGACGGGGAGGTTGTGGCCGTGGTCTTCGCCGGTTCAGATACCGGCAGTGATGTGTCGAGAAGCATTACCACCGACGCCTTCGCCGGCTGGCTGTCATCGGTGGTGGCGGCCAACGAGTGACGGAGTCGGAGGCGATGGGTCGTACGGCCCGTCCCGACCGACGGTGCCAATTCTCGCCAACGGACTACCATGGCTAGGATCGGCATGAAGGAGCGTGGACGCTGAACGTCATGAGCCTGGGAATCGACGGTCTCGAGGACGTGGTGCAGATCGGCACCGGCGGTTCGTCCCGGGTTTATCGCGCCCATCAGTCGCTGCTGGACCGGGTGGTTGCGGTCAAGGTCATCAACTCCGGTCATGACGCCGACGTGGCCCGGCGATTCGACCGCGAGCGCAAGGCCATGGGTCGGCTTTCCAACCACGAAGGCATCGTTCCCGTCTACAGCACGGGGCTCACGGCTCAAGGCGATCCCTACCTGGTCATGCCCTACTATCCGAGCGGATCCCTCCAGGATCAAATCGATGCCGGACCGATGCCGTGGCAGGTTGCCGTCTCCTACGTGCAGGCCGCGGCCGAGACCATCGCCGCCGCCCACGCCGCAGGTGTCGTGCATCTCGACCTCAAGCCGGCCAACATCCTGCTCACCCGCAACGGCTCACCCCGCGTCGCCGACTTCGGGATCGCCAAGCTGACCTCGGCCGGTTCCACCGCCCGCACCACCGGCACCGCCTTTACCCCGGCCTACAGCGCACCGGAGACCTTCCTCGACGGCGAAGCCAGCCCGGCGGCCGATGTCTACGGCCTGGGCGCCACACTCTGGGCCCTATTGGTCGGCCATCCCCCGTTCCTCACCCCGGGCGACGACGCCAACCTCATGGCCGTAATTGGACGGGTCGTGAACAACACGGTGGGCGACGTCGGCCATCTCGCACCGGCGTCGGTTTGCCAGGTGATCTACAAGGCCCTGGCCAAACAACCCGGCGACCGGTTTGCCACCGCAGCCGACTTCTCGGCCGCACTCCGGGCCGCCGTGACCGGCGCCGCCACCGATCGGGGCGGCAGGAACGAACAAACCAAGGTGTTCGGCAATCAACCGCCGCTGATTCCGTCGGCCCGCACGATCGGACCGGGGCCGGCGGCGGCGGCCGGAGCCGCCGCCGCTGCTGCCGCCTACCACCCCGGGCCGCCGGCCATGGGGACCGGAGTCGACGACTACGCTCGGGGTGCTTCACCGCCCTACAGTTACGGATCCAACGGCGAACCGGGCCGCTCACGCTCCCTGCTCCAGCCCGAGCACGAGGTTGCACCACACGCCGTCACCTACTCCGAGCCACCGGACGAACGGCATCCGCTGCTCGACTTCGATCGGCTGCAGATCGGTCCGGTGGTGGTGGGTCTGCTGGCCCTCATCGGCGTCGGTCTTCTGTCGATCTGGGCCTTCACCCGAGACTCGGGTTCGGAAATGGCGGTCAGCGACAACGCCGAAGTCGGCGGCGACCCGGCGTCACCCACCGTCGACGCCGACTCCGGAGGTCAGGGCGCCCTGGACCTGTCAGGTTCGGTCGACCCCGAGGCCGACACCACCAACGGTCTCATCGCCGGCCAGGACGACGCGACCACCACGGTGACCTCGGCGGTGACCACCACAATTGGCCGGAGCACGTCGTCGGCCACGGTGGCCACAACCGGCGGGACCTCGAGCACGGCGGCAACCGCCTCGTCCAGCACCAGCTCCAGTACCACGTCGACGACCGAGGCCACGACCTCGTCGTCCACGTCGACATCGTCCAGCACCACTTCGATCACCATCGCCGTGGGCGATCTGCAGCCGCCGGGGAATCTGTCAGGCTCCTTCGCCGACGGAGTGGTCACCCTTACGTGGTCGCCACCATCGTCCGGCCCGGCACCCATTGCCTACGCCGTGTACCGAGACGGGGAGATGGTGAACACGGTCCCCTCCTCGCCGTTCGTCGACGACACGGTCGGACCGGGATCCCACAACTACCGGCTGGCCTCGATCGGCTCGGACAGCGCTCAGTCAGACCTCACCGCTGCCGTCACCGTCGACGTTCCCGACAACGAACCGGATCCGTTTGCGGTCACGGTGTCCCAGACGGGAGCCCGTCGAACCAACCTGGTCGTCGAGATCCAGGCCAGCGACTGCATGGCCTCGTATCGACTGAGCTGGACCGGTCCCGACAGCTCGGACAGCCTCTCCAGGACCTTCGCCGACGGTCAGTGTGTGACCAGGATGGCCGAGACCATCCGTGGTCTTCGGCCCAACACCACCTACACGATCAGTGTGATTGCCCTTCACGGCGATGGCACACGGGACGACGATCAGGTGGTCGCAACCACCGACTGACATCGGGGGCGAACGCCTGTTCCTCCCTTTATGAACGATCGCGCGCCGTTACTTTGCGTTTGTGTTGAGGTCCCGGTTCGAGGAGGGACGACAACTACAGTCGTCGAAGGCAGGATAGAGTTCGAGTCGAAGGGTGAAAGGGGTACACGCTCATGGGTACATCGACGGCATCGATCGCCTACTGCGAACACGAAGAGGTCGAGGCCGCTTGTCTCGAATGCCTGGCCATGCCGAAGAAAGTCACCCCACCGCCGCCCACCACTCCCCGAGCCACCAAGAGCCCGAGTTCGTCGTCGGACAAGATTTCTCCACTCGCCGGAGATCTCGACATGTCGCTGCCGGTGTTCTCGGTTGATGGGGCCATCGGCTCGTCGACCTTGGCCGCCCGGGTCTTCCCCCACTACCTCCGCAGAGGAGGCTGGGTCTATCTTCGCACTGCCGACAAGCTCGAGGCCCGGGTCAAGGCGCTCAAAGTGATCTGGCGTCAGGATCGTATCGATCTCGCCGACCCCGATCGGGACCTCGGATCGGGTCTCGCCATCAAGGTGGACCCGTCGACCTGGGACGACCAGATCGACATCGAACTCGGCTGCCTGGCCGACCGCCAGCGCGACGGTTTCCGGTATCTCATGACGAACGACGACGACACCGTCACCCACTACCTCGGTGGACGTCCGATCACCGACCACGACGAAATCGACCTTCGGGACTGAAAACCGACTGCACCGGCGACCATCGTTGGTTCCCATCCGGGCAGTCTTACCCGGGTACCGAGTGAGTCATACGGAACAATCGGTCTGCTGCACCGGCGAGGCGGGTGCGGCATCGCTACCCTTTTCACCAGGTGCGACGGACATATCACGTCGGTGCCGAAGAGACAGACGTCTCGGCGGGCGACCTGCGCTGTGCGCCCGGCTGAAGACTTGATGGCGGAAAATGGCGGACACCCTTCCGGATCCATCCCAACTCCATCTCGAAGGCTTCGAGGTCGTGGATGTGCTCGATTCCCGCCGTAACGTGGTCCTTCGGGCCCATTGTTCGGCTGATTCCACCCACACCGTCGTGATCAAACTCCTGAAGCCGGAGTTCGAACCGATTCTCCCCGGCCGCCATCGGGCCGGGTCCCGAAAGCTCATTCGGTCCGTGGAACGATCCGATGGATGGGCTCCCGTGCTGGGGACCGGAACCAGCATCGACGGACTCGACTACATCGTGCAGCCCTACTACCCCGACGGCAGTCTGCTGGATCGGTTGGGGCAGAGTGGCCACTGGCGTCCGTCATTGTCCCTGGTTGGCGAAGCCGCCGCCGTCGTGGGACAACTCGGCGCCCAGAAGTTGGCCCTGGGGTGCCTTCGACCGTCGTATCTCCTCGTCGACAACGACACCGTCATGGTTTCCGTTTTCGGCATGTCGACCCGGCGATTCGACGACGGCACCACCCAGTACCTGGCACCGGAACAACAGGCCGGCTCCGAAGCGACAACCGCATCGGACGTCTACACCCTCGGCCTGATCCTGGCCGAGTTGCTTGCCGGCCGGCAACGCAGGCCCGGCGAGTCGGCCAACGATCTCATCGCGTCGCTGCCCGACTCGATTCCGAACGAGGTGATCGACCTCCTCGACCACACCATGTCGTCTCGAGTGACGAACCGGATCGCCAGCGCCGCGCTTCTCCATCGGGCCATCGCCCGGCTACTGGTCGATCTCACCGAGGACGCCTCCGATCCACCGGTCGGGATGACGAACGGTGCCGGCACAACATCAACCGTCGACGACCACGACACGACGCCGAATGTGACCACGACGGCAATGACGTGGCTCGACGAGGTCGAGGGCGGTCGTGGGGAACCGCGGCCCGACGGCGGACCGCTCCATGATCTGCTCGAGTCCGGGAGTACCAGACCGGCTGTTCGCTATCACCGGCCGACCGCCAATGTCCGATCCGCCGCCGATCCCCGATCCGCCGCCGATCCCCGATCCGCCGCCGAACTCGAGCTCGAAGCCATGGTCGAGACCCTCAGCGGGCTGCCGTCGGCGCCGGAGGACCGCGACGTGACCGGCGACGACGACGAACCCTGAGAGCCCCGGTGACACGCGGTTGTCGAAACCGACAGTCGGCCCAGTGGTCAGCACCTCGGCCGGCCCCGAGCGTCGGTGACAGCTTCGGCACCGGGACCGTCGCCGCAAGATAGGTGTACGGCCCGGCATCGAATCCTAAACGACGGTTGAAGAACGACCGATGGAAACTCCGATCACGTCGATGCCGCTGTATCCTTGGACACGAATACCGGCGGACAAGATGGCGGAATCAGGCGCTCAGTTGAACAGCGTGGGCTGATCAACGGGTGTCTCACCGATGTATCGAGACGATACCGGTTGTGAGACCCAAGATCGGGGCGTGGCCGATGCGCGGCGGCACGGCCACGCCCCACGGGTAGCAAACTCGACGGGGATCGGTCGCCATCGCGTTGGTGGGCACGAATCCTCGGATCCTCACCACCCTCACTCGGCTGCGTCGAGTCGGGCTCGAAACTTCTCGACCCGCTTCAGCTTGATGTCCTCGTATCCCCGCACGTCCATGGCCGATCGGGCCAGATCGGCGGCCGCCGACAATCGCTCGACCGTTAATCGCTCCGCCTGGGCGGTCATGACCCTCCGGTAGTCGTCGATGATCTGTCGCTCGACTCGGCGGACATGGGCATAGCCGAACGGATCCAGCCTGGTTCCTCTCAGCCGTTTGCCTTCGGCCAGCGCCCTCATCATGGGTTTGCCGACCCGAGTGTCGATGGCCAGCTTTGATGTCATGCCCAGCGCCCGGAGCATGGGTGGATGGAGCCGCCAGCTCACCTTGGCCCTCTCGCCGCCGATTGACCGGGCCATGGCGTCGGCTTCCGGTGCCAGCAGAAGACGGGCCACCTCGTATTCGTCCTTGTAGGCCATCAGCTTGTGCAGACCATCGGCCACGGCCAGGGCGAACACCCGATCGTCGCCGGATACGGCGTGCTCGGCCGCTGCCATCTCCCCGATGAAGTCGACGAACCGCCGGGCATAGGGCTCGTCCTGATACTCGACAAGATCGGCGGCCAGGAAGCTGACCCGCTCGTGCAGCTCGGGGCTGAGCCCGAGCTGCTCGATGGCGGCCACAATCGACACCGGCGGCGGCTTGACGATCACATCGTCGACGGAAGGACCCGTCACCGCACCATTGGCCACCGACCGTCGGGCCTGCTCCACACCGGTGGGGTCCACGACCCAGCGCCGACCCCATTGGAAGGATCGGCGGTTGGCATCGACCGCCACCCCGTTGAGTTCGATGGCCCGCTCCAGGGCATCGGGCGACACCGGCAGGGCACCGGCTTGTGCCGCCGCCCCGAGAAGGAACACGTTGGCGGTGGCGGCATCACCCAGCAGCGATCGGGTCAGAGCGGCGGCATCGACGAACCGATTGTCGTTGCTCCGAGTGCTACCCGACGCCCGATCGGTCATCGATTCCATGCTGGGGTACTCGACCTCGGGGCGACCGATCATCTGACCGGTCGGCGTTTGGGCGGCCGAGGCGATCATGACCGTTCGATCCTGGGACGCAGCGGCCAGGGCGCGATCCGAAACCGCCACCAGCAGGTCGAAGCCGAGGATGACATCGGCCTCGCCGTCGCCGATCAGATTGGACTGGGGCGCCTCGGCCCGCGACAGCCGTAGATCGGAGATGACAGGACCCGCCTTCTGGGACAGGCCGGTCTGGTCAAGGCCCCGAACACTCCACCCGTCGAGCATGGCCGCCGTTCCCAGGATCTGGGCCACGGTCACCACTCCGGTCCCGCCGATGCCGGCGAAGCGGATGTTGACGGCGTCGGTTCCCGGTTTCGGCGGATCGGGAAGGGGATCGCCCTCATCCGCCGACGACAGCCGGCTTCGCAGCTTGGATACCGCCGATCCGAGACGGCCCCGCTCGCGGTCGTCGTCGATCTCAACCGTCATGAAACTCGGACAGTCACCGTTGAGGCACGAGAAGTCGAGGTTGCACGAGGTCTGGTCAATGACGGTCTTGGGACCGAGATCGGTGTCCATGGTGTGGACCGACAGGCAGTTGCTGACTTCGCCGCAGTGGCCACAGGCCTCGCACAACCGCTGGTTGATGGCAACCCGGAACCCCGGTGTGGCCACGAGGCCGCGCTTGCGTAGGCGACGGGTCTGGGCGGCACAGGCCTGATCATGGATGAGCACGGTCACCCCGGGCTTGGCCGCTAGGTGCTCCTGGGCCTCGACGATCCGGGTCCGGTCCCACACCTTGATCTTCGCACCGTCGGACCCGGTGGGCAGCTCGACGTGACGGTATCGATCGGGATCGTCGGTGGTGATGACAACCTCGGTCACGCCGTGGGCCAGGGCCATGGCTGCGATCTCGGGTACGCCGACATGGCCTTCGGGGTCCTGTCCGCCGGTCATGGCCACCGTGCCGTTGTACAACAGTTTGTAGGTCATGTGGACCCCGGCCGCCACGGCGGCCTGGAGGGCAAGCTGACCTGAGTGGAAGAACGTGCCGTCGCCCAGGTTTTGAATGAAGTGCTCGGTGTCGACGAAGGGCTCCATTCCAACCCACTGGACACCTTCCCCACCCATGCAGGTGATGCCGGTGATATCGCCGACCTTGTCGGACTCCATGAGCAGGGCCATGCCGCTGCATCCGATGCCGGCCCCCACGGTGGAACCCTCGGGAACCTTGGTTCCCCAGTTGTGGGGACACCCGGAGCAGAAGTAGGGCGAACGCTGGGTGGACAGCGGAATCAGCACCCTCTCCCGCTCCGGCCCCGGATCCGGCTTCAACCGATCACCCAACCGTCCTTCGAGTTGTCGTCGAAGAGCGGGCTCGATCTGCTCGGCGGTGAGGAACCCGTGCTGGGGGATGAGGCTCCCACCGGCCTCGTCCCCGGCCCCCACCAATCGGGGCCGGGAAACCTGATTGAAGAGCAGGTCCTTGATCAGCCACTCCAACGCCGGGCCCTTCTCCTCCACCACCATGACCTTCTCCAGTCCTCGGGCGAAGTCGAGAACCGGCTGGGCGGCAAGCGGGAACGGCATCTTGAGATGCATCAGTCGGATGCCGGCGGCCGACAGCTCATCAGCGGTGGCGAAACCGAGCCGACCAAGAGCCTTGACCGTCTCCCGGTAGGTGTAGCCGGCGGCCACAATCCCGATCCAGGCCTCGCCGGCCCCGGCCGTGACGGTGTTGAGGCCGTTGGCTTCGCTGTAGCGGCGGGCCAGCGGCAGCCGGACCTCGATGATCTCTCGTTCCATTTCGTTGGTGAAGGGGGCAATGAGATTGCCGTTGGGATGGGGCCGATACTCGACACCGTCGATACGGGAGTCGGGCACGACCAGGTCGGAGCGGCCGGAGTCGAGGCTCACCGTGCCGGTTCCATCGGCCACCGCAGTGGTGACCTTGATGGCGGTCCACTGCCCGCAGAACCGGGAAAGGGCCACGGCATGGCGCGACAGCTCCAGCACTTCCTGGACATCACCGGGATACAGCATCGGCATGCGGAGATTGATGATGCCCATGTCCGACGACGACGGCAGGGTCGAGCTCTTGCACGCCGGATCGTCGCCGACAAGGGCCACGGCGCCACCGAGAGCCCCGGCGCCGGCGTAGACGCCATGACGAATGGCATCCCCGGCCCGATCCAGGCCCGGGGCCTTGCCGTACCAGACACCGACCACACCGTCATAGCGGCCGGTTCCCAGGTTGTTGGCCAGCTGGGACCCCATGACCGCGGTGGCCGCCAACTCCTCGTTCACCGCCGGCCGGCAGACGATGGGGAGATCGGCGACCTGGCCGACCGCCCTCGCCATCTCCATGTCGAAACCACCGAGCGGTGACCCTTGGTAACCGGACACGAACGCGGCGGTGCGGACACCGTTGGCCCTGTCCAAACGGAGCTGTTCGATGGGAAGTCGGACCAAGGCCTGCACACCGGACAGGAACACCGTGCCGTCGTCGTTGGTGTACCGGTCGGACAGGGTGTAGTCGTCAAGAGTTGTCACCCTTTTACTGTAGTTACGTTGTCACGCCGTGAGGAAAGCGGGCCGATTCCGTCTTGGACTCGGCACCGGCGGACGGTTGCCGCCGGACCGAACGGCTCCACCACAGTCGCGGCCGTAACGTCGCCCATACCGCCCGATTCCCGAGCCGAGCACCGGAGTGGACTCGACACCGACGCCGTCAACACCTTTGCCTTCACCGTGTGGAGCTACAAGATGGGCGAGATGGTGTCCCTGGCCATCCACATCGGTGATCGCCTCGGCCTCTATCGCGAACTGGCCCGACACGACCCGTCGGAGCAGGCGGTCCGGGCCGACGAGCTGGCCGGGCGGATCGGGCTGAACCAGCGGCTGGTCACCGAATGGCTGCGTGGGCAGGCCGCCGCCGGGTTGATCCATCGGCTGGGCGAGACACCCGGCACTCATGGCTCACCGGACTCGTCACATGACGGGGGGAAGGGCGAAGCGGCGACCGAGGACGAACGGTTCTGGCTGTCGCCGGTCCAGGCCACCGTGCCGGCCGACGAGGACGGCTCGGTCGACTTCTCGGCCGGCCCGTTCCAGGGAGGACTCGAACGCTCGATCATCGATGCCGTCGTCGAGTCGTTCCGGACCCGGCGTCGGTCTCACCTTCCATGCCGTCGCCCTGGCCCGGCGACGAGCCGCCGACGACGGCGCCGACCCACACAACCGGGACCGATTCGACCTGATTCTGGCCTTCGGCCGTCTTCGCGACATGCCCCATCCCGACGCCGCAGCTCGGGCGGTGCGATCGGTCATCGCCCACGACGGGGTGTTCCTGATCAAGGACATCCGCTGCACGGGCCGGTTCGAGACCGACAACCGTCATCCACTCCTGGCCCTGTTCTACGGCTACTCGCTGACATCGTGCCTGCAGTCGGCCATGTCCGAACCGGGCGGAATGGCCCCGGGCAACCCTGGGCCTACGACACCCCGATCGCCTCCGTGAACTGGTGAAGGACAACGGATTCGCCGCCGTCACCGTCCACGATGTCGACGATCCCTCCAACCTCTACTACGAGGTCCGGCCCGGTCGCTGACCGGTTCGAACAGATGTCCGCCCGACATGGAGGTCGCACGGGTTACCATGGCGGCAGATGACGTCCGACGACCAGCTTGATGCCGGAGAGCTTCCCGACGCCTCCTTCTTCGTCACCGACGGTGAACGCTTCGTGGCCAGCGACTATGCCCGAGGCCCGTGGAATCCCGAGGCCTGTCATGCCGGCCCTCCCACCGGCCTGCTGGCCCGGGCGGCCGAGCAGCTGGTACCGGACAAGCAGCTGGTTCGAATCACCGTCGAGTTGATCAGGCCTGTGCCCATGGCCGGCTTCCGGATCCGAGCTGCCATCGAGCACGATGGACGGCAGGTGGTCACCACGGCCACCCATCTGGAGGATGAGGACGGTCAGGTCCGGGTTCGGGCCAAGGGACTGCATCTGGCTCCGACCGCCGACGAGCACGAGTTCCCCACCGTCTCGATCGACACCCCACCGCTCGCCCACTCCCGGCCCGGCGGCTTCCCCATCGCGACCACCCTGCACGGCCTGACCGGCTTCCGCTCCGGGGTGTCGATGCGCTATCCCCCGGGCCAGGACCGCAGACCGGGACCAACCACTGCCTGGATGCGGACCATACCGCTGCTGGCCGGCGAGGAGCCGTCGCCGTTCCAACGCATCTGTCCTCTGGCCGACTCGGGTAACGCCATCGGTCGCAATGCCGAACCGGACGAGGTCGGATTCGTCAATCCCGACCTGACCGTTGTGCTCCACCGCCCTCCCGAAGGGCTCTGGCTGGGAAGCGAGGCGGTGTCCTTCTGGCAGCCAACCGGAATCGGGCTGGCCGATGCCCTGTTGTTCGATCACCGAGGCACCGTCGGGCGGGCCCTGCAGACCCTGCTGTTGCGACCCATGAAGTCATGAGTCGCTCCATCGCCTGCGGCCATTGTGGTCGAAGCCATGGCTCGGTGGCCGAGGTCCGGGCCTGTTCCACCGGGAATGCCCCGCCCCCGACACCGAAACCGGCGGCGCCGGCGTCCCCACCCGGAATCGGGCCGTCATCGCCGGTTCCCGGACCATCGTCCACCATCCCGCTACACGCACTGGCCGGGCCGGTTGAGCTGGCTCGCAGCGTTGTCATCGGCTCCGGCGATTCCGTACCCGCCCCCTGGGCCGGGTGTCCTGTCATCGCCGCCGGTCCGGAAGCCAATCGGGAGCTGGCCGACCACCTCCACCGGGCGTGGCGGGACCGGGAGCGGCTGGTCATCCGCTGGGGCGGCCCGGAACGGTCGCCGCTCAACCCCGCTGGATCCGGCGTGCTGGCCGGCCCGTTCCACCGGCTGCAGCCCGACGACGAACCACCGGGGGAACGGCTGTGGTTCTCCGTGACCGCCAATGCGGTCTGGGCCGTCAACGGGGAGATCTCGTTCCCATCCCTTGACCGGGCGGCCGCCATCTCCCGCGGCGCGGGCCGCACGCCGGAATTCGATGGGGAAGGTCGGGTGGTGACGTCCGACGGCGGTCGGGCCCACGTCGACGGCGGTCCGCTCGATCTTGCACTTGATCACGCCGTCATCCCCCTGGTTCACCTGACCGCCGGAGTGCTACGGCCCCTCCGGTCCGGGGAGGTGGCCGCGTCGGCCACTCCCCGATCGGCAATGGAATTGGCCCCCGATCAGCTGGCGGCCGTGACCCACCGAAGCGGCCCGGCCCGCATCCTGGCCCCGGCCGGGTCGGGCAAGACCCGGGTTCTGACCGAGCGAACCCGATACCTGGTGGAGACCGCCGGGGTGGTGCCCCGGGCCGCCACCCTGGTGGCGTTCAACCGACGGGCCCGCCAGGAAATGGTGGATCGCCTGGGGCCGGGCTCGGGCCGAGATGTTGGTCCGGTCACCATTCGAACCCTGAACAGCCTGGCTCTGGCCATCACCGCCGGCCGGGGTGGTTTCGCCCCGCCTCGGGGTGGAGCGGCTCCGACCACCATCACCGAGCCCGAGGTCAGGAGGATCCTGTCCCGACTCATCCCCGGCCGCCGACGCCGGCAGCTCACCGACCCTCTGGAACCATGGATCGACGCCCTGTCGGCGTGTCGTCTGGGGTTGCGGGATCCCGACGAGGTGGCCGACGCCTACGGGGGTGATGTCGACGGGTTCCCTGAGATCCTCGACCAGTACCGCCGGGAACTCCGGCGTCGCAATGTCGTCGACTTCGATGAGCAGGTGGTTCAGGCCGTGGAACGGCTGGCCACCGAACCCGACACCCGGGCCGCGGCCCGAAGTGTGACGCCGGTTCTCCTGGTCGACGAGTTCCAGGACCTGACGCCGGCCCATCTACTGCTGGTGCGGCTGGTGACGGGTCCGGCGGCCGAGGTGTTCTGTGTCGGCGACGACGACCAGACCATCTACGGCTACTCCGGTGCCTCGCCCCGATGGCTGGTGGAGTTCGATCGCTACTTCCCCGGTTCCGTCGACCACCCGTTGACGGTCAACTATCGCTGTCCCCGACCGGTGGTCACGGCCGCCGGTTCGCTGCTGTCCCACAACCGGGTGCGGGTGGCCAAGACGGTGACCGCCGGCCCTCGGGCCGGCGACGACCACAACTCCCGATCCGGTCCGAGCGGACTCATCGTCTACCACCAGGGCGACGCCCAGGACAACCTGGTCCGGCATGTGCGATCACTAGTCGCCCCCGGCGAGGACGGCGGCACGAACAGTGGCCGCTCGAGCGGCGCCAACGGCAACGACACCGACGGTGGCGGCGCAACCGCTACGGTCTCCCCGGCGGAGGTTGCGGTGCTGGCCCGGGTCAATGCCGCCCTGCTCCCGGCGGCACTGTTCCTGGAATCGGTCGGGATCCCCACCGTCCGGCCGCCGGGTCTGGATCACACCATGCTCGATCGGTCGGGGGCGTCTGCCACCCTGGCCTGGCTCCGGCTGGCCACCGGTCCGGCCCGAGGATTCGAACCCGGCGATCTCCGCCTGGTGCTGCGTCGGCCACCCCGATCGCTTCACCCTCGTATCGTCGATTGGGTGTGCGAGCAGGACTCGGTGGCCCAGCTGGAGCGGCTGTCGCAGCGGCTCAACACCGAGCGGGACTCCCAATCGGTCCGAAGCCTGGCCGACGACATCACCGCACTGCGCACCCTGGTCGACGATGGCGCCACCA
Source organism: Acidimicrobiales bacterium (assembly GCA_024638815.1). Classification (GTDB taxonomy): domain Bacteria; phylum Actinomycetota; class Acidimicrobiia; order Acidimicrobiales; family SZUA-35; genus JAHELU01. The sequence goes on along the minus strand of JAHEJM010000036.1, from coordinate 17,070 downwards.
CCGAGCAGGTTCTCAACCACGTCTACGAGAAGATCGGACTGCTCGGCGCCGCCGGTCAGCTCGACGGATCCCAGCGCTCCGCCCGCCGAGCCACTCACAGTGACGACCTGGCTGCCCTGGTTGCGGTCGCCCGCCTGGAACCTGATCCCGGCCGATTCGAGCCATGGCTGCGAGAGGGCCTTGTGTCAGCGCCGCGTTCGAGCTCGCTCGGCGCCGACGATACGACCCTGACCACCGACGGCGACGCCTCGATCCCGCCCGCCCTCACCTTGGCCACGATCCACACCACAAAGGGTCTGGAGTGGCCCCATGTCGTCGTCCATGACTGTCGGGACGGTCTCTACCCACACCGACTGGCCGATGACGTCGAGGAGGAGCGACGCATCTTCCATGTGGCGATCACCCGGGGGATCGAGTCGGTGGCCGTCACCGTGGCCGGTCCCCCCTCGCCGTTCGTAGCCGAACTGTCACAACCTCGCACTCACCCCTGGCCCGCTGACGATCGATCCGTGAGCCCGACGGCAGGGCCATCGCCGACGACGGCCGCCCCGGTCGTGCGCCCTCGATCCGGCTCCCGGTCCGGGGCGGCCAGCGCCGCCGCAGGTGAACGGATCGGACCGGCCGGCGCCGAGGAGGCCGAGCGACGAGAGGCCCTCACCCGGTGGCGAAGTGAGCGGGCCAAAGCCGATTCGGTGCCGGCCTACGTTGTCATGAACAATCGCACACTGGACACCATCGCCCGCGACGCTCCGTCGACCCTGGCCGATCTGGCCGCCGTCCCCGGCATCGGCCCGGTCAAACTGGAAGCCTACGGCGACGAGATACTGGGCATCGTGGCCTGAGCGCAGTCGGAACCGGCCCGGACGGCGCGGTCAAACCCAGGGTGACCGCACCCCCAGTGTCACAGCCCGCGGTCATAGTGATGCCATGAGCACCGCAACGACCACGTCGCTTGGATCCGTCACGGCATCGAGTCGCCTGCCCACTGCATCCGTTCCCCCCTTCCGATCGGTGCCGGCGCATCGGGTCGTCGCCCTGCAGCGGGCGGTCGAACTCGGTGTCGATGACGACGACATCGTGCTCCAATCGGCCGATGAGGCCGAACTGTGGCAGGAATTGACGGCCGAGTTCGACAGCCTGGTCCACCGCCTGGGTCCGGTCTGGGTGGCCGACTGAGCGGGCACCCTCGGCCTCACTTCACCATCCGGCCCGAGGGTTGGCTCATTCCCGCCACCACTGGCCAGACATCGGGGCGGATGGGGTAGCGTGAAGCCATGGCTGAAGGACCTGAATTCGTCTTTACCGATCTGCTTCCCCTCGACGAGGACAGCACTCCGTATCGCCTGGTCACGAACGACGGAGTCGAGTCGGTCGAACTGGGCGGCCGGCGCTTCCTGAGCGTCTCCTATGATGCGCTGCGGGTGCTGTCGGCCACAGCGATCAAGGACATCTCCCACCTGCTCCGGCCCGGCCACCTCCAACAGCTGCGCAACATCATCGACGATCCGGAGGCGTCGGCCAACGACCGATTCGTGGCCGCCGAGCTCCTCGAGAACGCCAACATCGCCGCCGGTTTCGTGCTGCCCGGGTGCCAGGACACCGGCACCGTCATCATCAAGGGCAAGAAGGGCCAGTTCGTGCTCACGGAGGGCAATGACAAGGAGCCCCTGGCCCACGGGGCCTACGACACCTACCAGACCTCGAACCTGCGGTACTCCCAGATGGCTCCACTGACCATGTGGGAGGAGGTCAACACCAAGACCAACCTTCCGGGTGAGATCAAGATCGAGGCCGTCCCCGGTGACAGCTACAAGTTCCTGTTCATGACCAAGGGTGGGGGTTCGGCCAACAAGAGCTACCTGTTCCAGGAGACCAAGGCGCTGCTCAACCCTCAAAGCCTGCGGGCATTCCTGAACGAGAAGCTCCGACTTCTCGGCACATCGGCCTGTCCCCCCTACCACCTCGGCGTGGTCATCGGTGGCACGTCGGCCGAATTCGCAGTGGAGACGGCCAAGCTGGCCTCGACCCGCTATCTGGATTCTCTGCCGACCGAGGGCTCGGCCCTGGGCCACGGATTTCGGGACCGGGAGATGGAGGCCGAGATCCTGAAGCTGACACAGGAATTCGGTATCGGGGCCCAGTTCGGAGGCAAATACTTCTGTCATGATGTCCGCGTCATCCGCCTGCCCCGTCACGGGGCATCGTTGCCCGTAGGGGTCGCCGTCAGCTGCTCGGCCGATCGCCAGGCCCTGGCCAAGATCACGGCTGAGGGCGTCTTCCTGGAGGAGTTGGAGCGGGACCCGGCCAAGTACCTGCCGGAGGTCACTGAGCACGACCTGTCGAGCGAGACGGTCCGGATCGACCTCAATCGACCGATGGAGGAGATCCGGGCCCAGCTGTCGCAGTATCCGGTCAAGACCCGGCTGTCGCTGACCGGCACCCTGGTGGTCGGCCGTGACATCGCCCACGCCAAGATCAAGGAACGGTTGGACGCCGGCGAGCCCATGCCCCGATATCTGCGGGACAACCCCATCTACTATGCCGGACCGGCCAAAACCCCGGAGGGCTACGCCTCAGGCTCGTTCGGGCCCACCACGGCGGGCCGAATGGACTCCTATGTCGATCAGTTCCAGGCCGCCGGCGGCTCACTGATCATGCTGGCCAAGGGAAATCGAAGCCAGCAGGTGACCGACGCCTGCAAGCGTCACGGTGGCTTCTACCTCGGTTCCATCGGGGGCCCGGCAGCCCGTCTGGCCAAGGATTCGATCCGCCACGTCGAGGTCCTCGAATACCCGGAGCTAGGCATGGAAGCGGTGTGGAAGATCGAGGTCGAGGACTTCCCGGCCTTCATCGTCATCGACGACAAAGGCAACGACTTCTACGCCGACACCGCCCGCCCGGTCGATCTCAAGCTGTAACCCCGGACTCCGGCCGGTTCACCTCAAGTCAAGACAACGTCGAGCGTCAACCACAGGGCAAAGATGAAGAAGGCAACCGCCGCCCCGATGCGCACGGATTTGTCGGGCAGGCGAGCGCCGAGTGTGGTGCCCAGCCAGATGGCGAGCGCATCGGCTGCCACCATGCCCAGGGTGGAGCCGAGCCAGGTACCTACGGGCTCCTCCGACGTGGCCAGCGTGACGGTGGCCAACATCGTCTTGTCCCCCAATTCGGCCAGGAAGAACGCAGTTCCCACCGTCAAGGCAGCGCTTCGACCGTGGCGCGCCGCTCTGGCCTCGTCGTCGCCGGTCAACGAGTCGCCCCGCAGCGTCCAGAGTCCGAAACCGACAAAGGCGACAGCGGCCATGATCGCTATGGCGTCGATCGGCAGGGCTGCACCTAGGGCGGCACCGAGGAGGACGGACCCGAAATGGACGATGGCGGTGGCCACCGTGATACCGATCAGCACCGGCCACGCCGGATAGCGGGTGGCGAAGACCAATGCCATGAGCTGGCTCTTGTCCCCCAACTCGGGTGCGAACCGCACAGCGGTTCGCCTCGAGTTCGGCTTCGCCGAACATCGCCCGGCTCAATCGAGGTCAGCTCACCAACGTCGTGCCACCGTCCACCACCACCACCTGCCCGGTGGCGTACTTCATCCTGATAAGGGCCAGCACCGCTTCGGCACAGTCCTCGGGTGTGGCCGAACGCCGTAGCGGAGCCGTCTCGGCAACCGCCCGGTGCAAGGCATCCCAGTCGGCGGTCCACGGGGTGTCGACCAGGCCTGGGGCCACGGCATTGAACCGGACCGGACCATGGGACTTGGCCAGTAACGCCGTCATCTGATTGAGGGCGGCCTTGGCCATCGAATAGGCCATGGAGGAGCCGACGGGGCGAATCCCGGCCACCGAGGTGATGGTCACGACAGATCCGTCATCCGATTGCCGGATGTAGGGCAACGCAGCCCTGGTGAGCCTCCAGGTACCGAACACGTTGACCTCGAAGGTCTTGAGGAGGATCTCATCGGTCAGGGCTTCGATGTCGTCGTGGGGTACCACCGTCGTCCAGCCGGCGTTGTTGACCAGGATGTCGAGCCGTCCTAATCGGTCGATGACGGTCTCGACCAGGTGTTCCACCTGTTCCCGATTGGAGATGTCGGCTTGGACATACAGCGACTCGTTACCCAGGGACTCCACCGGCAACGACTCGGCCACTCGTCGCCCGGCTTCGATCGACGACGACGAATTGACCACCACCGTGGCCCCAACAGCGGCCAGGGCTCGAGCCGTGGCCTCCCCGATCCCGCTCGACGATCCGGTGACCAGGGCAACCCGTCCCGACAATTCGGCTTCGCTCATGACATCGACCCTGAAGCCGCGGTTGGATCGGTACGGGCCGCCGAGTCCAGCACCGAGGCCAGGCAGCGGGTCAGAGCCTCGGCGTAGGCGACATCCAGGAACTCGTTGGGACCGTGGGCGTTGGACCCGGGGCCGAGCACTCCGGTGATGACGAACTGGGCCGATGGAAACTTCTCGCCCAACATCCCCATGAACGGGATGGTGCCACCCTCACCGTAGAGCTGCATGTCCCGGCCGAAGTTGTCGTTCGACGCCCGGCTCAGGGCGGCCTGGAGCCAGGGGGCGAGGTCCGGGGCGTTCCAGCCGGTGGCACCCTCCGAGTCGCCGAAGCTCACCTGCGCTCCGTAGGGAGGGTCGCCCTCGATGACCGAGATCAACTCGGACCGTACCGCCTCGGCATCGGCGGTCGGAGGGATACGCAGCGACAACTTGAGCGACGTCGACGGTCGCAGCACATTACCGGCCTTGGCAGTGGGCGGCACACCGTCGATGCCGACATAGGACAGCGACGGCCGCCAGGTCTTGCCCAACAACGCCTCGGTGTGATCCTCGATCGCCGGTCGGGCACCATCGACCAGAGGCATACGTTCGTACACACCACGGCCCAGAAGAGCGGCCGTCGACGCCGCCTCGCGACGGCGATGCTCGGGGACCTCGACGTTGGCCGACTGCAGTGGGACGGCCCCATCGGTGGCCCGTTCGATGCGATCGAGGACGATACGCATGATCCGGAAACTCGATGGCACGATGCCGCCGGCGGCACCACTGTGCATGCCTTCCTCCACGATCTTCACTGTCAAGGTACCGCCAACCAGGCCCCGCAGTGAGGTGGTGAGCCACAGGGTGTCATAGGTGGCACAGCCGGAGTCCAGACAGACCACCAAGCCGACCTGGCCCAGCCGATCGGCCAGGGCGTCGACATGGGCCGGAAGATCAGGGCTGCCCGACTCCTCGGAGGCCTCGATCAGTACCACCAGGCGCCCGTGACTGCCACCGGCGGACTGGATCGCCTCGATGGCGGCCAGGCTTGCGAAGGCGGCGTAGCCGTCGTCGGCCCCGCCCCGGCCGTAGAGCCTGGTTCCCTCCATCACCGGGGTCCACGGGCCCAGTCCCGGTCGCCACCCCTCCATTTCCGGCTGCTTGTCGAGATGGCCGTAGAGCACGGTGGTCGTGGTCCCGCCGCCGGCCGACCCGAACGGTTCGATCTCGGCCACGATCAGCGGTGTCCTTCCCTCCAGTCGCTGCACCCACACCGTCATCGCTTCGATCGGCCGGGACGCCATCCAGTCCTTCACCATGGTGACGGCATCGTCGATGTGCCCGGAATCAGCCCAGTCGGCGTCGAAGGCCGGGGACAGGGCCGGAATGGCGATGTAGTCGTGGAGCCGAGGCACGATGTCCTTGGTCCAGAGCTCGGCGATATGGTCGCCGGCCTGCCGGGCGTCGAATGGGGTCACGTCGAAGGCGTTCATTGATCGATTGCTCCACAGGTTTCCATCGCGGCGAAAAACTTCTGATAGAAGGGGTCGGTGATCTCTCCCGACAGGAGGACGTCGATATCGGAGTCGGTCAAGCCCGATACCAACTCGTCCGACACGCACGGAGCGTACTCGGCGCCCACGCCGCTGGCCTCGAGCTGGTCGGTGACCTGTTCCCGGACATCACCTTGCAGACCGCAGGCGAACATGTCCCGGAACTGGGCCTCCTCGAAATCGGCGGTGAGGACCTCGGACTCGAGTTCGGCTTGGAGGCCTGCCAGCTCGTATCGGCCGAGCAGGCGGTCAACGACACAGGTCGCCTGCTCGGTGGACACGTCGGGGTTGTTGGTCTCGAACGCCTCGATAAGGTCGTCCCGATCGACGGTGCTGCTGCAACCGATCACCACCAGCGACAGGGTTCCCGCCACCAGCCAGGACGGCCACCGAACCCGAAGCGGGTTGCCGGTGCGACATCTCTTGGGGTCGGCGACTCGTGATTTTGTGACAAGAGTTGGCGACCCCAAGAGATCCCGCCGAATCGCACTGAAGATGCGTGATTGCCCGGATCGGTATGAGTGCCGACGAAGTCGGCTCCACCAGCCGGAGGCTGGGAGGCGGAGCCTCCCGCTAGTTGACCATCTTTTGCCGGCCCTCCCAATAGGGGGCCCGGAGCTTGTACTTCTGCAGCTTTCCGGTTGCGGTTCGCGCCAGCTCATCGCGGAACTCTACCGACGTGGGGCACTTGTAGTGAGCAATGCGGTCCCGGCAATGCTGAATCAGCTCCTGCTCGGTCACCGTCGAGCCGTCGCCCATCACCACCAGGGCCTTGACCGTCTCCCCCCATTTCTCGTGGGGTACACCGATCACGGCCACCTCATTCACGTCGGGATGGGAGAAGATACAGTCCTCGACCTCGATGGAGGAGACGTTCTCCCCACCGGAAACGATGACGTCCTTCTTGCGGTCGGTGATGGCGTAGTAACCCTCGTCGTCCCGCTGTCCGCCATCCCCGGTGTGGAACCAGCCACCCTCGAGTGCCTCTTCGGTGGCCTCGGGATTGTCCCAATAGGCCTCGAGTATGTGGTTGCCCTTGGCCAGCAGCTCACCCGACGGGCTCACATCCATGGTCATACCGATGGTTGGGACACCGGCCCGACTCAGCTTCTTGGCCCGTTCCTCGGTGCTGAGGTCATCCCACTCGCTGCGGCCCCGGCTCATGGTCAGCAGCGGAGCGGTTTCGGTCAGGCCGTAGAGCTGGATGAACTCCCAACCCAACTCGGTCTCCATGCGTTGAATGGTCGTGGTGGGCGGCGGGGCCCCGGCCACCACCATACGAACCCGACCCCGACCCGGGATCTCGCCGTCCCAGTTCTGAGCGGCGTCGAGCACAGCAGCGCACACCGCCGGGGCACCACACATCAGGGTCACACCGTGCTCGTCGATCCGACGTAGGATCTCGGGCCCGTCGATCTTGCGCAACACGACGTGCTTGACCCCCATACCGGTCACCGTGTACAGCATGCCCCAGCCATCGCAGTGGAACATCGGCAACGTGTGGAGGTAGACATCGCGGTCGGTGACGCTGGTATGCCAGCCGAAGGTGACGGCGTTGATCCATCGGGCCCGGTGGGTTTGTTCCACGCCTTTGGGCCGAGCCGTGGTTCCCGAGGTGTAGTTGATCGAGGCGGTGGCGTCCTCGTCGGGGGTCCAGGGTTGTGGCTCGCCGTCCTGGCCATACCAGACCTTGTCCGACTCCGGTCCCATGATCCACTTGTGTTTGCAGTCGATGTCGCTCAGAGTGTCGGCCAGTTCGGGATCGATGAGCAGGGCTTCGGCCCCACAATGATCGACGATGTAGGAAACCTCGGCGGCACTCAACCGGAAGTTGATGGGCACGAAGATCCGGCCATTACCGCTCACACCGTAGAAAGAGGTGAGTAGGCGGGCCGAGTTGTGGGACACCATGGCCACCCGGGATCCGAATTCGAGACCGAGATTGTCCATGACCACACCCATGCTCCGACGGATGTCCCCGAACTGGCCATAGGTGATCGCCTCGAGCGGCGGCGCGATCTGATCGGGCTCGTCGACGATGGCCACCCGATCCGGGTACACGGCCACCGCCCGGTCCAGAAAGTCGTTGATCGTTAGTGGGACCTTCATGAAGATCGCTCCCCCTGCTCGAGTCGATGTGTCCTGCCGGCCGGATGACCATGAGGCCCCGGCTGCGTGGTCCAATGTAGCGCTCCGGCCCAGAGCGGTTCCAACGGAGCCACCAAGCGGTAGCTGACGGACACGAACGGTCCTGGGAGTCGGGCGAGCGGAAGGAGGCATTGCCGTCAAGTCGATCGGTGACGGGCCGACCAATAGACCATGGCTCCCAAAGCTCCCCCCATCGACGGCGCGGCCTGGATCAGTCCCGAACCGGGACATCCGTTCCTCGATCCCGTGCCCCTGGACGCCCTGGACGGATCCGTCACTATCGTGGTCTTCTGGTCGGCCGGATGTGAGGCCTCACTGCATCGGCTCCGGCAACTGGAGGAGCTGTTGATCGCCGGTCGACCATCGGATCGGTCCGAGCCGTCATTGAAGGACCGGCTCGACGGAGCAGCGGTTGATCTCGTGGCCGTGCACACGCCGCGGTTTCCCCACGACGAACATCTGGACACGGTTCGCACCGCCATGGATCGCCATCGCATCCCGTTCACCGTGGTCCACGATCCCGACTATGTGACATGGAACCGCTACAACCCTCACGGATGGCCGTCCACGGCGGTCATCGACGGTCGGAGTCGTCTCACCGGAATCCAGGCCGGAACCGGCGACGTGGCCGTGGTGGCCGAGGCCGTGCTGCTGGCACTCACCGCCCGGGGCGACAACGGGAAGGGCAGGGCCTCGGAACCGGCGGCAGGAGCCGGGCGGCGCCGTGAGGACGTCGAGCGTCGCCGACTGCCGATCTTCGACCACCGGTCCCATCGGGCCGATCATGACCTGGGCCCGATGTCGGTGGAGAGGCGACGGCAACTGCACTACCCGGAAGGTGTGGTGGCTCTGCCCGATGGGCGCATGGTGGTCGCCGATACCGGCAACGACCGGCTGCTGGTGGGTCATCTGACGGAGGACTTGACCGGCTGCGTGCTCGATCACCCGATCGAGCTGTTCGAGGAACCGACCGGATTGGTCCACGCCGGCGACGACCGGATCGTGGTCGTCGAGCGGGCCGGCCACCGGCTGTGGTTGATGGACCTGGCCACCGGGCAGCGGGATCTGGTGACTGATCGGCTCGAGCGACCGACCGGCTGCTCGCTGGATGCCGACGGCAGCCTGGTGGTGACCGATCCGGCCGCCAACCAGCTCTTCCGGATTACCCGAGCCTTCACCGTTGGCGCCATCGCCGGGTCCGGCATCTGCGGCAACAGGCCGGGGCCGGCGGCAGAAGCCGAGCTCGCCCAGCCGGTGGCTGGCGCCCGCAGCGCCGCCGGTCTCGTCTTCCTCGACGCCGCCACTTCCAACGTCCGGCTTCTCACCGATGATGGCGAGATCGTCGACATCACCGACAACGGCTTCTACCAGTGGGGTCTGGTCGACGGAGCCGCCCACCGGGCCCGACTCCAACGACCCAGTGATCTGTGCCGCCTGGCCGACGACTCGATCCTGATCACCGACACCGGCAACAACCGGCTGCGCCTGCTCCATCGCCGCCAGGTCCAGACGCTGGGACTCACCGGTTTGAACCGGCCCACCGCCATCTGTCGCCTCGGCTCACACCATGCGCTGGTGGCCGACACCGGGAACCACCGGATCGTGGCGCTGGAGCCTCGTCGACGGCAGGCGTGGCCCGTGTCGTTCCAGGGTATGGACCGGATGTTGAGCCGGGCCCAACGACGAATGCTGGCCGACGTCGGTTCCAAGCCCGGCATCGAACCATCCGCCACCGCCACCGCCCGGCCGGTGATGGCCTCGGCCTTGCGGGTCGGCTGACGGCCGGCGGCGGGACGATCGCCGTTCAAGGCTCAGGGTTGGCGGACGGCGACGGCCACGGTCAACGGCTCGCCTTCGGCGAAGGTGAACTCGACGTCGAAACGCTCCCCGATCACCAACGGCTCCTCGATACCGATGCACATCACATGGAGGGCGTTGGGCTCGAAGGCCAATTCCTCCCCCGGTCCGAACACGAGATCGCCATCGACCGCCGGGCACCATCGAGGCCAACACCGTCGTCGCGATCTCGGTCTTGTGCAATTCGGTCCGCTCACAACGACCGCTCTCGGCTGCAACCAGCCGATGCTCGTCATCGGTGTCGTTGGTGAGCACGACGTAGATCGCCGTTGTGTCGGTATCGGGTGGGGAGGGCCGAGCCCACGGATCGCTGACCGTGATCGAACCCGTGCCATTGCCGCAAGCGGAGAAGGTCACCATGGCGGCCACCGCCAGCGCCGACCACACGGTGGTGGCGAACTTCGGACAACGCCGGTCCGATGGCCGGCGTTGCGTCACAACAGCTCTCGCAGGTCGGCTCCAAGCTCTTCGGCCGTCACCGTCGGCGACCAGACGACTCGCAGCGTCCCGTCGGGCCCGACGCCGAACAGGCTGGCCGTATGGTCGACCAGGTAGTCATCGGCCCCCTCGGCCGCCGTCGGCTCCAGCTCATGGAACACGCCGTACTGGGTGGAGGCCTGATCGGTGGCCTCGACCGTGCCGGTGACCCCTCGGAACTCGGGGTCGAAGAACTCCACGTAGGTCTGGAGGGACACGGCGTCGTCCCGGCCGGGATCGACCGAGACCATCCAAACCTCGGTTCGGACCCGCTTTGCGGGATCAAGCTGATCCAGGGCCGGGGTCACGGTTGACATCGTCGCCGGGCAGACATCGGGGCAATTGGTGTAGCCGAAAGACGGCATGGGGCAATGGGTTGAAACGCTCCGGGCCAACCACCCGACGGACCGGCCGTTCGACCCACGAGGTCAGGCCGTCGAGACGGTACAGTGTTCCTCAGCGGTTGAACCGATGGCCGTCAACACGTCACCCCAGCTCGTGCCTCTGTCCGAGACAGCGCCGAAACACCAACCGGAGTCGCTACCATCGAGCTGTTTGATTTGCCACCGGCGCCACCGATATCTCACTATGGCCACCATCCCCGGCTTCTCCGACAGTTTCGGGGCGTGACCGGCGGCCCACGAGGCGAAGGGAAGTCTCGATGACAAGTGACAATCTGGGTGAGCTGGCGGAACAAATCCGGCATCTTGCCCGGGTCCCCAACCTTCTCGTCGCCTGTGACTACGACGGCACCATCGCTTCCCTGGTCGACGATCCGATGGAGGCCCGACCCAACAGGAACTGCGCCGCAGCCCTGCGCCAGCTGGCCGAGCAGGCCAACACAACCGTCACCGTTGTGTCCGGACGCAGCCTGCGGGATTTGGCCACCCTGTCCCGACTGCCGGAGACGATCCGGCTGGTCGGCAGCCATGGAAGCGAATTCGACCTCGGCTTCGCCTCACGACTCGACGAGGATCTGTTGGACAAACGGGAGATCATCACCCGCGAGGTTCGGGCTCTGGGCTTCAAGTACGGGGCCAGGGTCGAGGAGAAGCCGACCGGCATCACGTTCCACTTCCGGGGCCTCGACGACGGGATCAAGGAGGCAGCCCGTCAGGAACTGGTCCGGGGCCCCGCCGGTCACGAGTGGATCTATGTCCGAAACGGTCGCGACATCATCGAGTTCTCCGTCATCAGTACCAACAAGGGAGTGGCACTCGATACCCTCCGCCATCAGGTCGGGGCATCGGCCGTCATCTATGTCGGCGACGATGTGACCGACGAGGAGAGCTTTCGCACCCTGACCGGTCCCGATGTCGGCGTCAAGGTCGGCGACGGCCCGACCGTTGCCAAGCATCGGGTGGCCGACACCGAAACGGTGGCCCGCATCCTGGCCCTGCTGGCCGAGATCAGGGGCAAGTGGCTGCGGGGCGAGGGGCTGGTGCCCATCTCCGATCATTCGGTGCTGTCCGATCTACGTACCGCAGCCATCGTCGACACCAAGGCGTCGGTGTGCTGGATGTGCGTGCCCAGAATCGACTCGACGGCCATCTTCGCCTCACTGTTGGGCGGGCCGTCGGCCGGACATTTCACCGTGACCCAGGTTCCGGCCGATGACGATGGGGAGCACCGTCCCCACCCCCGCCACCAGCATTACATCACCAACACCATGGTGCTGGAGTCGAAATTCGAGTCGTTCACGGTGACCGACTTCCTCGACTGTTCCAGCGGCCGAACCCGACGGCTGGCAGGACGGTCGGACCTGATCCGGGTGTTGGAGGGCGAGGGACGGGCCAGGATCGAGTTCGCCCCCCGCCTCGACTTCGGTCGAGTGCCGACTCGGCTCGCCTACAAGTCGGGGGACGGCATCATCGTGAAGGGGACCGCCGATCTGCTGGTGTTGCGTGCCCCCGACGTCGAGTGGGACATCGTCGAGGACGGCAGTCACCACACCGCGGTCGGAACAGTGGATCTTGATCCCGGCCGGCCGGTCTATCTGGAGCTACGAAGCGGTACGGCCACGGTTCGACCCGACGCCAGAGGTCCCGGCGATCGACTGAACGATACCGCCCACTTCTGGTCGAACTGGGTGTCCAAGCTGGAGCTTCCGATACTGGAGCGGGAACTGGTGGGCCGTAGCGCTCTGATGCTCAAAAGCCTGTGCCACGGCCCCACCGGTGCCATCGTCGCCGCCGCCACCACCAGCCTGCCTCAGAACCTGGGCGGCGTTCGCAACTGGGACTACCGGTACTGCTGGTTTCGGGATGGGGCCATGGCCGCCGCCGCCCTGGTTCGGCTGGACTCCCGGGCCGAGGCTATGGCCTTTCTGGACTGGGTTCTGCAACTGCTCGAAACCAGATCCGACCCCGAACGCCTGGCCCCTCTCTACAACGTGACCGGCCGGCACCTACCGCCTGAGGCCGAGATCGCCGACCTTCCCGGCTACGGGGGTAGTCGACCGGTCCGGATCGGAAATGCCGCCGATGGTCAGGTCCAGCTCGACGTATTCGGACCGGTGGTCAATCTGGTCCACCTGCTGCTGGAGAAGGGCGAGGCGATCTCGGCCGAGCACTGGCATCTGGTCGAAGCCATGGTGTTGGCGGTCTCTCGTCGTTGGCACGAGCCCGACCACGGAATCTGGCAGATCCGGCGCCCTGCTCGACACCACGTCTATTCCAAGGCGATGGGCTGGGTGACCGTGGATCGCGCCATCGCCATCGCCGACCAGTTCCTGGATCGGGAACCGGCGGCCTGGGTCGACCTGCGGGACCAAATCGCCGAGGACGTGCTGACCAACGGCTGGAATGAATCATGCCGGTCCTTTGTCGCCGCCTACGACGGCGATGACCTCGACGCGTCGGTGCTGGTCATCGGGCTGTGTGGCCTGCTGGCCGCCGACGATCCTCGCTTCGTATCCACCGTCGAGGCCGTCGAGCGGGAACTCCGGCGGGGTCCGACCGTCTACAGCTATCTGGACGACGACGGTTTGCCCGGACGCCACGGCGGCTTCAGTCTGATGGCCTCCTGGTTGGTCGAGTCCCTGTGTCGAATCGGGCGACGTTCGGAGGCCGAGCAGCTGTTCAAGGATCTGTGTGATCTGGCCGGGACAACCGGGGTGATGTCGGAACAGTACGACCCGGAGCACCAACGATCGTTGGGCAACATCCCACAGGCCTACGCTCATCTCGGTTTGATCAACAACGCCCTTCTGCTGGACCGCTGAGGGTCCGTCCGGTCGCCGACCGGTCGTCGTCGCCTCTGCTACTCGACGGCGGCGCTGGCCGTCTCCCACTCGCTGAGAAGCCTGTTGGCCCTCGACTTCACCTTCTCGTACTCCACCACCAGGTCGTTCATTCTGGCTTGATCCTTATAGACAGCGGGATCGGCCAGTAATGCCTCGATCTCGGCCACCATCGTCTCGGCCTCGATCGCCTGCTTCTCCAGTCGATTGACGCGCTTGCGCAACTCCCGTATCCGTCGGCTGTCGCCGTCGACGTTGGATCGTCCCGATCGTCGATTGCCGCCGTCGGCGTCGGCCGGCGAACCCGACCCGTTGCTCCGATTGGAAGCCCGGCCTCGACCGGCGACCCGGCCGGCGGAATCGGCGCCCGATCGGGCCAGCGTCATGGAGCCGGAAGCCCCTCCCACGGTCACCGCGGGAGACAGGACGGCCTCGTCCAGCTCCAGATGGTGAGTCACCGCGCCGTTTCTGACCTCGACCAGCTGCTCCGCTGTGGTCCGGATCAGGTGGCGATCATGGCTCACGATCAACACCGTTCCCGGGTAGGCCGACAGGGCGTCCTCCAGCACGTCACAACTGGGGAGATCGAGGTGGTTGGTCGGCTCGTCGAGGATCAGCAGATTGACCGGGTTGCACATGATCTCCGCCAGGGCCAACCGGGTTCGTTCGCCACCGGACAGATCGCCCACCAGGCGATCGACGGCGTCTCCCGAGAAGCCGAACGAACCCAGCACGGTTCGCATGTTGCGGTTCTTGGGCTGCTCGCCCACGGCGTGACGGAACTCCTGCTCCACCGTGAGGTTCAGATCCAGGGCGTCGACCTGGTGCTGAGCGAAAAAGGCGACGCCGACGTTGGCCCCGAGCCTGGCTGAACCCGAGATCGGGGCGAGCTCGCCCATGATGGCTTTGAGCAGGGTCGACTTGCCTGCGCCGTTGGGGCCGACCAGAGCAAGCTTCTGGCCCCGCTCGACCACCAGATTCACCCCTTCGAGCAGTGGTGTGCCGTCATAGCCGATGGTGGCGTCGGCAATCTCGATCACGACCCGGGCCGACCGTGGCGGATCAGGAAAACCGAAGGCCAACTTCAGCTCCTCGGCACTCGGAGCCTCGATCCGCTCCAGTTTCTCCAAGGTCTTGATGCGGGATTGGACCTGACGAGCTTTGGTCGCCTTGTAACGGAAGCGCTCGATGAAGCGCTCGACCCGGGCAATCTCCTTGGCCTGGCGCTTGGCCGCCGTTTCCAACGACGCCAACCGTTCCTCCCGGGCCACAACGAACTCAGCGAAGCCTCCGACGTATTCCAGGGCCGACCCCAACGCCACCTCGACCACACGCTCGGCCACGACGTCGATGAAATCCCTGTCGTGGGAAACGAACAGGATGGCCCCGGACCACGAGGCCAGCTGGTTTTCCAGCCAGGCCACCGAGTCGACGTCAAGATGGTTGGTCGGTTCGTCGAGCAGCAGGCAGTCCGGCTGCTGCAGCAGCAGACGGGCCAGGGCGGCCCGCATCTGCCAGCCACCGGACATCTCGCCCAGAGGGCGATCCATGTCGGCAGTGGAGAACCCCAGGCCTCCGAGAATCCGGCGCGCCTCGGCTTCCACCTGGTAGCCTCCCAAGGTCTCGAATCGGGATTGGATCTCGCCGTAACGCCTGACCACCCGGTCATGGTCGGCACCGCTGGTCGTCGTCATCTCCTGCTCCAGCCCCCGCAGTTGCCGTTCCAGGCCGACGATGTCGTCGGCGCCACGCATCACCTCCTCGAGCACGGTCCCCGACCACGACTCCAGCAGTTCCTGGGGCAGGTAGCCGATCCGGTAGTCGTTGGGCCGCGATACCTCCCCGCCGTCGGCCTCCTGGAGACCCATGATGATCTCCAGGATGGTGGTCTTGCCCACTCCGTTGCCGCCGATGAGGGCGATCCGGCGCCCCGGCGACAGCCGAAATGTGACGTCCCGGAACAAAGTACGGGCGCCGTGGGACTTCGTGAGACCGGACACGGTGAGCACCGGTTCAGGCTACTGGCGGTCCGAGGTCGGCCGTGGTCGGGTGATCGAGAACCACGGTGACGGTTCCGACAATGTCCGCTGCCGGCAGTCGACCCCAGGTTCGACTGTCGGTTCCAGCCGTTGGATTGTCACTGGTCAGCCACACCCCCCCGTCGCCCCAATCGCCGACCCGCTTGATGACCAGTAGTCGGTCCCCGCTGGTTGTGTCGAGTTCGGTGGGATGGCGAGCCACCGCCAGCCGACCTGGTTTCGGGTGGCGACGTTCGGGATCGATGAGCACGAACTCGCCGTCGTGGAGAGTGGGTTCCATCGAGTGGCCCGAGACTCGAATCCGACGGCGACGGCCGATGATCCAGGCCAGACCCTCGGCGATGGCCCGGATGGTGGGCGGATGCACGATCATGGAGTCGAACCGAGGAGCGGGATCGAACCGATCGACAGGTGCGAAAACCACGACCGAGCCGGACGACGCCGCAGGGCGCCGAACCGGCTCGGGTACGAGGTCATGACATTCAATGGCGGTCCGAATGCGGCACCGCAGGCACCGGTGACGGGGCCGCCCGTGCGATCAGCTGGCCACGTACCAGGGAATGTCGCGACCCTTGGTGGCCCAGAAGATGTGGTGAATGTTCTCGATCATGGCCATGAGCTCGTTGGCCGCGTCGAGGCTGACCGAGGTCTTGCACGCCGAGGCTTGCTTGGCCGCCTTCCAGAAGGTGGTATGGAGGTCCGGATACTGCTCGAGATGCTCGGGCTTGAAGTAGTCATGCCACAGGATGTTGAGTTCCCGCTTGACCAACTCGGCCTGCTCCTCCTTGATGTTCACGTACCGGATATAGGTGTTGTGAGCACCCTCGGACGACATGTCGATGTCGAGCAGCTTCTTGGTCATCGACAGAACGGCCTCGCCGGCGATCCGGGCGCTGGCCGGATCGTAGACACCGCACGGGCCGTCGCAGTGGGCGGAGGCGGCCGAGGCGGGGCGCACGGCGTCGAGGCTCTGGAGCAGGCGGGTAGTGAACTTCATGTATATCTCCTGGTCTGGTGGCCGGGATGGATGGCTTCGTCTCGAAGCGTACCGGCATCCTCAGGCCTTGTTACAAAACCGCACTTGAGGTTCGTCATCCGTGGTCACACCAGGATCCGTATCCACACCGCAGCCGACATCGCCCGAAGCAAGAAGACTCCCAGCGACCGTTCGATCGGGGTCTTTGACCCTGGATTGCCTTGGTCTCCGATGGGATGGTGGTAGGACACGATCCGGAGGAGGGGCCATGGCCTCGCTTCTCAGACACGAGCGGCCACCACTTCGACCACCCCGGCCTCGAGCGCGGAGCGGGCGACGAAGGACGTCGGCGAAGGATTGACACGAGTTCGGGCCCTCAACGAGATCTCGGTGGCCTTCGAGTCCGGCCGATTCTCGGCCACCATTGGGCCGTCGGGATCGGGAAAGTCGACGCTCCTTCATCGCCTGGCTGCGCTGGAGCCGCTCACCTCGGGCCGGGTGTCCG
>JAHEJM010000136.1 GCA_024638815.1 Acidimicrobiales bacterium | reverse complement strand
CGCCCAACACCAGGAAGCTCCCCGCATGCTGTGCCTGATTCCCAACGAAAAGGCGGGCATCACGGTCGCTTGCTCAAAGCTCATCGACGGACTTCTGGCGCATCTTGTCTTGCCAGTCTGCCGAGTCCCGAACCTTGCGCCAGAGTGTGACGATTTCCCAGTCGATGATCGTCTGCCTGTGCCCCGGGCAGCTCTTTGCCAAGCATTGATAGCGGTATTGAAACCGCCATGGGATCACGTCCATCGGCTGTCGCACGACGTCTGGGTCATCGAAGAGGCTGACTTGATTGGCGAATGCCTCGGCTCGGGACCGCCAGCGGGTCAATTGTTCGGGGTCACGTTCCGTGATCAGTAGCTCGGGGATCGACCGGGCTCGAACAACTGCCAGCGATTGAGCGTCTTGGCCGTGCACAACTGCGGCAGCCCGTAGGTTGCACATCGTGCCTTCCCTTGCGCGGCGTTCGAAGGCGGGGGAGGCCCACGGGCCAAGGTGGCCTTGGCACGCATCACCGAGGATCCCGGACGACGCACACGTAAACGCGACCACTCGGGGTGCGACGCAGGGTTACCGGCTCGACGAGGACCTGGCCGTCACGCTCGGTGGCCACGCCGGAACGTTCGAGCGCAGGCAATACGTGCCGCGGCGTTACGGTCCGTCGGGGGCCGAGCCGAACGCTGTCGAGCGGCGATCATTCTCAGGTGGGCCAGAGGTGGCCGCCGCCCCGGCCCGTGGGGATGGCCGGATGTCTGCGGTTCGGAGAGGCTGCGACGGATGTTGATATGGGCGCCCGAGACCCCGGTTTCTGGATGTTCCGTCTGCGCGGGGGTGCGATGCGAACCTGGAGCTGATCGCCCGAAGGCGCCGGCTCGTGCGGCGCTTTGGGGCCTCCGTGCCATGACCATCGAGGCGCACGACGATGTCGACGACGGCTACGGCGCGGTGGCCGACGAGTGCTGACGGAACTTCGCCGAGCCCATAGAGCTGGGCGCAGCTTGCGCATTCGTCCGAGATGGCACGCTCGTTGTCGATCTCTGGGTGGGTACTGGGACAAGAAGCGCACGAAGCCCTCGGCTGGTACGAGAGCCAACTGCTCCGCCGTGTCGATTCCGGCGGCCTTCGGGTAGCCAAGAGCATGGCGAAGTCGGAGTCGGCTGTAAGGAAGACCGAGCTGTTGCCGGCTCCAGTCGAAGATCTCGTCGTCTGTCCGTGTGAGCAATCCATGATCGCTCACACGGCTTGCGTTGTGGCCAGCAGTCTGAAGAGCTGCGACCACCTGGGGAGACAGGTTGGCGGACCCCGCCTGTCTTGACGGAGGGGCACGGGCTCCTCGCCGTGCCCCTCCTCGCGGTTTCAGTACCGATCGAGCTCGTTTCGGGCGAAGCGCTGGCGGGCCAGGTAGGTTGCGACCTCGAACTCGCTGGGCTCACCCTCTCCCTCGAACAACTCGAACGGAGAGAAGTCCTGCGGACACACCAGTCCTTCGGGCGGCAGATCCTGGGTGATCAGGTAGTTCTCGGAGAAGAAGCTCGAGCAGCCGGAGATCCCGAGGGTGGTGTGACCCCATCCGTCTACGAGCAGGAGCCCGTTGTTGGGCAGGAGCTCGTCGACGGCGAAGGCTCCTTCGACCGGGGTGGCCGGGTCGAACAGGGTGCTGGCCACCAGGACCGGGTTGGCGGTATCGGCGGTGAAAGGACCGACATACCGATCGTCGTCATCGGCCGGGAACGACAGGCACGCCGAACTGGCCCAGGTCCAGAGTTGGGTGAAGTAGTTCTCCGAGCTAATCTGGCCGGCGGCATCGACCCAGCCCGACACGTCGTCCGGATTGTCGGAATCGGCGCAGGCTACGGACGGGAATCCCTCGACGAAGTTGGGGTACCGGGGGAATCCCCGCTTTGCGGTGTATCCCTCCCACAGCTGATCGGTGGGCTCACCGAAGAACGGCGGCGGTGGGGGCTCGGTACCGAAGGCAGCGGCTTCGATCAGAGCCAGGTCGTAGGCGAAGAACGGCCAGTCGGGCGAGTTGTACATCGCTCCCAGTGAGAAACCGATCAGGTCCCCGTAGAAGAAGGGGAACTCGACGAACTCATCCGGCCCGACCGGAATGGCTACGATGATCGGTTCGTTGGCCAGTAACTCCTGGGCCAGGGCGTCGTAGCGATCCGAGGAATTCGGTGCGAAGGCACACGCCGGTGGACCGGCCTCGTCGCAGAGCCGGAAGAACTCTTCCAGGGTGGCCTGAGCACCCTCATCGCTCTCGAGGCGGGACGAGAACGGCCGGTCCATGTCGCCCGGTGCCCCGGTGCTCCAGGCGACCGGATCGAGGACGCCATCGACGATCAGGGCCCGGACATTGTCGGGGAACAGGTTGGCGTAGGTCACGCCCAGGTAGGAGCCGTAGCTGTAGCCGGCATAGGTCAGCTGCTCGTCGCCGACCGCTTCCCGGAGTAGATCAAGATCCCGTGCCACGTTGGCCGTGCTCATATGGCCAAGCACCTTGTTGCCCCGCTGGTCACAGGCATCGGCCAGATCCTGCTCATCGCCCACCCAGGCCGCCACCTCGTCGGCGGTCTTGGGGAAGGTTACGACACCGGAGTCGAACACGCCGAACGCCTGGCCGAGGTTGCCGAAGCACTTCAGGGCCGTACTTCTGACGATGCCTCGGGGGTCGAACCCCACCATGTCGAATTGGCCGCGTAGCTCCGGCGAGTACAGGAACGGGGCTCCGAACACGGCGAACTCCACCCCGGATCCCCCCGGGCCGCCGGGGTTCAAGAACACCGAGCCTATCCGTCGTTCCGAATCGAGGGCCGGGAGTCGGACCAAGGAGATGGCGATGGTTGCTCCATTCGGTTTGTCGTAGTCGAGCGGTACCGGCACCACGGCGCATTCGAAGGTCGGTGGACCGAACTCGGGTGGGATGAACTCGGCGAATTCGGCCTCGATGTCTTTGAAGCACGGTGACCAGTGCACGGCGTCGCCACTGCCTTGTCCCGGTGGCGCAGCTCCCGCCGGCACGGCGAGCAGCACGGCCCCGAGAAGTAGAACGGCAAGAAAGCCTACGGCTCGCTTGTTCATGATGACCCTCCTTGGTGGTGGACAAGGAACCACCACGGTTCGAATCGAGCTTCGCTCGCACTCGCAGGGCTCCCGCCATTTGGCAGCGGCTTGCTGTTCCCGGCGCCGCTGTCGATTCAGTATTGTCGAAGCAGGTTGGTCGCTGCAACTGTTCACAGCACGCCGACCAGCACACCGGCGACAATCGGTCAAGGGCCGCCTCCACGGTTTCCACCGAGGAGCTTCTGTTGACCTCGGCGGCCACACCACGTGGGTTGGGACGACTGCCAGAATAGCTCGTAGCGCCTGATGACCTGGATCCCCGGCCCTTCTGAAAGCCTCACGGATGGAGCGGCGTAGGTTCCCTGGCGGATGGGGTAACGGCGCAGCTGGCCGGCCAGGTCGACCTGGCTGTCGGTGAGGGGGTTCGGCTTCACCGATCGTTGAACCGGGTGATGGAGCAGAGCAAGGCCCGAAACGCCGCAGACGTAGTAGCTGCGCGTGCCTCCTCGTTTGCGGACATGTACGACGTCCACGTCGAGGAGACTTACCGCTTCATTCATCGGCGCTGTCGGGACCACTCGCCGGCCGAGGCCGTCACCCGGGAAACGTTCACCGAAGCGATCCGCAGCACCGATGACCCGAACTCGATCTCGATCGGCTGGCTTCTGACGGCCGCCAGGACTCGTCTCATCGACGTGCTCAGGCGGCAGGACCGTGACAAGGGCAAGCTCCGGCTCGTTGGTCCCGTGACGGAGGATGTCGACACCATCGAGCCGGCGACACGATTGCGGGCGCTCAACGAGTTGAGCCTCGACCATCGACTCATCTTGACCCTTCATTGCATGGAGGGCCTCACGGTTCCCGCCATAGCCGATCAGCTCGATCGGTCGGCGATATCGATTGAGGGCTCGGTGCAGCAGGCGGGGCGGAGGCTGAGAGCGACACTCGACGAGGGCGGCAGCACATAACCAACGGCAGGCGTTCATGATGACGACATCGAGCAGTTGGTGTGTTCCATCGAGGGCGAGGGGCGCTCGCCTGACTTCGTGACCGGTCTGCGAGAGCGGATCAGGGCGGAGACGTCGATGGCAACGGTTGCTGCCGACGACGATCCCGTCGTCGAAATTGACCTTCGATCCGATGAGAGGGAACCATGATGACAACAACCCAATGGAAGCTGGTCGGCTTGGCCGTGGCCGTGGCGGCCGTCGCCCTGATCGTGGGCTTCGTCGCCCTCCGGGACGGCGGTGGGCTCGAAACCGTCGGCCGAAACGGCGAATCGACGACGACCACCGGCGCGCCCACGACGGAAGCGGCAACGGGAGAATTGCCACTCCGCTGACCATCGAGGGTTTCGAGCTCGAGGAGGCACGTACCGGGTCGACACCATCGGAACGCCGTTCTCTGAGCAATGAAAATATACTCGCCTTGTGACCAAGCGACTGGTAGACATCGACGATGCCCTGCTCGACGAGGCCACCCGGATCCTCGGGGCGGCGACCATGAAGGAAGCGGTCAACCGATCCCTCGAAGAGGTCGTGCTGGCGGCACGCCGGCGCAAGCACGCCGATCGATTGAGCAAACTGCGCGATCTCGATCTCGCCGACCCCGAGGTGATGGCAGGCGCGTGGCGCTGAGGGCACGCTACTTGGCCGACAAGAGCGCACTGGCTCGCATGCCGGCGCCTGCCGTCGAGGCACGGCTGCGCCCGCTTATCGAAGACGGCGCGGTTGGGACCTGCGCCATCATCGACCTCGAGGTCCTCTACAGCAGCAGGAACCTGACCGACTACGAGGCCATCCTCCGGGAGCGTCTGAGCTTCGACGCCGCTCCGATCACGCCCGAAGTAATGAGTACCGCGATCGAGTTGCAGCACGCACTGGCACGACGGCAACACCGCGTACCGATCCTGGACCTGATCATCTCGGCTGCCGCGTTGCTGGCCAATCTCGTCGTGCTCCACTACGACGCCGACTTCGAGCGCATTGCTGCCGTTGGCGGTGCCGCCGACGAGTGGGTGGTCCCTCAGGGCTCGGTGTGAACCGACAAACCATCATCTCGAACCCAACGTCGACGTCCACGATCTGACCCGAGAAGCCGGAGGTAGCCGCCTTCTCAACGGCTCGGCGGTATCGGTCATCCTGGGGTCCCGTAGGACGACAAGGACGGGAGTCATTCTCAGAGCCATCTGCTACGAATTGCGATGACCTCGGACACCGTGAATTGGCCGCTGGATCGTCGAGGATCATCCATACTCGTACGATGGACGGCGATGAACTGGTGCGTGCTCACTACTCCCAGGCTGAGGAGGGCAAGCGCCTCCATGAGACGCCGAATGGAGTGCTTGAACGGCTCCGGACGTGGGACCTCTTCGAGCGTTCGCTCCCGGCCCATGGTGTTGTCTACGACGTCGGGGGCGGTGCGGGGGCTCACTCAGCCTGGCTGGCTGACCGGGGCTACCTCGTGGAACTGTTCGATCCGGTTCCACGTCATGTGTCCGAGGCCACTGCAGTGTCCCAGGCTCGCAGTCCTGGACGGCGATTCGTCGTCGAGCAGGGCGACGCACGCTCCATCCCCAGAGGTGACGGGTCCGCCGATGTCGTCCTGATGCTTGGTCCGCTTTACCATCTCGTCGAAACGTCAGAGCGGCGACAGGCGCTCATCGAGGCCCGGCGCCTTCTGAAACCGGGAGGGCTGCTGGTGGCAGCCGGGATCTCACGGTTTGCGTGGCTGATGGACGCGTACCGCAAAGGCGTCGCCGACAGCGCAGAGATCCAGGCCAGTATCACCTACAACCTCCGGACGGGGCGCAGCAATGCCGACCCGGCGCCGGGAGCGTTCTGGGCCTACTTCCATCGACCACAGGAGCTGACCGGCGAGATCACCGCAGCCGGTTTCGAGAACGTGGCCATCGCCGGGGTGGAGGGCTTCGCCTGGATGCTGCCCGATCTGAACGCCATCCTCGACAGCCCCGCTTCCGCCGAGGCGCTGTTGGACCAACTCCGCACCGTCGAGAGCGAGCCCAGCATCGTGGGGGCATCCGCCCATCTCCTCGCCCAAGGTGTGAAGCCCGTCTGATTCAACCGATGGCCGGCCCGGCCGGTTCGCTACGATTCCGAGTCGCCGAGGACCTGATTGACAAAGGGCATCATCCCGTCCTTTCCCGAGGCCCGGTCCTTCATGTGGACCGATGTCGAGTCCGATGAGTCAAAGACGCATTCGACGATGGCAAGTCGGTCCCGTAGAGGAAGCCCGGCGCCCATGATCACTACGTCGACCGGCCCCCGGGTGAACGCTGCCTTGACGTCCTCCAGGCTCGTGCCATAGGCCAGCTCGACGTCGGATCTGATGATTCCGGCCTCGACGGTCTGTGGATCGAAAGGGGTACGTCCCAACAGCAATACGTGCATCGTCATAAGGGAACTGTGTCAGTTCGAAGGGCTGCATTCAAGCGTCGCCGCCACCCATCGGTTCACGAAGCGAAGACGGGTCCTCCCGACGGGCCGGCCCGATGGCTTGGTATCAATCGCGCCCCCGGGGCGTCAGACGGTTGTGGCGCCACCGGACACGACAGGAGAGCAGCCCAATGTCCCTCTGGCGATTCAACAACGAACTCGACCGCCGGCAAGAAGGCTTGATCGATTCCGGCCCGTCAAGGGTCGCCAAAGGCACCCCGTTCCGTCCCTTGCGTCGTTGGCGCCTCCTGGCTCGCCAGTTCAGCCGAAAGATCAACCGTTCCCGGGTGACAACGCCTGTCCACCGGGAAGGTCATCCCGACCGGGACGTTCGTCCATCAGCCGTCAAGGGGGACGCCGACAGCCGTCGCCGGGAGTTGCAGCAGTTCCTGGCCCCCCACGCGTTGTGGCCGGTTCGCCAGACCGGTCCACGGCGCAGGTGAGGCGACCGGCGTTGCCCCGGCCGCCATGATGTGATCGGTGAACACGAGGGGTATGGAAACGACATCGCCGGTCTGGCGGTCGTCGACCTGGTGACACGGACCAACACGACACTGCGAAACCGGGAAACCGGGAACGCTCAGTTGAGGGGCATGCGGTGGGCCACACCGTATTGGACCAGGGCGTCGAACTGCTCCGCAACTGGGGTTGTGTAGATCACGTCCTCGGAGTTGTACGCCACCCGACGGTCGATGAACAGCGGGTCGTCGAGGGGCAAGAACACCGTCTTATCAGGCCAGGTCTCGGCCATCATCCGCAGGATCTCGTTCTCCGGCGATGCGCTGTCCTTGACGTCGAAGGGGGTGCCGCCGGCCCCGGCTTCCAGCTCGGTGCGGGCCGACGTGAATCCGATGACGAGGATCGACCCGCCGACCACCGGAGTCTCGTGAGCCAGGTGGTCGCCAAGCCACTGCTGCTCGGTACCCATCAAATGCGCCTTCTGGGCGTGATGCGCGCCGATGTTGATGACGGTGCCACCGGGGTCTTCGGCCACCCGCCGATCGACCAGTTGTTTGATCAGCTCCTCCCGCGACCGTGCTGCGCCGTTGTCATCATCCTTTCGTTCTTCTCGGATGTCGACGCTGACCGTTTCCACCTCGACCATCTCCGCCACCTGGTCATAGCGAACGGTGCCCCACGACTCGACCAGCACCGAGCGGTTGTCGGTCAGCGTGGTTGACAGCGTGGCCATCGTCTCCTGCTGGGCCTCGGGCGACAAGTCGGGGTACTCGGACGGCAGGCTGACCTCAATGGGTGCCGGATCCGGCAGCCTGCTCACCAGCATGTCGAACAGAACCTGGAAGTCGCCGGCGCCCCCTGAGCTGTCCTCGTTGGCATCGATCGAGCGCACCCGGATCCGCTGATCCGGTGGTAACGCGGTGTTGATCTCCCGGATGGCGGTGAATCGGCGATCGAAGTAGGGCGGGGGCACCCAGTCCGGCGCGAGTTCTCCTCCGGCCACGTAGTCGTCGATCAACCAGTCGTTCATCTGCGGTCGTTCGACCAGAAGCTGCCGGAAGCCGTCGTCGTGGAGGTCGCTCATGAGCGTGGCCACCAACGCCCAGTGTTCCCTCAGGTGGTGGGTCTCGCCCAGGACCACGACGCGGCTCTCGGCGGCTCGACCGAGAAGCTCGGCCGGGATGGTGTCGCCGTCGAACACGACGGCGTCGCGGGCGAGTACCGCTGACAACTCGTCACCCGTGACGTCGGCCCCGGACGAGCAACCGGGGACAGCGAAGGCGATGATGGATCCCAGCAGGGCCACCGCTGTTCTCCGCCACCGTTGATTGCTCGAAACGATCATGCGCCTCCCGACCCTCCCTCCTATTCTGCAGCGGGAGCTCGCATCTTGACCAGTGTCCGGGACCGGAGGGTGCCGGCTCAGCCATCTGCCGGCGCCATGAGGCCGTCGGGCCCGCCTACGGGAAGTCGTTGCGGGCTCGGATGATGCAGTCCACCATGTGAGCTCCACCGCTGGCGGTGTTCTCGTCGGAGTTCTGCCCGCTCTGGTCGGCCACAACCCGGGGGAAGTCCTCGCCGGCCCACCAGGCGAAGAACGGCCCTCCCGATTGGCCGGGCCACACGTCACCCTGGTGGAAGATACGGGTGTGAACGTCGCGATCCCAGAACGAGCCGTCAAGGGCGATGTCACGCTGATACGACGGTCGCTCGGAGCCGGCCAGATCCCCGGGGTAGCCGATGTGTCGCCACACGGCGAGGTGGTCCCAGTCGTCGGACCAGCTTCGAGACCCCATCCAGCCGGTCAGGTTGCCGATGTTGCGGTCGAGCACCACACACACGTAGTCGTGCTGGCCTTCGTTGCGGTTGATGGTTGGACCGAACACCTTGGTGCCCTGCCAATAGACCCGAGTACCCCAGGCCGCCCCGAACGGTTCACTGCCGTCGAAGTACGATGGCGCGAACCGGACCCATCCGGCGGTGTTGTCGGGATTCCACTGGATGGCATGGCTGCAGGTGAGCAGATGGCGGGGCCCGACCATGGTTCCCGACGCCGTGCCGCCCGGGGTTGTCACCCGGCCGACCGTGCACCACGGGTACGACGTGTCGTTGAACAGGTAGCGGTTGTCAGGGTCGAAGATGGTGGTTGCATAGTGGACGCGGTCCTCGTCTCGCTCCTCCTGCAGCAGGTCGCGACCGAGCCGGCGTGGAACCTCGAGCTGTCGGGGAAGACGCACCGGCGAGGTTCGCAGCGGCAGGTGGTCGGGAAGGTGGCCATCGAGATCGGGGAAGTCCAGCTGGGCCTCCTCGATGCTGCGGTCGGGTTCGAACTCGACCACCTCGACCCGAGGGGGCAGGCTGTGCACGCCGAGTGACACGTTCTTGATGGCGAGGCGGACCTTCCACGGTGTCGATCGCTCCAGCTCGCCGCGGTCGCGGCCAACCAGAAACGAGCCGTCGCTTCGGTCATAGGAGATGTCGATGTCCGGTTCGCCATCGGCCGAGAGCATCAGGTCCAGTTCAATCGCCCCGTCGGCCGGCTTTTGAGCCGGCCGGTTCGGTAATGCTTCGGACAATTCCTCGGTGAAGAGCGGTCGATTCGGTCGCTTAGGTGCTCGCCGTCGACGCTTCTTGTCTCCATCCGGTGCCGAGTACTGCACGATGTGTTCGGTTGTCATTGCCGGCCTCCTTCGGGCACTGGACCTCGACCTGCGAGATCGTGCCCAACTGACGGCCGTGACCCGAATCCTGATACAAATTCCGCTCGCACCGGATGCAGAAGGGTTGGATCGACCGATGGCGGCGGCCGGCCGGCCGCCTGCCGGCTATGGGGCCGGTGTCTCCGCCTCGCCCACCGGTTCCATGTTGGTGCCGATCGAACCCCACTCGAGGGTGGTGTGGAACCGAACGAATATCGGCTTTTCGTTTCGCAAGGTGTCGAGTAGGGCGACCAACTCGGCCTCGTGGAAGTAGATGTTCAAGATGCCGTTCGAGTGCTGTACATTCGCCGGCAGCGGCGCGCCGTCCTTGATGATTCCCACGTAGCCGAGGTAGTTGCTGGCCGGGCCGTAGAGGTAGACGAAGCCGATCTGGCTGCCGCCTCCACCGCTGTACCCGGTGAGCAGCAGCACGCTGTAGTTGGTCACGTGCCAGCGAGTGGTGTGTGGAGGGTGGGGCCTTTGGCCTCTGCGTCAACCTCGCGAGTTGATCGATATGGGATCAACCCGTTGATGATTTCTAGCATCTATGATCTTGGTTGGCAAGCACCTCTTTTCGGTTCATATAGTTGGGCGCGTTGAACCCGACTGGTGTCACCCGCTCACCCCGGGGCGGCAGTACGGACCCGGCCGATCTCAGCCCTGGGTGGCAGCCTCGATGGCTGGTCTCGGGTCAGCCTCGCTGGGACCGGTGAGCCTGGTGGCCTTGAGTGACTCGACGCTCATGTAGCGCTTGGCGATCGTCCACTCGTCGGTCTGTTCGGCCAACAAGGCCCCGACGAGACGGATCAC
>JAHEJM010000035.1:2873-35701 GCA_024638815.1 Acidimicrobiales bacterium | reverse complement strand
GCCGCCGTCCACGGTTGACCACCGCTGAGCTGGACCAGTCCTTCCCCGAACCAATAGTGGGGGGTGATCCGGGAGAGGGTCGAGGCCAGGCCCCCCGATCGGGCCAACGAGAAGAAGGAGCCGCCAAGGATGCCAAACACCAGGGCCAGCATCGACTGGATGGCGCCGGCCTGCTCGGCGGTGTCGGCCAGCCCCACGACCAGCGTGACGGTGGACACGGCGGCCAGAACCCCGGCAACCACGAGGACGGCCACTCCCAGGGGGTTCCCCCACTGGGCCCCGAGCAGCACGGCCGAGAAGGCGATGAGACAGGTCATTGAGGCGACGCCGACGATGAAGCTGACCAGCAGCTTGGACAACAGGATCTGCCACGCCGGCACCGGCGAAACCAACAGCCGGGTCAGGGTGCCCTGACGCCGTTCTTCCAGCAGGCCCAGCACTCCGAACTGCACGGTGAAGAACAGGAAGAAGGTGGCCATGCCGGCTGCCAGCTGGGTCTTGAGGTCGATACCGCCCACCTCGTCGGCGGCTTCCGTGATGGTGACGGCGCCCTGACCCTCGATCAGCGATGCCTGAAGCTGCTGCTGAAGACGCTCCGGTGAGGGCGACTCGACCCCGAGAACCGTCTCGGCCCCCATGGCCCGGCCGATGCCGTCGACGGCGGTGGCAGACGACTCGGCCACCGCCCCCAGGATGGCGCCGCTGACCACGGCATCGGACTCCTGGATCATCTCCACCGCGGCCGGATCGGAACCCGTCACGACGATGCCGGCTCCGATGTCACCGTCCTCGATGGCCGCCACCAGGCCCTCCCGGTCTCCGAACTCGGTGACGACAAGGGTGTCATCGGCCTCCAGTGAGGCCAGTGCTCCGTCCCGGATGGCCAGGGCAACGGGAGTCTCGCCGTCGGCGGCAAAGCCGACCTCGAGATCGGACTGGGTCGGTCCTTCGGCGGCCAGGGAGAACACCGCAATCAGTGCGGCCGGCGCCACCAGGCCGAGAATCAGCGCCGACCGGTCTCGGAGCCTGGCCCGCAGATCTCGCCAGACCAGCGCCCACAGCTGCCCGATCATCGTCACCTCAATCCCGGAGTGCCGTGCCGGTGATGTGCAGGAACACCGAGTCGAGGGACGGCTCGACCACTTGGATCTCGGTGATCGACAGCCCCTGATCGCCCAGTTCGGCGATCAGCTCGGGCAACAGCTTGGAGGCGTCGCCGACCAGGCATTCGATGGTGCGATCGTCGATCAGCGAGGCGGCGACCACACCGTGATGGCGCGCCAGCGCGTCGACTGTGCCGTCGGTGTCACCGCTGACCGAGATGCGGACCTTGTCGTGCTCATCGACCATCGACACCAGCTCCCGGCGGGTTCCGCAGGCCAGCATCTTGCCGTGGTCCATGATGGCGACACGGCGGCACAGGCGCTCGGCCTCTTCCATGTAATGGGTGGTGTAGAGCACGCTCATACCGGTGGTGCCCAACTCGGCAACGGCGTCGAGGATGGCGTTGCGACTCTGCGGGTCGATACCGACCGTCGGCTCGTCGAGGATCAGCAGCTTGGGGCGGTGGAGCATGCCGGCGGCGATGTTCAGCCGCCGCTGCATGCCACCGGAGTACTCCTCGACCTTGTCCCGGGCACGATCTGAGAGGCCGACGACCTGCAGTACCTCTTCGATCCTGGCTTTGGCCGCCGAGCCCCGGAGCCCGTACAGCCGGGCGAAGAAGGCCAGATTGTCCCAGCCGTTCATGTCGGTGTACAGGGCCAGTTCCTGGGGGACCAGGCCGATCAACTCCCGACCTCGGGTCGAATCCGCCTTGATCGGCACGCCGTCCACGGTGATGGCGCCGGCGTCGGGATCCAGTAGCCCGCAGACCATGGAGATGGACGTGGTCTTGCCGGCGCCGTTGGGGCCGAGAAGCCCGAACGTCTCACCGGTCTCGATGTTGAACGAGAGGTCGTCGACGGCCAAGAGCTCGTCGAACGACTTGCGGAGACCGGTGACCTGCAACATCGCCGGTGGTGATTCCATTGTCGACATGCAATTCCCCCGATTTGTACCCCTGCAACCGACGCTAGTCGAACGTCACTGTCACAGCATCTGACTAAGGTCCCGAATCATGGTCTACGCCGCTGTTCTGCTTGCTGTTCTTGCCCTGCTGGCCGGGGTCATCATCGGTTGGTTGCTGGCCGGCCGATCACCGGATGTCGATCGTGAGGTGCTGGACGAGCTGCACCGCCACCAGGCCGAGAACCTTCGTCACGCCGTCGACACCATGATCAATCTGGCCTCGTCCAAGCTTGGCGATCAGCTGGCGGCCGGCAAGTCCGTCATCGACCGGGAACACGAGGTGGTGGCGACCAAGGTCGGTGGGGTCGAAGCCGAGCTGAGGCGGGTGGCCGATCTGGTGGCCAACCTGCAAAAGGAACGGGCCGAGCAGACGGGCCAGTTGTCGTCGGGGCTGGAGCAGGCGTTCCAGGTCACCTCGGCGCTGGCCGAGACCACCCAGTCCCTGCGCCAGGCCTTGGCTTCACCCAAGGCCCGGGGCCAGTGGGGTGAGCGCATGGCCGAGGATGTGCTTCGAGCCGCCGGATTCCTGGAGGGCACCAGCTATGTCAAGCAAACCAAGCTGGCCTCGGGCGGCGTGCCCGACTACACGTTTCCCCTGCCGGCCGGCCAGGTGGTTCACATGGACGTGAAGTTCCCCATCGACAACTACCTGCGATGGCTGGAGACCGACGACGAGACCAGGAGTGCCCAGCTGGCCAAGGCCTTCCAGCGTGATGCCCGGCAGAGGGTGAAGGAACTGACCGACCGGTCGTACATCGACCCGGCCACCACCGTCGACTATCTGCTGCTCTTCGTTCCCAATGAGAGCGTCTACGGATTCCTCCACGAACATGATCCGGAGCTGGTCGATTTCGCCCTCGGCCACAAGGTGGTGCTGTGTTCACCCACCACCCTGTTCGCCGTGCTGGCCGTCATTCGTCAGGCCATGGACAACTTCATGGTCGAGCAACGCAGTCACGAGATCCTGGGCGCGCTCGGCGGCCTGCGTGAGCAGTGGGAGCGTTGGGAGGAGCCGATGGACAAGATGCGGCGGGGTCTGGTGTCGGCCCAGCGGGCCTTTGACGATCTGTCCGGGCCCCGGGCCCGCCAGTTCGAACGCCAGCTGGAGAAGCTGGAGTCGTTTCGCGACGCCGGACCAAAAGACGGGGCGGGGCCGACATTGAGGCAGGTAGTCTGAACGGCGATGAGCCGGTTCTATATCACCACCCCGATCTACTACGTCAACGACGCCCCCCATATCGGTCATGCCTACCCGACAGTGACCGCCGATGCCATCGCCCGCTGGCACCGGCTGCTGGGTGACGAGACCATGTTCGTGACCGGCACCGATGAACACGGTCTCAAGATCCAGCGGGCGGCCGAAGCCAACGGCATCACCCCACTGGAGCAGGCCGACCGCACATCCCAGCGGTTTCGGGATGCCTGGACGCTGCTCGACATCTCCAATGATCAGTTCATCCGCACCACCGAGCAGCGCCATCACCGTTCGGTCCAGGAACTGCTGACCCGGGCCAAGGACAACGGTTACATCGAGAAGGGTTCCTATGCCGGCCACTATTGCGTGGCCTGCGAGGCCTATTACAACGACGACGATCTGATCGACGGCTCGGACTGCCCCATCCACGAACGTCCGGTTGAGTGGTTGGAGGAGGAGAACTACTTCTTCAAGCTCACCGCATTGGAATCGGAGCTGCTGGATTGGCTCAACGGGCCCCATGTCTTCCCCGAAGGCAAACGCAACGAGGCTTTGGGCATCGTCAAGCTCGGTCTGGAGGACGTGTCGATGACCCGCACCTCCATCGACTGGGGTGTGCCCGTGCCGTGGGACGACGACCACGTGTTCTACGTCTGGTACGACGCCCTGATCAACTACGCCACCGCAGTTGGCTTCGGAACCGACGAGGACGAGTTCAACCAGTGGTGGCCCGAAGTCCACCACATCATCGGCAAGGACATCCTGCGGTTCCACTGCGTGTACTGGCCGGCCATGCTGATCGCCGCCGGGCTCGAGCCCCCCAAGGAGGTTCACGTCAGCGGGTTCCTGCTGCTCGGGGGCAAGAAGTTGTCCAAGACCGGTCTCACCCAGATCGCACCGGCCGACCTGGTCGAGGATTTCGGTGTCGACGGGTACCGCTACCACTTCCTGCGCGATGTCTCGTTCGGACCCGACAGTGAGTTCTCGTACGAGCAGATGGTGGCCCGCTACAACTCCGATCTGGCCAACACCCTGGGCAACCTGTTGAGCCGGGTCACCACCGTGGTCCAGAAGAAGTGCGACGGTATCGGCCCCGCACCCGATGTCGACAGTGCGCTGGGCAAGGTGGCGGCCGACAGCTACGCCGCCGCGGCCGAGGCTTGGGATCGGTTCCAGGCCCCGGTGGCCATGGAGGCCACGTGGCAGTTGATCCGGGAGGCCAACGCCTACCTGGAACGGCACGAGCCGTGGAAGATGGAGCAGGGCTCGCCCGAGGTCCAACGGGTCATGGGCGACGCTCTGGAGGTGCTGCGGTGGGCCGCCATCATGGCCGGCCCGGCCCTGACCCGGGCATCGGAGGCGATCTGGGCCGCCATCGGCCTCGATGGTTCCCCCACCGATGAGCGCCTACCCGAAGCCGCGGCCTGGGGTCGATATCCCGGTGGTTTGACCGTGACCAAGAGTGCGCCGCTGTTCCCCCGTCTCAAAGCCGAGTAGGAGTCGAGAAGTCCACGTGTGGTTCGACAACCACTGCCACCTGACCAGCCTGAACGTGGAACCGGCCGAGGCGGTGGCGGCGGCCGCCGAGCGGGGAGTCGACCGGTTGCTCACCGTGGGCTGCACGGTGGAGGACTCGCAACGGGCCATCGCCGTCGCCGCCGATTTCGCCAACGTCTGGGCCACTGCCGGGGTACATCCCCACGACGCCAAACTCGGCATCGACGGCCTGGAGGCGCTGCTCGAGGATCCGTCGCTCGGCGATGTCGTGGCCGTGGGGGAGTGCGGGCTGGACCACTACTACGACCACTCACCCCGCGACGTCCAGGCCGAGATGTTTGCAGCCCAGATCGAGTTGGCCCACCGCCATGAACTCGCCCTGGTCATTCACAGCCGCGACGCCTGGGATGACACCTTCGCCGTGCTCGATCGGGAGGGTATTCCCGACCGAACGGTGTTCCATTGTTTCACCGGAGGAGCCGACGAGGCCCGGGCCGCAGTGGAGCGGGGGGCCTATCTCTCATTCAGCGGGATCATCACCTTCCCCAGTGGGCAGGACCTGCGGGATGCCGCCACCATCTGCCCCCTGGATCGCATTCTGGTCGAGACCGATTCCCCCTACCTGGCTCCGATTCCCTATCGGGGCCAACCCAATCAACCGGCCAATGTGGCCATCGTCGGTGCGTTCGTGGCCGAACTGCTGGGGCGGACCGCCGAGGAGTTCGCCGCGGTCACCACGGCCAACGCTCGAGCCCTGTACCGTCTCTGACCCGCCATGGCCCTGACCAGAGCGGAGATTCGTCAGCTGCTCGACGACTTCGAGATGGGTCCGAGCCGGGCTCTGGGTCAGAACTTCCTGTGCGACGCCGGCATGGTGGACAAGATCGTGCGGCTCGCCCGGGTCGGCCCCGGTGATCACGTCATCGAAATAGGGCCTGGCCTCGGCTCCCTGACACTGGGATTGTGCCAAACCGGGGTCGCCGTCGTCGCCGTCGAGATCGATCGGTACCTGCTGGCCCCCCTGCGACAGACGGTGGGGGCCTACGAACGGTCGGGGCAGCTGACCATCATCAACGACGACGCCATGACCCTCGACTGGTCCCGGGTCATCGAACCCGGCATCGAGTACTCGGTTGTGGCCAACCTGCCTTACAACATCGCCACCCCCCTGATTCTCGATCTGCTGGCCGATCAGCCGGCGCTCAAACGATGGGTGGTGATGGTCCAAAGGGAGGCGGGGGAGCGGTTGGTGGCCCAACCAGGTTCGAAAACCTATGGGATCCCGTCGGTGCTGCTGGCCTACTGGGCCGAGGCCCGATTGGTCGGTTCGGTGCCCGCCGGTCTGTTCTTTCCCCGACCCAAGGTCGAGTCGGTGCTGGTAATGATCGAGCGACGGGGGGACTCCCGGGTCCCCGGTGAGTTCGATCGACTGGCCCGCTTGGTGCGAACCACCTTCGGGCAGCGGCGCAAGATGCTACGACGCAGCCTGAGCGGGGTGATGACCGTCCAGGCCATGGAGGCCGTCGGCATCGATCCGACGGCCCGGCCCGAGCAGCTGTCGATCGATGACTGGATTCGGCTTGCGACGGTGACGGCGTGAGCGTCCCGGGTGAATCGGTGCGACTGCTGGCACCGGCCAAGCTGACGCTCGAGTTGCGGATCACCGGCGTGCGCCCCGACGGGATGCATCTGATCGATGCCGAGATGGTGACGGTCGATCTCTACGACACCCTCGATCTGATCGTCGGGCGACGGGGGCTGACCGTCATCGGTGGTGGCGACGACATCCCGATCGGGCCCGACAATCTGGTGCAGCGGGCCCTCGACCTGGTCGGGGTGACCGCATCGGTTCGGCTGACCAAGCGTATTCCGTCCCAGGCCGGTCTGGGAGGCGGATCGTCCGATGCCGGCGCCATCCTCCGATGGGCCGGACTCGACGATCTCGGGGCCGCAGCCCGCCTCGGGGCCGACGTCGCATTCTGCACCGTCGGCGGCCGGGCTCGGGTCGGTGGCATCGGGGAAGTGGTGACCCCGCTTCCCCACCGGGAGCTGACGTTCACCCTGCTCACCCCACCGATTGCGTGCCCAACCGGGGCCGTGTATCGAGCGTGGGACGAATCCGGTCGACAGCCCGGTGGCTACGGCAACGATCTGGAGGCGGCGGCGCTCACCGTGGCTCCCGAGCTGGCTCGATGGCGCGACGAGCTGGCCGATGTCAGTGGTCGTCGCCCTCGCCTGGCCGGAAGTGGTTCGACCTGGTTTGTGGACGGGGCGTTCCCCGGCCCGGGCCGCGTGGTGTGTACGACCGTCCCGAAGGAGGAGTGACCCTTCTTTCTGCTGCTACTTCTTGTTCCGTCGCTGAACACGGGTGCGCTTGAGCAACTTGCGATGCTTCTTCTTGCGCATCCGCTTCCGACGTTTCTTGATGAGCGATCCCATGAGGCGTAGGAGGCTAGCCGGATCGATCTCGCTCGACACCGGTCGCGGCTAGAAACTAGTGGTATCGACATGTAGGAGCAGCAGTGAATTCGGAGACAGCAACGGCAAACGCCGATACGGTTGAAGGGGCGCCGATCGCGGGTAGTTCAACTGGCAGAACACCAGACTTTGAATCTGGGGGTTGCAGGTTCGAGCCCTGCCCCGCGAGCAGACCACAGTAACGGACGATGTGACACGGCGATGTGCCGCCAACAGCGTGACCAAGAGAAATTTCGGCCGAGGGCTCAAGCGGGCCCCACGTCGTCCGATGGAGTACTATCTCCCCCGATACTGCGAAGGCCGGCAACACGGTTGTCGGCCTTCGTGGCTTTTCCCGACAATCCTTTCCGCAACGTGGTTACCCCTTCAGGTACCTTCATCGACTAGAACATGAACATGAGCGTACGATCACTATCCGGCCTGGTAGCCGCAACCAGTGACGGGGAGCCGATGCGCTCGGCCCGTCCCAAACCCATTCATCTCCTGTGCGGACGGCCGATGGCCTCCTACGTCCTGGACACGCTGGGAGCCGTCGGCGTACGTCAAGCCGTCGTCGTCACCGGCAGTCATGGCGGGCGGGTGTCGAAACGTCTGTTGGAGGATTCACCCACGTTCCCGGTTCGTTTTGTCGAGCAGGCCGAGCAGCTCGGCAGCGCCGATGCCGCACTGGTGGGGGCGTCGGGCTTCGACAACTTCGACGAAGACGAGGAGGATCTGCTTTTTGTGCCCGCCGACCTTCCCCTGCTCCGCCCGGACACACTGGACGGCCTCGTTGCCGACCACCGTTCGAGCGGTGTCGCCTGCACCGTCCTCACGGCACGCCGCAGCTACGCCGCCACCGTCTCGAAGCCGGTGGCGGATTGGATGGAGAGGCGGGACGAGCGGGAGTTGATCGTTCGGGACAAGCGGGATCGAGTTCGGGCCGTCATGCCCGGCTGGGGCGACGTGGACCCTGCCGGCTCGGGCGACAACACCATGCTGGGTGAAGGGCTGGAACCAGAGATCTCCCTCGGTGTGTTCTGCATCCGCCGCGGCCTGCTGGCCCCGGCGCTGCGCCGGGTCAGGCCTTCGGCCGACGGTGTGGTCCGGTTCAGCGCCGTGATCGAGGTATTGGCCGAGTCGGGCCACAGTTGCGGCACTTCACCAACCACGGAGATCGGTGATCTCATTCCGGTCGACAACAGGGTCCAGCTGGCCGACGCCGAGGCCGAGCTGCGGCGTCGAACCAATCGATTCTGGCTGTCTCAGGGTGTCAGCATGGTCGACCCCGAGTGCACCTACCTCGACGCCACGGTCCAGCTTGGAACCGACGTCACCCTGTTCCCCGGCACCATTCTCCAGGGCGGTACGGTCATCGGTGACGGCTGCGAGATCGGCCCCGATGTCCACCTCGATCGATGCCAGGTCGGTGAGAACACCCGAATGGCCAAGACCACGGCCGCCCTGGCCACGGTGGGCGACAACTGCGTGGTCGGCCCGTTCGCCGCCCTGGAACCTGGAGCCCACATCGCGGATGGCACCGTGACCGGTCCGTTCTATGCTGGAACCAACAGCACCTAGCGGAGTCGTCGTCAGGGGTCCCCATGGAAGTAGTAACCACGAAACGCCTCCATCTGTTCTCGGGACGCCACAACCGCGAGCTGACCGACCTGGTGGCCCGGAACCTGGGGGTCGAGGTGACCGAGGCCAACCTCGGCCAATTCTCCAACGGCGAGTTGCACTGCAAGTTTTCCGAGTCGGTCCGAGGCTCTGATGTCTTCATCCTCCAGAGCCACAGCGAATCGGAGGGGCGCTCCCTCAACGACGCCATCATGGAGCACCTCATCATGGTCGACACCGCCCGTCGGGCGTCGGCCAAGCGAATCACCGCCGTCATGCCGTTCTACGGCTACGGTCGCCAGGATCGCAAAGCCGAGGGCCGGGAACCGATCACGGCCCGGCTGGTGGCCGACCTCTTCAAGGCCGCCGGCGCCTCCCGATTGGTCTCCATCGATCTCCACAGTGGCCAGATCCAGGGGTTCTTCAACGGACCTGTCGACCATTTGACCGCCATGCCGGTGCTGGTCAATCGGCTCAAAGACTATGGCGACGATCTCGTGGTCGTCTCTCCCGACGCCGGTCGGGTGAAGGTGGCCGAACGGTACGCCCAGCAGCTGCACGCCGACCTGGCCATCGTGCACAAACGCCGGATCACGGGCCTGAAGAACGTGGCCGAGGCCAAGGACGTCGTCGGTGAGGTCCACAACCGGCACTGTGTGCTCATCGACGACATGATCGACACCGCCGGGACCATCACCCAGGCCGCCGAGCTGCTGACGGAGCGGGGTGCCCGGTCGGTGCTGGCCGCCGCCACCCACGGCGTGTTCAGCGGTCCGGCTGTCGACCGGCTCAAGAACTCGGGGATCGACAGGGTCATCGTGACCGACACGCTGCCCATGCCATCGGAGAAGCGGTTCGACAGTCTGGAGATACTGTCGGTTTCCGCTGTCATCGCCGATGCCATTCGCGCCGTCTTCGAGGACACCTCGGTCAGCCGGATCTTCGACGGGCAGAATCAGAACTGATCGCCGGTCGGATCGGGCCGAGTGGGGCGGTATCATCACATGCTGGCATAGACGCCCTACCAGCACGTCACCCGAGAATCGACAGCAATCATGGACCAGACCGTTGTGAAAGCAGAAGTCGGCCGCAAGGCCGGCTCCCGATCGTCCCGCCGCCTGCGGGCCGAAGGCCGGCTCCCCGCCGTTGTGTACGGTATGGACAAGGCCCCCAGGCCGGTGTCGGTGTCCTACGCCGAGCTCCGGGACGTGCTGAGCACCGAGGCCGGACTCAACAAGGTGTTCACTCTCGAGGTCGACGGCACTCCGGAAACCGTGATCTGCCGGTCCATTCAGCGGGATCCGATCAAGCGGATCGCCATCCACGCCGACTTCATTCGCATCGATCCCAAGAAGCCGGTGGTGGTCAGGGTGCCGATCGTGCTCGTCGGTGACGATTCGGCCATCGTCGATCAGGGCGGCCTCATCGAGCAGGCCCGTTTCGAACTCGAGATCGAGGTTCCGGCCGACTCCATTCCTCTCGCCATCGAGGCCGACGTCACCAACCTGACCCTTGACGATCGAATCGCCGTGGGTGACCTGAAGCTTCCCGCCGGTGCCACCACCACCATCTCTCCCGAGATCTCGATTGCCGCCCCGGTGGTGTCGCGGGCCGCTGCGTTGATGGACGAACTCGAAGCCGAGCAGGCCGAGGGTGAGGAAGCCGAGGACGGCGAGGGAGGCGAGGACGGCGACGAGGCCGAGGCCTCCGACGACGCCGGATCGGACGAGTAGTCCAGGGACGTGTCCGCCTTCTCCCGTCGTTTTGGCGATCCGGGGCGCAAGCGCAAGGGCACGCCTGCCGATCTGCTCATCATCGGGCTGGGCAACCCCGGCCCACAGTTCGACGGTACGCGCCACAATGTCGGCGCCGCTGTCGTGCAGGAGCTGGCCGACCGGGCCGGCGCCCGGCTCAAGAAGAGCAAAGCCCGCGCCCTGACCGCAGGTGTGCTCATGAACGACAAGCGGGTTGTGCTGTCCTTCCCCCAGACATTCATGAACAACTCGGGCGAATCGGTCCGCCTTCTGGTCCGGGGCTACGGCATCCAGGAGGCCAACCACATCGTGATCGTGCACGACGAGCTTGATTTGGAGACCGGCCGGCTGCGGTTGAAGGAAGGCGGCGGGCTAGCCGGCCACAACGGTTTGCGCTCCATCACCCAACACATCGGAACCACCGAGTACGTTCGCCTCCGGATCGGTATCGGTCGGCCCCCGGCGTCCCAATCCGGGGCCGACTACGTGCTCCGTCGACCGGGCCGGGCCGAGAAAATGGAGCTGGACGCCGCAGTGCAACGGGCGGCCGATGCGGTGGAACTGATGACCGAGGTCGGGGTCGACTCGGCCATGGCCACCGTCAACCAACGACCCAAGTCGATCTGAACGTGGTCTTCCGACAACTGGCCGGCCGGCTGGCTCGAGATGATGCCATCACCCGGGTGGTGGGACGGGCGGCCTCGGTCCTGGCCGTGGCCGAGCCGGCTCGAGCCATGACCATGGCGGCGCTGGTCCTGGGATCCGATCGACGGCCGGTCCTGGTGGCCACGCCGACCTCGGCCGAGGCCGACCGCCTGGTGGCCGACCTGGAGGTCTACCTCGGTCCGGACGAGGTCATGGTCTTCCCGGCGTGGGAGACCCTTCCCTTCGAGCGCATCAGCCCCTCCATCGAGGCCATGGGCAAGCGGCTGCGAACCCTGTGGTATCTCCAGGATCCGGCCCGATGTCCTCAGGTGGTGGTGGCTCCGCTCCGGGCCCTCCTGCAGCGACTGAGTCCCCACGCCGAGGATGTCGAACCCATCATCATCGGGGTCCAGGATCAGGTTGACCAGGACGACCTGGTGCGACGGCTGGTCGCTTTCGGCTACCGTCGCGAAGCCCAGGTCGAACATCGGGGTGAGATCGCCGTTCGGGGCTCCATCATCGATGTGTTCCCCTCGACGGCCGACGGTCCGTATCGCATCGACCTCTGGGGGGACGAGGTCGACCGGCTGTGCGAGTTCACCATCACCGACCAACGCTCGACGCGGGACCGGGCCGAGGTCGAGATCTTCCCGTGCCGGGAGTTGTTGGCGTCCGACGACATCAGCGAGCGGGCCGAGTCCCTGTTGGGAGCCGAGCCGTGGGGGCGGGAACAGTGGCAGCGTCTGGCCGACGGTGAGCTGTTCGAGGGCATGGAGTCGTGGCTGCCATGGCTGACCGACGGCGAGCGCATGATCACCGATCTCATGCCGGCGGACGGTCTCATCGTCCTGGTCGAGCCCCGGGTCATGCGGGATCGGGGTGCCGACCTGTTGGCCGAGGAGGGCGATCTGGCCGTGAGCCTGGCCCGGACGTGGGGTGCCGAGGACCAGGGTGGCTCGTTCCCCACCCTGCACCTGCCATTCGACCGGTTGTTGGCCCGGACCCCGGTTCGCTCCGTCTCCATGACCGCGGTACCCGAGGGGCCGGATGTGGCCGTGGTTCCGGCTTCGGGTTGGGAACCTCCGGGGGAGACGCTGGCGGCCCGGATCCGACAACTGGTGACCGACGGGGCCCGGTTGATGGTCAGTGCCGACGGCGCCGGCTCGGCCCCCCGGGTTCGGGAGTTGTTGGCCGAGTGGGGCACCGAGCCGGCCGACCACGGGATGGCCCTGCCCGAGCTGGTGGGTCCGGGGGCCCACCTGGTGGTAGCCCCGGTGCAGCGCGGGTTCGTGCTGGCAGAGGCCGGCATCGCCGTGCTCACCGAAGCCGACCTGACCGGTCGTCGTCGAGCCCATCGGCGGTCCCGGCCCCGGAAGCGTCAGAGCGAGGGGTTCTTCGACGAGCTTCAACCGGGCCACTACGTGGTCCACCACCAGCACGGGGTCGGTCGTTTCGCCGGCATGGTCAAACGGGCCATCGGGGGCCATGAGCGGGACTACCTGCTGCTGGAGTATCGGGGTGACGACAAGCTCTACCTGCCCACCGACCAGATCGATCTGATTCGACCGTTCACCGGGACCGACCAGCCCACCCTGCACCGGCTCGGTGGCTCCGATTTTGCCAAGGCCAAGTCGAAGGTTCGCTCGGCCGTGGCCGAGATCGCCCAGGAACTGGTGGTTCTGTACCAGAAACGGGTCAATGCCGAGGGTCACGCCTTCGCCCCCGACACGCCGTGGCAGGCCGAGGTCGAGGCCGCTTTTCCCTACGAACTCACGCCCGATCAGGCCTCGGCCATGGTCGACATCAAGCAGGACATGGAGCGGCCGGTGCCCATGGACCGGTTGGTGGTGGGCGATGTCGGATTCGGCAAGACCGAGTTGGCCTTGCGGGCGGTGTTCAAGGCTGTGCAGGACGGCCACCAGGCCGCCATCCTGGTGCCGACGACCCTGCTGGCCCAGCAGCACCACCAGACGTTCGTGGAACGGTTCGCTCCCTATCCCATTCGGGTCGAGGTGCTGAGCCGGTTCCTGACCCCGGCCCAGGCCCGATCGGTGGTGGAGACCACCGCGTCGGGCAAGGTCGACGTGCTCATCGGCACTCATCGCATCCTGTCCGACGACGTTTCCTTCGACCGGCTCGGTCTGCTGGTGGTGGATGAGGAGCAGCGGTTCGGGGTCACCCACAAGGAGGCCATGAAGGGCTTGACGGACCAGGCCGAAGGACGGTCTGCCATCGATGTGCTGACCCTGTCGGCCACGCCGATTCCCCGGACCCTGGAGATGAGCCTGACCGGGATTCGTGACCTGTCGGTGCTCAACACCCCTCCTGCCGACCGTCAGCCCATCATGACCTACGTCGGCGAGTACGACGAACGGGCGGCGGCCGAGGCCATCCGACGGGAGCTGCTGCGGGAGGGTCAGGTCTTCTTCGTGCACAACCGGGTCCAAAGCATCGAGAAAGTGGCCCAGGATCTGCGCAACCTGGTGTCCGAGGCCCGTATCGCCGTGGCCCACGGCCAGATGGACGAGGGCACACTGGAAAGGACGGTGCTCGACTTCTGGGAGGGGGAGTACGACGTGCTGGTGTGCACCACCATCATCGAGTCCGGCATCGACATGCCCACCGTGAACACCCTGGTCGTCGACCGGGCCGAGCTGCTGGGTCTTGGTCAGCTCCACCAGCTTCGGGGTCGAGTCGGACGGTCGGGCCAGCGGGCCTACGCCTACCTCTTCACCCGGCCCGATGTCGCCCTCACCGAGGAGGCCTACGAACGGCTCAAGACCATCGGAGAGGCCACCGACCTGGGATCGGGATTCCAGATCTCCATGCGGGATCTGGAGATCCGGGGAGCCGGGAACCTCTTGGGAACCGGCCAATCGGGCCACATTGCCGCCGTGGGCTACGACCTCTATTGCCAGATGGTGACCGAGGCCGTGGCCGAACTGAACGGCCGCCCGATCGAGGCACCGATCGACATCAAGATCGATCTTCCCGGAGCGGCCAACCTGCCCACCGACTATGTGACCGGTCAGAGCCAACGGCTCGAGGCCTACCGCAAGCTGGCCGGGGTTCGATCCACCGACGCCGTTGATCAGATCCGTCAGGAATGGCTGGATCGCTACGGGCCCGCCCCGGAACCGGCGGAGCGGCTCCTGGACGTCGCCCGCATTCGCGCTCACTGTGCCCGCCTGGGGGTCACCGAGGTCCTGGTCATCAAGGGTCCGGGGTTCGGTGGCCCCGAGTACATCGCCAAACTTGGGCCGGTCAACCTGAAAGCCAGCCAGGAGATCCGATTCAAGCGGCTGTTTCCGTCCGGGGTGTGGAAACCTCGGGATTACGACGACCGTGGTGGCCAGCTCCAGGTTGGGCTGAAAAGGAAGGACGCGGTGGCTGATGACATCGTCACCTTCTTCGCCACCATGTTTCCGCCCGAGGAAGCGTGACCTTCCCCGGATCGTCCTCGCAGCGAGCCGTGAGCTCGGGTCGGGGGGTGGTCGTGCCCGGATTACGCAACAAGGTGCCGGCCGGTCCGGCCGGGGAGCCGCCGGGGGTCGTCGTTCTGGGTGGCCGAACTGCCGGCCGACTCCGGACCACGTGGCCATGGCCGCCCCCCTCACCACCGGCCAACCCAGTGTGGCCGTTCCCTGCTACGCCGAGCGGCGCTATGGGGGAGTCCAGGACGATAAGTTGCTGATGGCCACCCCGCCGGCCTTCCTGCCCAAGGCGGTGGACGGTCTCGAGGCGCTGGCCGGCAACGGGCTGCGCTACCCGATTCCTCCCTACGGCATTCAGAGCGATGCCACCGCCGGGCTCGGCGTGTCCTACGGCTGACGGCCGGCTCGCTTCGGGAGAGGAGAGTGCGTGGCCCGGCCACCACCAAGGCCGGGCCACGCGGATCCCCCGAAGGGGAGTCCGGCGGCGAACAAGATATGTCCGCCGCTGAGGAATCAGTGTGGCGTATCACCCCTAGTCCTTGTGGGTAAACCTGGTTGGGTAGTGTTCCCCGGCCCGGCACACTTGCCCCGTGGGTCGGTCCGACATCGAAGCCGTGGTGTTCGATATGGGCGGTGTACTGGTTCGGCTGGGCTCGCTACCCGACCTGCTCGGCATGGATGGCGGAGCCGACTGGTTCTGGCCCCGTTGGCTCGCCAGCCCGGCGGTTCGGGACTTCGAGCGGGGGGCCATCACCCCCGACGACTTCGCCCGGAGCTTCGTGGACGAGTTCTCCCTAGCCATCAGCCCCGAGGAGTTCCTGCAGAACTTCTCCCGGTTCTGTCAGGGTCTTCTACCCGGCGCCGCCGACCTCGTGTGGTCGGTCCCGCCGGCGATCACCACCGCGCTGTTGAGCAACACCAACGACCTGCACTGGCGAACCCAGCCCGATGCCGCCACCTTGGCCACGCTCTGTCACCACAACTTCCTGTCCTATCGCATGGGATTGTTGAAGCCGGACCGACCCTGCTTCGACCACGTCACAAACTCCCTCGGTGTCGATCCGAGGGCCGTGCTCTTCCTGGACGACAACCACATCAATGTGCAAGGGGCCCGAGCCGCAGGTTGGCAGGCCGAAGCGACCCGAGGTGTGGGGGAGGCGACCGAGGTGCTGGTTCGCCACGGCGTGATCAGAGGTCGCTGACAGGATGCGCCGGCATTGGCACTAGGTTCGGCTGACGCTCTCGAACACGAAGGTGCGACGACCGAGGGCCACGGTTTCACCCGACCGCAGCTCCACCGGATGTCCGGGGGTGAGCTGGTTCCACCGCTCGTTCGTGGCATCCCAGATGTAGGTCCCGTTCGTCGATTCCATGTCGAAGAGCTGAACCGTCCAGCCGGTCAGCCTCAGCTCGGCGTGGGTCCGCGACAACGTGTCATTGTTGTCGTGCACCGTCAGCAATTCGGCCGAGGAGTCACCCGAGACCTTGGGCTCACGCCCGATGACGTAGGACCGGTCGAGACCGAAGCTGGAACCGTCGTCGAAAACGATGAAGCCCAGCGTGGGGCGAGGCCGAACCACCGGATTGGGCGTGAGGTGCAGCATCGACATGCCGCACACCATGCAGTAGGCGGATCGAGGGTTGTTGAAGTGGCCCCGGGAGCAAAGAATGCCCTCCACCTCGACCCGACCCGGATCCTTGGGCATGGGGGACGCCTGATCGCCCTGATCGCCATCCTCGCTCCGCCGGCTCACCGGCAGCGGGGTGACCTCGGTCGGCTTGTCGACGTCGAGCAGGAGCACGGACCGGAACGGGGCGGCCAGCGACTCCTCGCCGATGGTGGCGTCACCGCCGGCGGGAACGGCCTGGAAATGGCCGACGTCGGCATAGCCGGCATCCGGTTCCCGCCCGACGGGTTCGGCCTCGGGTTGGGCCGACGAACGTGGTATCGATTGGGCCGGCAACGAGGTTGGTGGGGCCATATCCCCAATACCGGGTGGTTCGCTGCCGGGGAGGGAGATGAGGCTCAGCCCGGCACCGGGCGCCACGCCCCGACGCAGGTCGAACGGTGGCACCGGTTCGGCCGCCTTCGACAGGTTGGCGGCACGAATCGTGATGCGCTGGGCCTTGTTCGACAGCTGTTCCTTGGCCACACCGTTGTGCCCGCTGAGGACCAGCTCA
Organism: Acidimicrobiales bacterium; assembly: GCA_024638815.1. Lineage (GTDB taxonomy): Bacteria > Actinomycetota > Acidimicrobiia > Acidimicrobiales > SZUA-35 > JAHELU01. The sequence goes on along the minus strand of JAHEJM010000035.1, from coordinate 18,848 downwards.
CCATCGATCAGGATCTCGACCGGGCCGAAGACGACACCCATGGGCCCACCGGTGGCCTCCACCACCATGCCCATGGATCGAAGCCGGTTCTCGGACAGCAGCGAATTGATGGCCCGGATGACGGTCTGTGACGTCGGGTTGGCGTCGAGCGATGCAAACATCTCGTCGACCAGCAGATCATGGGCGCCGTCGCTGGGGATGACGAGGGCGATATCGGGCCACCGGGCCACCACTCCGAGACCCCGGTGGATCTGGCCTGCTCGTAGGTCGAGATCGGTCATGCCTGGAGCTTCCCTGCCTGCCGGGCCGCCTCTTCGGAGATCGAGGTGGCCAACTCCTCGGACGTCGCCGGCCTGTCGGCGGGGTCGGCGGCCACCACGGCCTCGATGATGCGGCGTTCACCATTGCGAAGGGCATCACCCATGACCGGTTTCTCATTGAGGAGGAAGCGGAGGGCGTCGACCAGCGAATTGCTGGGAAGCAGGGGATAGATGCTGATTCCGGTGAGTACCTTGTGGAGCGTCGCTCCCAGGGCCCATATGTCACTGGCCCGCGACGCCGGCTGACCCTGGATGATCTCCGGCGACAAGTACTCGATGGCACCCATCTGGGCTGCGCCGGTGATGGTCTGACCCGGACTCAGCAGCTGAGAGATACCCATGTCGGCCAGCTTGGCATGACCCTCGGCCAGGATCACGTTCCCGGGGCGGACAGCCCGGTGGGCGATGCCGACCTCGTGTAGAGCGTGGGCGCCCCGGGCGGCGTCGGCCAGGGCCCGGAGCACGTCGACCCGGGAGAAGGGACGGGCGGGGCGGGTCAACGACCCCCCGGGCACGTACTCGCCGGCGATGTAGATCAGGTTGCCCTGCTGGCCCACGTCGTAGACGCGGTGAAGGCAGGGTGACTCCACCGAGGCGTAGAGCTGCAGATGCCGAGCCAGGCGGGCGAACTCGGCGTCGCTGGCGGCATGGACCATGGTCTTGACCGCAACGGTTTGGTCGCTGACGCCGAGCCGCGCCGGTGGGCGGGCCAACCAGTACTGGCCCTGGCTGCCCTCGCCGAGCTGTTGAAGTACCTCGTAGTCTGCGATTTGCTGCATGGTCGAGTATCGGCGTCCCCGGACGCCCTGACGCTCACATCGGTTGGCGGTTCGCCGGCATGGCCCCACCGGCTTCCGCCACCACTTCCACTCTATGGCCGCGAAACGAGATCTGGCTCAAGTCGGAGCGGTTTCGATGCCGGCACGCCCCACGCGGCCGACTCTTCGGTGCCGTTCATTGATAGTTTCGAGTGACGGCCCACTCGTGACGGGTCGGCTATCAGAGGAGATGACCCACATGGGCGTATTCGGTTTCATCCGCGAGGCTGGAGCCAAGGTCGGTATCGGCGACAGCAAGGAGGAGAAGCAGGCCAGGGCGGCCTCGGCATCGGCCGAAAGGGCGGCCGACATGGCAAAGCGCATCCGGGAGCGGAAGGCGGCGGCAGCCAAGGCCGAGCGCATGGAGAAGTTCGACGAGACGAAAAAAGCGTGGGGCCTCGAGACCTACGTCAAGGAACTCGGTATCGAGATCGAAGACCTCGACATCCGCTACGACGACGGCACCGCCACCATCACCGGAACGGCCAAGAGCCGGGAGGAACGGGAGAAGGCCAGCCTCGCCGTCGGCAACGTCGAGGGCGTCGGCACCGTCCAGGACGACATCAGCGTCTCCGAGGAGAGCGAGGAGTCCAACATGCGTGTCGTCGTAGCCGGTGACACCCTGAGCAGCCAAGGAGTACTATGGCGACGCCATGAAGTATCCGGTCATCTTCGAGGCCAACCGGCCGATGCCGAAGGACCCCGACAAGATCGACCCCGACAAGATCTATGTCGGCCAGGTCCTCCGGATCCCCGAGCAGGCGTAGCCGTAGGATCGGGTTCGAACGTGTGAAGGCGATCCGGGCGCCGGAAGGTCCACGCGTCCCGGCGCCCGGCGCGTCCGCCCCCCGATCGTCGCACGTTCGGGGTTGGATCGTCGGACGGAACTCTTGACCAGGACCACCCGGGGGCCGATTGCGATATCGGAGCCATGGATCGAGACAAGGATCGAACTACAGGTCGAGCAGATCGAGAACGTGAGCTGGAGCTGCTGCGCCGGCACACCCCCGTCATCCGCTACGACAGTCGCGAGCTGTTCTTCCCCGTGGCCGTCGACGGCTACGTCCACCGCTGCTCGCTGGTTGTCAACGGCGAGGTGGTGGTGGAGCCCGGGCACCTCACACCGGCCTCGCTGACCGGGCGGTTGCCCGACGGGGCCCATCTCCAATTCGTCTCCGACGCCGACCGGCGGGCCGTGGTCCGAACCGAGGCCCGGAAGCTCGCTCGGCACCTGCTGGGCCCAAGGCTGGGTCGGGTCGGTTTGTTCGGCCGCATTGTCGATGCGCTGTTCCTGCTCAGCGTGTTCTTTCGCCCCACCACACCTCGCCTGACCACACCGGTGGCGGCGGCCAAGGTGGCCGAGCTCGACTCCGGGCCGGCGCCGGTGGTCTACGGTCGCGTGGTCGAGGTGGCCAACTGGCTGGTCCTCCACTACGCCTACTTCTATCCCATGAACGATTGGCGCACCGGGTACCGGGGGCTCAACGACCACGAGGGCGACTGGGAACAGGCATGGATCATGTGCGATCCCGAAAACGCCGAGCCGATCTGGGTCGTGGCCTCAAATCACGACTACTACGGTTCCGACCTGCGCCGCCACTGGGATGATCCCGAGCTGGCCCGGGTTGACGGCCGCCCCATGCTGTTCGCCGGCGCCGGATCCCATGCCCTGTACTTCCATCCCGGCGACTACGTAACCCGAATCGAGGTGCCTGGGCTGCGATGGCTGTTCCGGCTACAACGTTGGACCAGGCGGGCGCTTCGTATCCGGGATCAGGCAACCGAACGTGGTCTCGGTCCGGCCCTCGGTGTGCCCTTCGTCGATGCCGCCCCCGGCGACGGCGCCCAGCACGATCATTGGGATGTGCGGCACCTCGACGATGACATTTCGTGTTTCGGTCAGTTTCGGGGTCTGTGGGGCTTGGACACCGGCGATCCCACGAACGGGGAACGGGGGCCGTCGGGACCGAAGTTCGACCGGAGCGGAAAGATCCGGTTGTCGTGGGCCGACCCCGTCGGTTTCGCCGGGCTGCACGGCTCCAATCCACCGTCGAGGGTTCCTTCCGAGGCGGTCCTGATCAACATCAAGGCCACACTGGCCTCGATCGACGAGGAGATCGACCGCACCTCACGACTCCTGCCCCTGGTTCGACGAGCCGACTACCACGACGAGCACCTCGACGAGTCCCGGCGACTGAGCAACCTGCTGCGCCAGCGGACCGAGCTGGAGGACCTGGCCAAACGGCTGGAACGGGGCCAGCGGCTGGAGCCCGATATCCGTGCCCACCTGAGCAAGCCGGCGGTGCCCATGGCCCCGCCCCGGGAAGCGGGCCGAATTCTCGCCATCTGGGCCGCCAGCAGCGTGCCCCTGCTGCTACTGGCGGTGGCCGCCGTCTTCCTGTTCGACTCGCTTCGAGTCACCACCCTGCTGCTGACGGTGGCCGCCGGGTTCTCGCTGCTGGAGCAGTTGGTACGACGCCACTTCCAGGCCGTACTGCGTCTGCTACTGGTCTATCTGGCCCTGGCCACGGTGTTCCTGCTGTTCGAAGCCGTGTTCTCCGGGGTCTTGACCTTCAGCGTGTTCGCCATCGGCGGCGCCATCGCCGTGGCCGCCGTGGTGCTGTTCGTCGCCAATGTCGGCGAGCTGACCGCAGTGCAGCGCCGGGCCGATGTGGCCGAGGCCGTCGGGTCCCGAGTGGAGCGGTCCGGCGGCCGCGCGGGTTCGTGACCGCTCGCCGGCGACAGTGGACTTCCCACTCGGCTGTCTTGCTTCTCCGGTCGGTGGTTTGTCGATCAGGTTCGGCCCAGGGCGTCGATCAGACGCTGTCCCGCCTGCTCCAGTAACTCGTCCTGCTTGGCGAAACAGAAGCGAATGAGGGAGCGGCCCTCCTCCCGATGCTGGTAGAAGACCTCACTGGGCACGGCGACCACGCCGGCTCGCTCCGGCAGGGCGAGGCAGAACTCGACACTGGTCTCGTTGCCCAGCGGGGAGATGTCGGCGGTGGTGAAGTAGGTACCTTCGGGCCGGAGTACCCGGAACCCGGCGGCGGTCAGCATCCGGCCCAGGAGGTCACGCTTGTGCTGCAGTGTGGTGCCGAACCGTTCGAAGTAGTCGTCGCCCAGGCCGAGTCCCACCGCCACCGCCGGCTGGAACGGGGCGCCGTTGACGAAGGTCAGGAACTGTTTGGCGGTCCGAACCGGCACGAGCAGCTCGGCCGGAGCCACGGCCCAGCCGATCTTCCAGCCGGTGAACGAGAACGTCTTGCCCGCAGATGACACCGTAATGGTGCGTTCCCGCATGCCCGGGAAGCCGGCCAGCGGCAGGTGTTCGCCTTCGAACACCAGATGCTCGTAGACCTCGTCGGTGACGGCGATGAGATCGTGGCGGCGGCAGATGTCGGCCACCAGTTCCAGTTCGTGGCGATCGAACACCTTGCCCGTCGGATTGTGGGGGCTGTTGAGCAGCAGCAGGCGGGTCTTGGCCGTCACCGCCGCCGCCAGCCGGACCGGATCGAAGGTGAAGCGGAGATCGGCGCTGTCGGCCGACGGGGCCCGGAGGGGGACGGTCTTCAGCACCGCGCCCGCCATGGCCACCGCGGCGCCATAGGAGTCGTAGGTTGGATCGAAGGCCAGGACCTCGTCACCGACCTCGCACAACCCGAGGATCGCCGCCGTGACGGCCTCGGTGGCTCCGGCCGTTACCAGCACCTCGGTGTCGGGATCGACCTGGAGCGACCAGAACCGCTCCTGGTGGGCGGCCACGGCGTGCCGCAACACGGGTAGTCCCGGTCCCGGCGGGTACTGGTTCACACCGGACCGGATCGCCTCGATGGCGGCCGCCGACACCTCCTCCGGCCCGTCGGTGTCAGGGAACCCCTGGCCCAGATTGATGGCATTGGTCTTCGCCGCCAAAGCCGACATCTCGGCGAAGATGGTGGTCCCGAATCCTTGGAGTTTCGAGCTGAGATGAGGGACACGAACCATGTCGATCCTGACTTCCGAGACCGGTGGACCCGGATCGTTGCCGCCACGTAGAAGAAAGTCGCCGGGTCGGCCCGGCAGGTCGTCTTTCACGGTACCGTGATAGATGGAAACCGTACGAAGGGTCGCGGTCATGGTGCTGATCACTGCCGATCCAGCCCTGGTCATGGCGAAGCTGAGTGAGACGTTGAAACTGAGTGACACAGTGAGACGAAAGCTGACTGACACAGCGAAATCGAGCAACTCACACGACATGGTCGGTCACGGCAGGCGGGATTCACCGAATGGACTGCGAGCCTGCGAAACGAGGGGTTCACGTGACTGACACAGCTGATCGGGTCGACCAAGCCCTTGATCACGTCGTAATCCGATTCGCCGGTGACTCCGGCGACGGCATGCAGCTGACCGGTGATCGATTCACCTCGGCGAGCGCCCTCGCCGGGAACGACCTGGCCACGCTGCCGGACTTTCCGGCCGAGATCCGGGCCCCTCAGGGCACGCTGGCCGGCGTGTCGGCGTTCCAGGTCCATATCTCGAACCACGACATCCACACTCCAGGTGATGCTCCCGACGTCCTGGTGGCCATGAACCCGGCGGCGTTGAAGAGCGAGATCGACCGCCTGCGCTCCGGCGGCACCGTCATCCTCAATGACGATGCCTTCGACGAACGAAACCTGGAGAAGGCGGGCTACACCAGCGATCCCAGGGAGAACGGTGACCTGGCCGATTTCGTCGTCCACCGGGTCGCCATGACCAAGATGACCCTGGAAGCCACCGCCGATCTCGGAGTCAGGAAGCGGGACGCCGAGCGGTCCAAGAACTTCTTTGCCCTCGGGTTGGTCAGCTGGATGTACTCCCGCCCGGTGGAGCCGACCCTGGAATGGGTCAAGGCCAAGTTCGGCAAGAACCCGATGGTGGTCGAGGCCAATATCGCCGCCTTCAAAGCCGGCCATGCTTTCGGGGAAACGGCCGAGATGTTCGGCTCTCCCTACAAGGTGGCAGCGGCTCCCCAGAAGCCTGGTGAGTACACCAACATCACCGGCAATACGGCGACCTCGTGGGGCATGATTGCCGCCGGCCAGCTGGCCAAGCTGCCGGTGTTCCTCGGCAGCTATCCCATCACTCCGGCCTCGGACATCCTTCATGAGTTGAGCCGACACAAGAACTTCGGTGTCCGTACCTTCCAGGCCGAGGACGAGATCGCCGGTGTCGGCGCCGCTCTCGGCGCCGCCTACGGCGGCAGCCTGGCCTTCACCACCACGTCGGGTCCCGGTGTGGCGTTGAAGGGTGAGACCCTCGGCCTGGCCGTCAGCGTCGAGCTGCCGTTGGTCATCATCGATGTCCAGCGGGGCGGACCGTCAACCGGATTGCCGACCAAGACCGAGGCCAGCGACCTGATGATGGCCATGTACGGTCGTCACGGCGAGGCACCGCTTCCCATCGTTGCCGCGTCAACCCCTGCCGAGTGCTTCAACGCCGTGATCGAGGCGTCGCGCCTGGCCCTCAAGTACCGCACCCCCGTCATCCTGCTCACCGACGGCTATCTGGCCAACGGAGCCGAGCCGTGGTTGTTGCCCGACGCCGACTCGCTGCCTGACATCAGTGTGCCGTTCGCCTTGGAGGCCAACGGCACCGATGAGAACGGAGCCCCGGTGTTCCTGCCCTATGCCCGTGACGAGGAGACGCTGGCCCGGCCGTGGGGCGTTCCCGGCACTCCCGGCCTCGAGCACCGCCTGGGTGGGTTGGAGAAGCACGACGTGACCGGCAACGTCAGCTACGACTCGGCCAATCATTCCCGTATGACCGACCTGCGGGAGGCCAAGATCAAAGGCATCGCCAACGACATCCCGCCGGTGGAGGTCGACGGTCAGGGTGAGGCCCCGGTTCTGGTCGTGGGTTGGGGTTCCACTCGTGGCTCCATCACCGCCGCCGTCGAACGACTCCGTCAGGACGGTGTCGACATCGATCACGCCCACCTCAGCCACCTGAATCCGTTCCCTGCCAACCTGGGTGAGGTTCTGGGCGGTCGCAAACACGTGTTCGTCCCCGAACTGAATCTGGGTCAGCTGTCCCGTCTGCTTCGGGCCGAGTATCTGGTCGATGCCAAGACCATCAGCAAGGTGACGGGCCTGCCCTTCACCGGTGGGGAACTCGAGACCGCTCTCCGGGAAGGAATGGCTCAATGACCGACGTGCAACTCGATCCGTCCAAGCGCGGACACTGGACCTCCGACCAGGAGGTTCGGTGGTGTCCGGGTTGCGGCGACTACGGCATCCTCGCCGCCATGCAGTTCCTGCACACCGAACTGGACACCAAGAGGGAGGACACCGTCTTCATCTCCGGCATCGGTTGTGCCGCTCGATTCCCCTACTACATGTCGACCTACGGTATGCACACCATCCACGGCCGGGCCCCTGCCATCGCCACCGGTCTGGCCATTAGTCGCCCCGACCTCAATGTCTGGGTGGTGGGCGGTGACGGTGACATGTTGTCCATTGGTGGCAACCACCTCATCCACGCCCTGCGCCGCAATGTGGACCTCACCATCCTGCTGTTCAACAACCAGATCTACGGCTTGACCAAGGGTCAGTACTCGCCCACCAGCGAGGTGGGGAAGATCACCAAGTCGACGCCGATGGGGTCGATCGACCAGCCGTTCAACCCGGTGGCGTTGGCCGCCGGCGCCAACGCCAGCTTCATCGCCCGCACCCACGATCTCGATCGCAAGCACATGATCGAGGTGTTCCGCCGGGCCCACCAGCACCGGGGTGCCGCCCTGGTCGAGATTTACCAGAACTGCAACGTGTTCAACGACGGTGCCTACGACGCCATCACCAAACGTGACGTCCGGGACTCGATGATGATCAATCTGGTCCACGGTGAACAGATTCGTTTCGGTCCGGAGAACGAGCGTGGTGTCGTCCTTCGGAACGGAGTGGCCGAGGTCGTCGACGTCGACGAGTCCAACGAGGCGGACCTGTTGATTCACGACGAGAAGAATCATGACCCGGCGCTGGCCTTCGCCCTCGGCATGCTGGCCAAGGACAACAACTCACCCACGCCATTCGGTGTGTTCCGCGACGTGAAGGTCCCCGATTACGGCGACGTGATGAACGATCAGCTTCTGAAGGCCAACGAATCCAACGGTCCCGGTGATCTCGACAAGCTTCTGCGGTCGGGGGCCACCTGGACCGTGAGCTGACCGCCGGCAGTTCGTTCGATTCCGCTCGTTTCGAGATCGAGGGCGCCCTGGGAAACGGCGCCGGAGCGGTTAGTCTGCTGGGGTGAAGAGATTTGCCCCTGCACTTTTCGGTCTGTGGCTGGCCATGATCCTCGGCCTGTCCGCGTGCGGGGTTGAGCGCGACTCCGCGGTTGCTCTTGATGCCGAGGCCGATTCCGACCAGGCCATCACAGACGACGGCGCCGACCAAGCCGACGGTGACGAGACAGACGGCGGCGAGGCGGAGGCAACCACTCCGACCACGGCCGCTCCGGAGCCGACGCCCACGCCGTCGACCGCACCGGCCGGCGAGGTGGCCATCACCGCCGACTTCGGCGACGGCGAGATCTGGGAGCTCACCCACGGTGAGTTCAACTCGGTGGTCATCCCCACATGGGAAAATGAGCAGTTCGTGGCCAACGCCTTCCAGGGCGTGGTTCCCCCCAACTTCTACTCCGGCGTACTCGGTGAGCACCTGGTGGCCGAGGTCATCCAGCGGGAATTGGACCAGCTGGGGGCGTCGGTGGATCCGGCGACGACCGAAGTGGCCGAGAACAACATCCTCGGCCTGGTCCAGAACTGGTTTCCCGACAGCTCCGACCCCGAGGCCGACGCCTCCCAACTGGTGGCCGATGTGCCATATCTGGAGTTCATAGCCGACTTCCAGGCCGGTCAGCAGTCCTTACTCGCCACCATCGCCGCCGGCGGCGAGACCACGGTCGAGGCCCCCTGTGTTCGCCACATCCTGGTGGAAACCGAGGGCGAGGCCCAACAGGTTCTGGATGATCTGAGTGGCGGGGCCGACTTCACCACCCTGGCCGCCGAGCGGTCGGTGGGACCGACCGGGCCCACCGGGGGCGACCTTGGTTGCGCACCGTCCACCAACTATGTCCCCGAGTTCGCAGAGGCCGTCGACAGCGCCGAGTTGGGCTCCTATGTCGGGCCGGTTGAAACCCAGTTCGGCTGGCATGTGCTGATCGTCGACCGCTTCGAGGAGACCCAAACCGATCCCACCCCATTGGCCAACCAGCGCATCATCGACGCCCTGTCCGGCGCCACGGTCGAGGTGGATCCTCTGATCGGTTCCTGGGATCCCACCACCCTGTCCGTCGTTCCGGCCCAGGATCAGGGTGGGGATGACACCGCAGACCAATAGCCGGTCGAAACCCACGGTGACGGTGGCCGGGCTGGGACCCGGCCGCCCTGGTGCCATTACCGAAGAAACCCGAGAGCTGCTGGGCCGGCCCGGGCCCCGGTTCGTTCGTACCCGACGCCATCCGACAGCCGGCGAGCTCGGTGACGCCCGGGCGTTCGACGATCTCTACGATCGGGCCGAGTCGTTCCATCAGGTCTATGAGGCCATCGGTGATTCGGTGGCCTCGGCCGCCATCGAACACGGTCACGCCGCCTACCTGGTTCCCGGTTCACCTCTGGTATTGGAACGGTCGGTCCGGGTGTTGCGTTCTCGGTCCGATCTGGAGGTTCGCCTCCTGCCGGCAATGTCGTTTCTCGACGAGGTGTGGGCTCGACTCGGTGTCGATCCGGTGGATGACGGAGTACGGCTGATCGACGGCCACCGATTCGTCACCGAGGCCGCCGATCAGCGGGGTCCGCTGCTGGTGGCTCACGTCCACGCCCAGTGGGTGCTGTCCGACATCAAGTTGGCGGTGGAGGCCGACGACGACCAGAAGATCATCGTCCTACAGCGCCTCGGCACCGACGACGAGCATGTCGTCGAGGTGCCGTGGAACGATCTCGACCGAGTGGTCGAGGCCGACCACCTCACCTCGCTCTACATCCCCGAACTCCACCGGCCGGTTGGGGCCGAGCTGATCGGCTCGATCGAACTCATGGCTCGATTGCGAGCCGACTGCCCGTGGGATCGGGCTCAGGATCATCGGTCCCTGCGCAAGTATCTCATGGAGGAGTCCTACGAGGTGCTGGACGCCTTGGACCGCGTGATCGAGGCGCTGTCGGACGACGACGGGGACCGTGGTGGCACCGAGGTGGCCCGGGCCTATGAGGAACTCGAGGGGGAATTGGGAGATCTCTGGTTCCAGGTCCTCTTCCATTCCCAGTTGGCGGCCGAGCAGGGCCAGTTCACGGTGGTCGATGTGGCCCGGTCGTTGACCGACAAGATGGTCCACCGCCATCCCCACGTCTTCGCACGTTCGGATCACGAGTCGGACGCGGCGAACGACGACGGGGCAGCGCGACGGGAGGGAGTGTGGGAGGAACGAAAACAGGCCGAGACCGGGCGATCGTCGGCCTTCGACGGCATTCCCACCACGCTGCCGGCGTTGTCACTGGCCGACAAGGTGCTGAGCCGCGCCACCAGGGCGCTGGGCCCACCGGCCCGGTCGGGCACCGTGGTCGACGACGTGGAGGCCGTCCTCGGGTCGATGCTGGTGGAAGGGGATCCGGCCGACACCGCGGTGGGTCGCCTCATCATGACCGCGGTGTGGCTGGCCCGGGACCGCGGGGTCGACGCCGAACTGGCGGTTCGGGCCATGGCGCAGGCGACGGTGGCCGAACTACGTGGACAGGAACGGCCGGCCTCCGAAGGGGCTTGGGTGGTCGGTTGATCCGTCAGCCCAGGACCTGGGCCGCGATGATCAGCACGACGATTCCCACCGCCAGGGTGGCCAGGTAGGCGATGGCGAATGACTTGGCCGAATCGGAGAATCGTTTGTCGGTCGAGCCCTGCCGGTCGCCGGTTCCATAGCCGAAACCGGCCTGCGACCCGGAACCGGCGCCTGGCGGGCGGCTCGATCCGTAGGGCCGATCGGTCCGGGCCGAATCGGATCCGAGCGGAGCCGCGGCTACCGAATTCGCCGCGGCGTCTCCCCCCTGGCCCGGACCACCCGGCGATCGCTCAGCGGTGGCATCGTGGCCGTTGGCGGAATAGGGCCGGTCAACGGATCGGTCCGTGGTCGTCGGCTCTACGAGCGACGATGACCACCTGGGCACAGCATCGTCGTCCGATGGATCGGCCGAGGCGGGGGACCATGCCCCTGCCGGTCGGGGTCCTGTCAGGTTGTCCGCCCGCAGAGGTGTGGATGAGGCCAAGGTAGGTGGTGGCGAAGCCGAGGCTCGGAGTTCGGCGAACATGCGCTGGACGGTGAGAGCGTCGGGCGGTCGATGGGACGGATTCTTCTGCAACAGAAGGCCCACCAGATCGGCGGTCTCGGCCGACACCCCCCTGCCGTTGAGTTCGGGCGGTTGCTCGCTCATGACCCGGCTGATGATGGGATGGATCGACTTGTCGGCCTTGTCCACGAACGGCACCGAACGCAGGATGGCGGCCAGGAGGCAGATACCGATGCCGTAGATGTCGGAGGCGACGCTGGCCTTGGTGCCGCCCAGGACCTCTGGTGCAGCGTAGGCCACGCTGGCTGTGATGGCGGCCGAAGTGGTGTTGGCGCCGTCCTGAAGTCGGGCGATTCCGAAATCGCCGAGCACGGCCTCACCCGACGACCGCATCAGGATGTTTTCCGGCTTGAGGTCACGATGGAGGACACCTGAGGTGTGGGCTTCGTGAAGGGCGCTGGCCAATTGCTCGCCCACCGACAGCAGTCGAAGTTCCTCAACGGGAGTGCGTTTCAGCTGCTGCCAAAGGGTGCCGCCGTCGACGTACTCCAGCACCAGGTACGGACGACCGTCGTTCAGGGTCCCGGCGGTGTACACGTCGATGATGTTGGGGTGGCCCGACAGCCGACCCAGCGCCTTGCATTCCCGGTCGAACCGGAGCTTGATGATCTCGTCCTGAATGGGGGCGTGGCCGACCTTGACCGCCACCTGCCGATCGACATTGGCTTGGCGGGCCAACCAGACGTCACCAAAACCGCCACCACCGATGCGTCTAATCGGCTCAAAGCCGTCGAGTTCGAATGATGCCATGGCAGGTCGTAGTGGCAGTCGCCGGGAGCAGTCGGGATCAAGGAAGTGCGGGCGTTCGGCGGCGACATGTTCCGTGCCGGGTGTCGGATCTCCAATCCCGGACGTCAGTGCCCCGCTCGAGCGTACGTAACCGGCCGAGAACCCACGACTCCTGTGCGAATCATAGTACCGAGCGGGCCAAGGGAAGTAGACGGGAGCGACATTCGGTCCATTGGGCCGGAACAACGCAGCCTGTCTGCTAGCATCGCACTGCGGGCGGTAGGAGGAACGCGTAGCGTGAGCATTGTGCAGCATATAGTGGCCCGGGAGGTACTCGACTCCCGAGGCAATCCCACCGTCGAGGTCGAAGTGCTTCTGGCCTCCGGTGCCCACGGTCGGGCTCTGGTACCGTCCGGTGCCTCGACCGGCCAGTTCGAAGCGGTCGAGCTGCGTGACGGCGGGGACCGATATCTCGGCAAAGGGGTGCTTCAGGCCGTCGGTCACGTCAACACCACCATCCAGCAGGCGCTCCAGGGCGCCGATGCCTACGATCAGCGCGGCATCGACCAACTGCTCAATGAGCTCGACGGCACAGCCAACAAGGGCAACCTCGGTGCCAACGCCATCCTCGGCGTCAGCCTGGCCGTGGCCCGAGCCGCCGCCGAGGATGTCGCCCTGCCCCTGTATCGGTATGTCGGTGGCGTAAACGGTCATGTGCTGCCGGTGCCGATGATGAACGTGCTCAACGGTGGCGAGCACGCCGACAACAATGTGGACTTCCAGGAGTTCATGATCATGCCGGTCGGCGCCGCCAGCTTCGCCGAGGCCCTGCGGTGGGGTGTCGAGACCTACCACTGCCTCAAAGCCGTGCTCGGTGAGCGCAAGCTGGCCACTGCCATCGGCGACGAGGGCGGCTTCGCCCCCAACCTCGGGTCCAACGAGGAGGCCCTTCAGCTGTTGGTGGAGGCCATCGAGAAGGCGGGCCGTACCCCAGGCGATGAGATCGCTCTCACCATGGATGTCGCCTCCACCGAGTTCTTCGCCGAAGGGGTCTACCGACTGGCCGGCGAGGGACGGGAGCTGAGTCCGGAGGCCATGGTCGAGGAGTTGGCTGGTCTGGTTGACCGGTATCCCATCATCTCCATCGAGGACGGCATGGCCGAAGAGGACTGGGACGGCTGGGCCGCCCTGACCGAGGCCATCGGTGATCGATGCCAACTTGTGGGCGACGACCTGTTCGTCACCAACACCGAACGGCTCGGCCGAGGCATCGACGCCGATATCGCCAATTCCATTCTGGTCAAGGTCAACCAGATCGGTTCGCTGACCGAGACTCTGGAGGCGGTACGGCTTGCCACCACCAACGGCTATACCGCGGTGATGTCCCATCGTTCGGGGGAGACCGAGGACACCACTATCAGCGACCTGGCCGTCGCCACCAACTGTGGCCAGATCAAGACCGGTGCCCCGGCTCGAAGTGACCGGGTGGCCAAGTACAACCAACTGCTTCGCATCGAGGAGGAGTTGGGCGACGGCGCCCGGTTCGCCGGTCCGTCGTTGATCGCCTCGCCGGACCGGGGGTAGGGTCATGGCCCGCCCCGGCAGCAACCGGTCGAGCCGGCCCCGAGGTCGACTCAATGAGCTGACCCCGATGGTGGTCATCACCTGTTTGTCGCTGGCGGTACTTGTCGGCTTGGCCGTGGTTCCGGTGCGAACCTGGCTGTCCCAGAAGGAGAAGACACGCCAGGCCGAGGCCGAGATAAGCCGGATCGATCAGGACATCGCCTCACTGGAACGGCAATTGGGCGAGTTGCAGACCGATGCCGAAATCGAGCGTCGAGCCCGACAGGACTTCGACCTCGTCTATCCCGGCGAGGAGAGCTACCGGATCCTGCCCAGCGAACCCGAGCCCGGCGACGACTGAAACCCCGCCCAACCTTGGGGCCCGGAGCTGATTCGAGAGGCGGCTGATCACACCGGACTCGTGCCCCAGGGGAATCGGATACTTCAATCCGACGGGATGATCAGGTACAGTGGCCTCCATCAGATTCGATACCAGCGAGTAGCTCCGACCGGATACGACCTGGCCGATGGTGAACACTCGATGGAACCTCGTCGTTTGCCCGTCGAATTGACGCGGCTCGATTCGACGAGCAGGTCACCGTCCGACTTCCCTCCCGGACGATGAGGCCTGGTGGTCGGCCGCTTCGGCGTCCGGCCATCAGCGCCGTTTTCTGCACGAGTGATGTGGTCGAGTTTGATTTGTGCAACAATCCGCTTTGACCAAATCCAAGATCGCAGGAAAGGGGAGTCCGTGGAGATCACCGTTGATGTCAACGGCACCAGCCACACTCACGACGTCGAGCCGCGTACGCTGCTGGTTCACTTCATCCGAGACATCGCCGGTCTCACCGGCACCAATATCGGATGTGACACCTCGTCCTGCGGGGCGTGCACCGTGCATCTCGACGGCGAAGCGGTGAAATCGTGCACCGTACTGGCTGTCCAGGCCGACGGTCAGCGGGTAACCACCATCGAGGGTCTGGCCGCCACCAGGGCCGACGGGGCGGACGGCATGCACCCCATGCAGGAGGCGTTCATGAACTGCCACGCCCTCCAGTGCGGATACTGCACACCGGGAATGGTCATGGCCTCGGTGTCGTTGCTGGACGAGATCCCCAATCCGACCGAGGCCCAGGTTCGGGAAGGGCTCGAAGGCAATCTGTGTCGTTGCACCGGGTATCACAACATCGTCAAGGCCGTGCTGGCCGTCGCCGGAGGTGAACGATGATCCCCGTTGCCTTCGACTACCAACGCCCGACCTCGGTGGACGAGGCCCTGGCGTTGCTCGAGGAGCACGGAGACGAGGCCAAGCTCCTGGCCGGCGGTCACTCCCTGCTTCCCATGATGAAGCTGCGGTTGGCGTACCCATCCGTGGTGGTGGACGTGGGTCGACTTTCCGATCTGTCGTATGTGGACGATTCGGGCGATCAGCTTGCCATCGGCGCGCTGACCCGTCATCGTGACGTGGAGATCCATCCCCTTGTGGCCGAGCACGCTCCACTGCTGGCCGCCGCCACCGGCCATGTCGGTGATCCCCAGGTTCGCCACCGGGGAACTCTTGGCGGTGCCCTGGCCCACGCCGATGCCGCCGGTGATCACCCCTCCGCCCTGCTTGCCCTCGGCGGATCGGTGGTGGTCCGCAGCGCACAGGGAGGTGAGCGTGTCATCGAGGCCGACGATCTGTTCACCGGCTTCCTCGAGTCGAGTCTGGAGCCGACCGAGATGATCATCGAGATCCGCATCCCGAAGCACACCGGCCAGGGCTGGAACTTCCAGAAGTTCAATCGCCGGGCCCAGGACTGGGCCATTGTCGGTGTGTCGGCCCAACGGGTCGACGGTGGCGCCCGGGTGGCTCTGGTCAACATGCACCCCACGCCGATCCGGGCTGTCGCTGTCGAGGAGGCATTGGCCGACGGCGCCGACGCGGCCACCGCCGCCGAGCTGGCGGGCGATGGTATGGAGCCGTCGGCCGATCTCAACGCCGGCGTCGACTATCGCACACACCTGGCCCGAGTGCTGACCCGTCGAGCCCTCCAGGCGGCTGGAATCGATTGATCGGAACTGGGGTACTCACAACTGGTTTCGCTTGGTGGATTGGATGTTCACGATCAAGTCAATTTCGGCGACGTTTGGCCGGAGGCCATACTCGAAGCAACTCGATGAGTTGCCGTGAGACGCCCCGTCGGCGAACACT
>JAHEJM010000035.1:0-2773 GCA_024638815.1 Acidimicrobiales bacterium | reverse complement strand
GTGAGACGCCCCGTCGGCGAACACTAGGAGTCGATCATGAAGGAAATCCTGCCCGATCTCGAACGATGGCGCCGTCAGGGCAAACGCGTCGCCCTGGCCCGGGTGGTCGATATCGATGGCTCTGGCCCCAGGCTTCCCGGGGCGGCCATGGCCGTGAACGAGGACGGCGAAGTGGCCGGTTCGGTGTCGGGCGGCTGTGTCGAAGGGGCAGTGGTCACCGAATCGCTCCAGTGTCTGGAGCAAGGCATCCGCCGCATCGTGACGTTCGGCTACTCCGATGATGAGGCGTTCGCCGTCGGGCTGACCTGTGGCGGCACGATCCATCTCTACCTCGAGCCCCTGGACTGGTAGGACAATGAGCGACGTCAGTGGAGGCCCCGGCAATGACTCGTCGATGTTCGACGAATTGAAGGCCGCCATCGAGGCCGAGCAGCCCGTCGTGCTGGCCACCATCGTGTCGGTTCGCCAACCCGAGCCCGAGGTCGATGTCGTCGGCCCATTGCCCGAACCGGGAGCCAAGATCCTGCTCAAACCGGGCCAGGAGCCACGGGGAACCCTGGGCAACGACGACCTCGAACGGGTGGTGCTACGCGATGCTCGGGGGGAGCTGGCGGCCGGTACCACCGGTATCCGGCACTACGGCCCCAACGGTGAGGCCATGCAAGATGACGTCTCGGTGTTCATCGAGTCGTTCGCCCCTCCGCCCCGGATGTTGATCTTCGGTGCCGTCGACTTCACGGCCGCTCTGACCCGGGTGGCAAAGATCCTCGGCTATCGGGTCACGGTATGTGACGCCCGGCCGGTGTTCGCCACCACCCAACGGTTCCCCTATGCCGACGAGGTCATCGTCGACTGGCCCCATCGACTACTGGAGAAGGTCGGCTCGACACTGGGTCCGCGGGACGCCATCTGTGTCTTGACCCACGACCCCAAGTTCGACGTGCCGGCGGTCATCGAAGCGCTCAAAACCAAGGCCGGCTACCTCGGGGCAATGGGGTCACGGCGCACCACCGACGATCGCAATCGGCGACTCCGAGGCGAGGGTGTGACCGACGAACAGATCGTGCGTATCCAGGCCCCGATCGGTCTCGACCTCGGCAATCGCACACCGGAGGAAACCGCCATCTCTGTCTGTGCCGAGATCATCGCCCTCCAGTCGGGGCGGACGGCGGCGTCGCTCAAGGACACCACGGGCGACATCCACGACTGAGTGAGAGCCCCGCCTTCCCGGTCCGGGACCGGGCTGGAACCACCGGAGCGCCTATCGATCCGTACGGTCGAGGGCCATGATCTTGACCGGACCGTTTTCCCGGTCGGGGACGACGCCAAGGCACCGAAAGCCGGCCGTTTCCGGGGCCCTCCATGAGGCGACATTGGCTTCGACGGATCGTCGTCACCTTGGCCGTCGTCGGCGACCACAGCCGCCCACCGGACGGTGTCGCCCCCCACCATTGGCCAACCCCCGGGCCGTTGAGCCATCGGCATATGGTGGTCAGGTCATCGTCGGTCAGCGGGCGAAAACAGGATCGGGGCGAGGCCCCCCGGGGCCCGACTCCATCACCGGAACCCTACTATGGGTCCGGTGACCAGCACTTCGATTTCGGCGCCGGCTCCCACCGTCCGGAGTGGGCGGTGACGACGGCGGCCGTCGTGCTGGCCGCCGGTTCCGGCTCACGTTTCGAAGCCGGGTTGGCCCGCACCGGTGACGATCCGGTCCACAAGTTGGTGACCGATTTTCGAGGTCGCCCGCTCATGGCCTGGGCCTTGGAGTCGGCGATCGAGGCCCGCTTGGACGGGATCTACGTCGTGACCGGGGCCGTCGATCCGGGACCGGCGCTGACATGGCTGGCCACGAACCGGCCCGATCTGCCGACCCCGATCGTGGTCCTCAATCCCCATTGGTCGGAAGGTCAGGCCACCTCGCTGGCCGCCGCCGTCGATCGGGCCGACATCGACGGATGCGACGCCGTGGTGGTCGGCCTGGCCGACCAGCCGTTCGTGGCCGCCGAGTGTTGGCGGTCGGTGGCCGAGGCCCCCGGTCTGATCGTGACGGCGACCTTCGGTGGTGATCGGCGGCCGCCGGTCAAGCTGCACCGGTCGGTGTGGCCTGAAGTGTCGCGAACCGGTGACGAGGGAGCCCGAACGTTGATTCGAATGCGTCCCGACTTGGTTTCGGAGGTAGTGTGCACGGGTAATCCCATTGACATCGACACTCCGGAGGACCTTCGGCAATGGAGTTGACTAACGATTTCGTAATCGACCGCGGCATCGACGAAACGTGGCGCATCCTGAACGACCTGGAGTTCATTGCCCCTTGTATGCCTGGCGCCCAACTCACCGAGATCGAAGGTGAGGAGTACCGGGGCCTGGTCAAGATCAAGGTCGGGCCCATCACCGCCAACTACAAGGGCAAGGCATCGTTTGTCGAACAAGACGAGGCCAACCATGTGGCCAAGCTCAAGGCCGAGGGCCGTGATCCCCGCCAGGGCAACGCCAACGCCATGGTCACCGCCACCATGGAGGACGTGGGTGCCGAGCAGACCAAGGTCACCATCCACACCGATCTCGGACTGAGCGGCAAGATCGCCAGCTTCGGTCGGGGCGCCATCGAGGATGTGTCGAAGAAACTCCTTGGCCAGTTCAGCGATAACCTGCAGGCCAAGCTCGAGGAGTCGGGAGCCGCCGTGACCAATGGTGACGGCGCCGCACCGGAGGCGGTCGAAGAGGCCAAAGCCAAGGCCGACGAGGTGGTCGATTCGGCCAAGGCGAAGGC
>JAHEJM010000135.1 GCA_024638815.1 Acidimicrobiales bacterium | reverse complement strand
CTCATGAACAAGCTCGGCGTCAGTAACCGGGTTGAGATCGCAATGTGGGCGTATGAAACCGGTCGCATGGGTGACACCGGCTGACGGCAAGTCGGTTTTGACCGCTCACCGGTTAGGCAGTAGCGTCGGGCGAGGCGAAGGAGAGGTTGCCCAGTGGTGAGCCGGGTCGAAGTCACAGACGATGCTTTTCGCAAGCTTCGTCTCTACAACATCGTCATGGCCGCACTGCACGCCGTGCAGGGGATTGCCGTCGTTGCCCTGGCAACGGACTTCTCGCTGCCGGTCACGGCCGCCTTCCCCGAGGGGCCTCCCGGCACGGCGGCGCCGCCCCCGGACACGCTGTTCGAGCTGAACGTCGCATGGGCCGTCGCCGCATTCCTGTTCCTCTCCTCGTTCTTCCACCTGCTGGTCGGCGTCATCATGCCCGGCCGATACCGGACTCAGCTCGCCGGCGGTCAGAATCAGTTCCGGTGGATCGAGTACTCGCTGTCCTCGTCGATCATGATCATCCTCATCGCCATCCTCCCGGGGATCACCAACATCGCTGCCCTGATCGCCCTCTTCGGGGTCAATGCCGGGATGATCTTCTTCGGATCGATGCAGGAGAAGTACGAAGAACCGGGCGGCTCGCTCTGGCCGTTCTGGATGGGATGCATTCTCGGCATCGTCCCGTGGATCGCCATCGGCATCTATCTCGTCTCCCCCGGCTCGGAGGCGCAGCCACCGGGTTTCGTCTACGGGATCTTCGTCTCGCTCTTTCTCTTCTTCAACAGCTTCGCCTTCACTCAGTGGGCGCAGTACCGCCGGATCGGACGCTGGCGGGAGTATCTCACCGGAGAGCGCACGTACATCCTGCTCAGCCTGCTGGCCAAGTCGGCGCTGGCCTGGCAGGTCTTCGCCGGCACCCTTGCCGACTGAGGCTCATATCGGCTCGACCGGAGTTTGCCGAACGCAGCATGAGCGGCACGAACCGGGACCGATCACCCCGGCACCGACCCGGCCGATCGGGCCGAGCCACCGGCCTCCGTCGCCGCCCAGGACCAGGCCCGTCCCGGTGGGTTCCGTGACCGTCAGCAGGCGTGAAACGCCGGTCGTACCTCCAAGCTGGATCACCAGATCGTAGCGCCGGCCGCCCTCCAGATGATCAGGGTCGGAGTAGTCGGTGGTGGTGTAGTCGACGACTCGATCGGCACCGAGCGAGCCCACCAGCTCGACGTTGCCGGTGCTGCAGACGCCGGTGACGTGGGCGCCGAACGCCTTGGCCAATTGCACCGCATAGCCGCCGACCCCGCCCGAGGCCCCGATGACGAGCACCCGGTCGCCCGGCGTCACCGATCCGTGGGTGGTCAGGGCTTGAAGGGCGGTCAGCCCGGCGACCGGCAAGCCGGTGGCTCGGCCGCCGACATGGTCGACGGTTGGGGCACAAAGCACTCGGCGGGAGCCGCCACCAACTCGGCGAAACCGGCTTGTCCGTGGTCGAAGAGGCAACCGACCAGCCGGTCACCCACCGCCTCCACCCGGCCGGCCGCGTCGCTGCCGGGCATGGTCGACTTCGGACGGTCAGACCCAGATCGACCCGGGCCAGGAGGGGCTCGCCCCGGGTCAGATGCCAGTCGACGGGATTGACGTCCGCCGCCTCGACCCGGACGAGCAGCTCGTCCTCTGCCGGCGTGGGATCAGGCCGGGTTTCGAGCCGCAGAACCTGGCTCGGTGGACCATAGTGATCGTGAATCAGGGCCTTCATGGCGCCATCATGTCATCGCACCGTCTCGCCGACATCAGTCCAATGGTCCGACTCCGTCGTCCTTTCGGTCGATTGCGTCTCACTCGACCGGCTCGCCGCCGACTCTGTCATACTGCGCCGGGAGGCAGCCGAACGCCACCCGCTGGTGGCCAGGACGATCAGGACCACGGCCCAAGCGACCAGAAGGGCGTCGTCGAGGCCCGAAGCCCTCATGCCGTCGGGGGTGATCGACCGTAAGGCGCGGTAGAAGGGGGCATCGGTGTCGACGAAGTCGACCACCAATGTCGTCTGTCCCGTCGTGGCCTCGACCGCCAGCCACAGCCAGTTGACCGCAGCCAAGGCGCCGGCGACAGCCGTGATGGCAAGTCGTCGGCCATCCCCGTCAACCCACACGGCCAGAGCCAGGGCGGCCACCGGTAATACGACGACCAGTTGCCGGCCGGGGACCCACCATCCGTGCATCGTCAGGGCCAGGAAGGTGGCGGTGAACCAGCCGGTGGTCACGAGGACAGCCACCAGTCGATCCCGGGGTGATCGAAGCGAGGAGGCCAGGGCCGGCACGGCCAGGAACCACGCCGGATTCCAGGTGGCGATTCCGAATCCCCTGTCCACCACAAGACCGACCAGGCGTCGGCTCCGCCCGACGAGGTCGACGTCGAAGCCGACGACACCGAGTTCACCCGAGTCGACGAAATGGTCGCCCGAGGCGTACGATGTCCATCCGCCGTAGACCAGCTGATGCGCGCCCAGATAGACGACGCCGGCCACCGCCGCCACCGCCATGACCGGTAGTGGTCCCGGCCCGTCGGTGGTACGGATCGAGCGCCGGACAAGGGCCAGCCCGGCCACCGCGGCCACCGGCACGTACTTGATCGACAGCCACGGAAGGGCAATGATCGCAGCCAGTGCCACCCAGACATGCCCCGTCGTCTCGCCGCCGGGGCGCGTTGACTCGAGCAGCACGGCGACCGTGATCAGAAGAGCCAGGGCGGCCGGCATCTCCGGATACACCTGGGTGCCGTAGGCGGCGAGGGGCAAACCGGCGAAGCCGGCGGCCACTGCGACCGCCGCCGAGCGTGGGGCCACACCGAGCCGGTGGACGGCCACCCACACCGATAGCCCGGCCGTCAGCGCCGTGATCAGAACAAGCACCAGCTTTGCCCCAATCCAGCCGGACACCGCGAAGGGAAGAGCCAGAAGCGCAGGCAAAAGGGGATCGTGGGGGCTGACCTCCCGACCGGAGGCATCGAGGGGTATGGTCTGGGGATCGATGGGAATCTCATGGTACGGCCGGTAGGCCTCGAGCCGAATCTGGTTCGAGATGTCGAGATCGCCGTCGGCCACCAGGCTCTCCGCTGTGAGCAGGTACTGGGGCTCGTCGGCCGTGGTCCTGGCTCCATAGGTGGCTCGGGCCGATAGGCCGGCCAGGGCGATCACACCGGCGATGGCTCCGACCAGCAGCACTGATCCCCGGCCACCCATGTCAGTCCTCCACCGTGAACGATTCGAACCTGGCCTCGGCCCGGGCCCATGCCCGGTGGTCCCAGGTACCGTCATCACCGAGACAGTCGACGGCGCTCAGCCCCATGTCCAACACATGGTGAAGGTTGTCGGCCACCAGGCGACCCTGGCGCCCAACGACGGTGACCCCGTCGACGGCGGCAACGGCATTCAGCCATCGACGACGGTCCCCGGCCTGATCGACGGTGAGGACCGGGTAGACCTTCGGCAGCCGCCTGATTTCGACGGTGTGCACCGACGGTGGCGGAAGCTCGAGCCGGGCCAGACCGTCGAGCACAAGTCGACGGAGGATGTCGATGTCGGCCCGCCACAGCCCGTCGCCCCGGGTGCAGGGGATCTCGGCGCACAGCACGGTCAGCGAGTCGGGATCGGGGCCGTCACGGTAATTGGCCGGCTCGGACAGCCGGGAGAACACGACGTCCCCGTTTGGAACATAGTGGGCGTCGTAGTTGGTGTAGGGACGGCCGGCGACAGCCAGGTAGACCAGCACCAAGCCCCGGTGCTCGACCGGCGGCGGTCGAGGCGGAACGATCTGAGGCGGGAGCACGCCGATCAGAGACTCCGGCGCCGCCGTCCACAGCACGCGGCCGGCCCGGATCCGCCGCCGACGGCCCCGGGTACCCCATTCCACTTCCACCCGATCCGACCCGGGTCGGAGGTGTTCGACTCTCGATCCGACTTCCAGCTCGGCGCCGGATTGCTCGGCCCCGGCGGCCAGGGCGTCGGTGATCTGACCGTAGCCGAGCCGGGGATAGAGAAACCGCCGGTTGTGGCTTCGGGCGCCCGCCACCACCTTGGCCGCCACGTCTCGCCCGGTGCGAACAGGGACCCGTTTGCGGGCCAGCTCTCCGGACAAGGTGTCGGGGTCGCGGCCCCACAGCTTGGCCGCCATCGGGCCGTGGAAGTGCCGCAGGGCAGTGGGGCCGAGCCCGGCCCGCACCACCTCGGCGTAGCTGTCGGTGCGAGGTCGCCGGAGCGGCCCCGTGGCCACATCCCGTGCTGCGGCCAGGGCGAAACCGGGCGGAACCGAGGTCACCAGATCGACCGGCCGGAGGGGAAAGGCGACCCAACGTTCGCCCAGCCTGAGCCGACCATTGCGCTCCCTGGACTGCAGATCGGGGCCGAGCAGCTCCTCGATCAGGGCTCGTACCCGAGGTGGGGCCGAGGGATGGAGCCGGTGACTTCCGAGATCGACCCGTTGGCCCGCCACCGTGAGGCCGGCAGCCATGCCGCCGAGCCCGCCGGAGGCCTCGAGTAGCCGCACCGACCGACCACGCCTGGCGGCAGCCAAGGCCGCAGCCAGGCCAGTCGGGCCTCCACCCACCACCAGCACATCGATGTCGGCTTCCGGTTCAGGCTGCTCAGCCGGTGGCTGCGGCCTTTGGTCGGGTGCGGATTCGGGTTCGGCACCGGAAGTGCTCATCGTGCCGGGCCGAGGTCACGGGCGGTCGGCCACGGCCGTAAGGCGATGCCCGTCGACCATGACCACTCGCCCCTGTTGGCCCACCCGATAGGGAGTGAGGTGTGACCCGGCAGCATACACCTCGGGCCCATCGGCCAGCCGAACCTTGTAGTGCCACTGGGCGCCTCGGAACTCGGCGGCCACGATGACGCCCGATCCTCCGCTGCCGGCGGCACGACCGGCGGTCGAATCGGCTGAACCGTTGCCATCCTCGGCGTCGCCCAGTGGTTCGAACACCACATCGTCGGGACGGACGAGCGCCACCGGGTCTGTCACCGGACCATCGTGCTCCACCGGTCCCAGCCTGCTCGACCACCGGTCACCGTCGACGGTGACCGGCAGGAATGCCGCCTCACCCATGAAGGCGGCGACAAAGCGGCTGTTGGGCCGGTGAAACACCTCATCGGGCGACGCCAGTTGCTCGATACGTCCCGACCGCATCACCGCCACCCGATCCCCGACGGCCATGGCTTCGGTCTGATCATGGGTGACGAAGATCGCGGGGGTGTTGGTGGCCCGGAGGGCCGAGACGACCTCACCACGAAGCTGGACCCGAAGGTTGGGATCGAGGCTGGCGAACGGCTCGTCGAGCAACATCAGGGTCGGCTCGGGAGCCAGGGCTCGGGCCAGCGACACCCGCTGCCGCTCGCCGCCCGAGAGCTCGTGGGGGTAACGGTCATCGTAGTCGTCGAGCTCGACCAGCTCCAGCAGCTCGGCCACCCGGGCCGCGAGACGGCTCCGGCCGAGGCCTTTGATGCCGAACGCCACGTTCTGGGCCACGGTCAGATGGGGAAACAGGGAATGCTCCTGAAAGACCAGGCCGATGCGACGATGTTCGGGGGGCACATGATGTCGACCGTCGTCCACCAACGAGCCGTTGAGTTCGACGGTTCCGGTATCCAGTGCGGTCAGCCCGGCGATGGCCCTCAGCAGCGTCGACTTCCCACAACCGCTGGGACCGACCAAAGCCAGGAGTTCGTCCCGGCCCAGCTCGAAACTGACCCCGTCCAACGCCACGACGTCGTGGAAATGCTTGACCGCCCCGTGGACGGAAACGGCAGCCCTACCGGTGCCGTTGTCGGCGATATCTGCGTAGCCCGTGCCGTTGACGGCAAGACTATCCATGGCCCGGCCGCCATTCCTGATCGGTGACCGCCGCCTCACGGCGCGAGATTTGTCGGGACAGCATGGTCACCGGTATCAGGGCCACGGCCACGATGCTCAAGGCGGGCAGAGCCGCCTGCTCGAACCGTGACTCCGACGCCAGGTTGTAGGTCCACACCGACAGTGTGTCGAATCCAAAAGGCCGAAGCAACAACACGATTGGTAGCTCCTTGAGGGCGTCGACGGCCACCAGTACCAAGGCGGTGACAACGCTGGTTCGGGCCAGCGGCAGGTGGATGTGGGCGGCCACTGCGCCAGGGCGGCGGCCAAGGCTGCGGGCGGTCGAGGTCATGTCGACCGGGACCTGATCCAGGCCACTTTCCACCGCGTTCAACCCGGGAGCCAGCAGCCGGACGGCATAGGCGTAGGCCAGGGCCAGGAAGGATCCGGTAGCCAGAGCTCCGGGCAGACCGAGCCCGATTGCCTCCAGCGCGCCGTCGAGCGCGACAACGGCCAGGATGACACCGATGGCCACCACCGGCCCGGGGACGGCGTAGCCCACGGCGGTCAGTCGGGCGGCGACACCGGTGGCCGACGACGAGCCGAACCGGCGGGCGTTGGCCACCAGCCATGCCGTGACCACGCAGACCACGGCTGTCACCGAGGCCAGCACAAGCGAATTCTGAAGGAACTCGAGGTACCGGGCCGAGAACAGCGAACGATCGCTCCGAGCGGCCTCCTCGAGGGCCCAGAGGGC
Organism: Acidimicrobiales bacterium; assembly: GCA_024638815.1. Classification (GTDB taxonomy): domain Bacteria; phylum Actinomycetota; class Acidimicrobiia; order Acidimicrobiales; family SZUA-35; genus JAHELU01. The sequence continues at coordinate 4,133 of JAHEJM010000135.1, read as the reverse complement.
CAGCCGCACTGCCGGGGCGGCGAAGGCGAGGGCAACGACCGAACCGCACACTGCGGTGGCGGCCCATGCTCTGGCTCCCCGCAGCCGCCGGGGTGAGATTCCGGCCGCCTCACCGGCGGCCTGGCCGTATCGGGCCCGGCCCCGTAAGACCCGCTCCAGACCGATGACCAGAAGGGCGAAGACCAGCACCAGGGTGGCGAACTCGCTGGCGGCATCCCGGTCGAAGGTGCCCCGCCAGATTCGGAAGACGCCGACCGAGACGGTGTCGACTCCGAAGTACTGCACGGTGGCGAAGTCGGTCAACGTCTCCATCATCACCACCGCCGTCCCGGCGGCGATGGCGGGTCGAAGCAGCGGGATCACCACTCGCCGAGCCGCCTCGATCGGTCCCGCGCCCAGGCTCCGGGCCACTTCGTAGGAGCTGCCGGCCTGGTCCCGCAATGCGGCTCGGGCCAACAGATAGACGTAGGGGAAGAGCACAGTACTGAATACCAGGATGGCCACGGTCAGCGACCGGACCGGGGGGAACCAGGCATTCTCGCCCAGGACCGAGCGCCATGTGGACTGAACGGGGCCGGCGTAGCCGAACACCGACAGGGTGAGGAAGCCGAGCACGTAGCTGGGCATGGCCAGCGGGGCGATCAACATCCACCCGAACGTCCGGGATCCGGGGAATCTGTAGGCACTGGTGAGCCAGGCCAGCCCACAGCCCATGACCAGGGTGCCGATGCTGACACCGACCAGCAGCACCACGGTCTCATACAGCTGACCCGGGAGCCGGGTATCCCATTGCTGGCGCCATACCTCCAGATTGGGGTCGAGCAGGCTGGTGGCCAGGAACGCCACAGGGGCCACCACCAGCAGTGCCGCCAGCCACGCCGCCACCGGCCAGCCGATGAGGCTGAGCCGGTCGCCGATACCGAGGCGGACCCGGTCGATCATCGATAGCCGACCTCGTCCATCAGCCGGACCCCCTCCGGGTTGAGGGCGCCAAAGGTCGAGGCTTCCAAATCGTCCCGCTTGAACTCGACACCGAAGGTGTCACGGATCAGCGGCTCGGGCTGGACTTCGGGGTTGACCGGATACTCGTGATTGCCGTCGACGAAGGCACTTTGGCCATCGGTGGCCAGCCACTCCAACAGTTGCTGGGCCAGATCGGGATCGTCGGCATACCTGGTCACGCCCCCACCGGAGATGTTCACATGTACGCCACGCCCATCCTGGTTGGCCCACACCAGCTCAACCGGGAAGTCGGGATCGTCCTCGAGCAGCCGGGCCAGGTAGTAATGGTTGACGATGCCGGCGTCACACTCACCGGCGGCGATCGATTCCAGGATCAGCACGTCGTTGGCCATGATCTCGGCATTCTCGGCCCACCCGGCCACGATCTCGGCCGCCCGGTCCCGTCCGTGGTGGCTGATCAGGCTGGCCACCAGCGATTGGGTGTAGACATTGGACGAGTTGCGCAGGCACAACCTGCCCTCCCATCGGGACTCGGCCAGCTCCTCATAGGTGACGGGAACCTCGTCGGGGGCCACCGCATCGGGGTTGTACACGATGGTTCGGGCGCGAATGGTCAGGCCGTACCAGTTGCCGTCGGGGTCGCGCAACGATGCCGGTACCGCTCGGTCCAGGACCTCCGAGTCGAGCGGTGCGAAAACCCCGCGTTCGACCGCCGTGGCCAGATTGCCGGCATCGACCGTGAGGTAGACATCGGCCTGGGTCTCCTCCCCCTCGGCCTCGATTCGTTCCCGAAGTTCGGCGTCCGACCCGGTCAGGAACTCGATGGAGACGCCGGTTTCCTCCGAGAACTGCTCGAACGCCTGCTCCAGGTCATAGTGACGCCCGGAGTAGACCCGGACCACCTGGTCGTCGCCACCGGAACACGAGGTTGAAACCACGGCGGCAGTGACCGTCGCCGCCAGTAGCCACCACCACGAGGAGCGGCGGGAAACCGGTGTTCGTGATCTCATTGCATCTCCTGTTGGGCCGGCTGCGGGGCCGAACGGATCGGTAGGGACGAGCAAATGCTACGAAGGGAAACTGTATCGCCTCGACGTGAAATAGATAACACCCCTTGTGAAGTGCTGTTAACTATGCCTAACATCACCGGCGGTGACGTTCGAACTCGAAGACAGGGAAGGCTCGGAGCGGTGCTAGCAGCCAGACTCCGAACCCTGCCTGTTCCGCTGGCGACGGTTCTCGTGGTTGTCACCCTCGTCGCCTCGGTTGCAGCCCTGGCCGGCCTGGTGGCGACCGATCAGCTGGTTACCGGGCTGGAACGAGGGTTGTCCGATCCCGGCGGTCTGACGATGGTGTTCGGCTCGCTGCTCACCGCCTTTTCGGTTCGGGCCATGGTGTGGAGCCGTCTTGTACCCGGGCTTCCGCTGTCCCACTCGCTGGCCGCCATCCACGTCGCCCTCGGCGGGAATCACCTACTCCCGCTTCGGCTGGGTGAACCGCTGCGCATTGTCTCCGCCGTCACCCGGTCGGGTATCGATGTGCGCACTGCGACGACCTCGACAGTGTTGTTGCGCTCGGCGGACTTGGTGACACTGGTCGCTCTCGGACTGATCTGCGGGCCGTCCATCATGGCCGGCCGTCTCGGCCTCTGGGGTGTTGCGGCCGTCATGGCCATCACGACCGTTGCCGTCCTGGCGGGACGACAGCTGACCCGTCGATCACCGGTGATGACCCGGCTTCCCGGCGCCGGCGTCGTCGGTTTGGTTGCCGGGGCCTGGCTTTTCGAGGCGGTGGCCGTGTGGCAGGTACTGCGATGGTTCGACATCGACCTGGCCGCTCAGCAGGCGGTGCTGGTGCTGGCCGTGGCCGTGTCGGCCCAGCTTGTCGCCGTGACCCCGGCCGGCGTCGGAACCTACGAGGCAGCGGCCACAGCCGCCCTGGTAGCGATCGGTATCGACCTGGAGACGGCCCTGACGGCCACCGTCGGTCTTCATCTGACCAAGACGGTCTACAGCCTGGTTGCAGGCGGCGTCGGTGTGGTGCTGCCCCGGCCGTCGCTGTTCGGCCGGCTGCGAATGACCAGGCCGATGACAACGGAACCCTCCGCTCGCCCCGGCCCGGGTCCCGTGGTGTTGTTCCTTCCCGGGTTCAACGAGGCGGCCGCGGTGGCCGAGGTCATCGGCCGAGCCCCGTCAGCCATCACCGTCGACGGACTGACCCGACCGGTCGAGGTCTATGTTGTCGATGACGGATCAAGCGACGACACCGCCGCCGTAGCCCGCCGGGCGGGGGCCGCGGTGGTGAGCCACGACCTCAATCGGGGCCTTGGTGCCGCAGTTCGGACCGGTCTTCGGTTGGCCGCCGACCGGGACGCCGCCGCCGTCGCCTTTTGCGACGCCGACGGTGAGTACGATCCTGCCGAGCTGGAACGCCTGGTGGAACCGATTCTCCACGGCGAGTCCCACTACGTGGTCGGTAGCCGTTTCGCCGGTGCTATTCACCACATGCTCCCCCACCGTCGCCTCGGCAACCGGGTGTTGAGCCGATGGATCCGGTTCGTGACCCACGCGCCGCTCACCGACGGCCAGTCCGGTTATCGGGCCCTGTCCCGCCGGGCGGCGGAAGCGGCCGACATCGCCCACGACTACAACTATGCTCAGGTCCTGACCATCGACCTTCTGTCCAAGGGCTTCGACTACCGGGAGGTCCCCATCAGCTACCGGTTCCGCCGCACCGGCCGCTCGTTCATCCGGCTCACTCACTACCTTCGTCACGTCGTGCCCACCGTCTGGCGCCAGCTCAACACGGCAGGTCAACCGTTCGGATCAACGACATCCGTGCCCAGGAGGCTCTGATCATGCCCATCACCCACAGCCCGGACGATTCTCGCCGTTGTCTGGCCTTCTCGGTCGCCATGGCGCTGGTCGCGGTCTTGTCGTTGGCAACGGCCGCCTGCGGCTCCGATGATGGGGCAACCGTTCGTGATCTGGGAGCAGAGGACACCGGCGTCGACTCCGGTTCGACATCGGCCTCCGGTTCGGCATCTGGATCGGCATCGGCATCGGCATCGGCCGTGGCCCCCGGTTCGGCATCGGAATCTGCTTCCGGCATAAGCTCGATCGGCTCCGACGGTGGCTATGACTATGCGACCGACGTCGGCGCCCACCGGC
>JAHEJM010000222.1 GCA_024638815.1 Acidimicrobiales bacterium | reverse complement strand
CGCGCACAAGGTGGCGGGGGTTCAGTGATGAGAAGGAGTCCTGAAACACCATCTGGGTGTTGCGACGGAACCGTTGGGCCTCCGGGCCTGTGAGCTGATTGGTCGGCACCGAGCTGTCCGATCCGTTTCCGGAACGCACGGTTTGGAACACACCGCCGCTGGTGGGGTTCTCCAGCCCGGCGACGACACGTCCAAGGGTGGTCTTACCGCAACCCGATTCGCCCACCAAGCCAAGTGTCGTCCCTCGACGGAGATCGAAGCTGACACCATCGACGGCCCGGACATGCCCGGTCACCCGCTGCATAACACCCTCCCGAATGGGGAAGTGCTTCTCCAGGTCCCGAACCGAGATCAACACCTCACCGGTCTTCCCGGTCATCGGCGATCGGGCCGAGGACGGTCCGGTGTCGGCGTGGGGGCGGCCGGGGGCAGTCAGCGACTTGTCGGCGGTGCCGCTCACGGTTCACCTCCCGGCGCCGAGCCTTCGTCGCCGGACCCTGCAGGCTGGGTTGAGGCCACAATGGGTTGATCGGGCACGGTCGGCGGTGCCAGGTCCGAGCCGGTGATCGGCTGGTAGGCGAAGCAGCTCACTGAATGACCGGTTCCAACCTCGACCAGCATCGGGTTGGCCGATCGACACATGTCGGTGGCATGTCGACAACGACCGGCAAATCGACATCCGGGTTCAGGGTCGATCAGCTCCGGCACCGTTCCCGCGATGGCCTCCAATTGACCCCGCTTGCTGGCCATCGACGGGATGGCGGCCAGCAAACCTCGGGTATAGGGGTGTTTGGGATGATGGAAGACGTCGTCGGCCGAGCCGATCTCCGCGATCCTTCCGGCGTACATCACGGCAATGCGATCGCAAACCCTCCGAACCAACGACAGATCGTGACTGATGTAGAGCACCGAGGTGTTATGTCGTTGCTGCAATTCCCTGATCAACTCGACAATGCGGGCCTGCACCGTAACGTCCAGGGCGGTGGTCGGCTCATCGGCGATCAGCACATCCGGGTTGCAGGCCAGGGCCTGGGCGATCATCACCCGCTGTTTCATGCCGCCCGATAGCTCGTGCGGATAGCGATCGAGGATTGCGGCCGGGTTTGGGATCTGGGTCTCGCTCAAGGCCGCGATCACCAGCGAATCGGCTGCGGCCCGCAAGGCTGTACGACGAGCCCGAAGCGGGGGAATGGCCAAAAGGACCCGCTCGGGCCACCTCGACTTCAGTCCAGCGGCTCGGCGTAGAAGGCGGGAACTCAGGTCACCGGCGGCGCTGTCCACGTCGGCCGCGTCCAGAACCTCGGCCGAGCGGTGGATGAGGAACACTTCCCCCAGCTGGTCTCGAACCGTCAAGGCCGGGTTCAAGGACTTGCCCGGGTCCTGGAAGATCATGGCAATGCGATTGCCCCTGATGTCTCCCATCTGCTCGCCGCCGATGGCGGTGAGATCGACGACGTCGTCTCCGTACCGGTATTGAATGGTCCCGGTGGTGGGGAGCGCCGGAGGTGACGGAACCAGGCCGAGAAACGACCGGGCGGTGACGCTCTTGCCGCAACCGGTCTCACCGACCAACCCCAGCGTCTCACCTTGACGCAACTCGAATTCGACGCCGTCCACCGCCTCTACCACGCCGGCCTTGGCCTTGAAGTGGACCCGAAGGTCGTTCACTCCGATGACAGCCCCCGGGCTGAGGCGCTGGTTGACAGCCGTCGAGGACCGACCGGACCCGGCCGCTGCATTCAGATCGTCGACCGTGGTCATCGTGACGACTCGGTGCGGGGGTCGAGCACGTCCCGCATTCCGTCGCCTACGAGGTTGAATCCGAGGGCCCACAAGAACACCATGAGGCCGGGGAAGGTCGAGGCCCACCATCGTCCCGACGAGATGCCGGCCTGGCCTTCGGCCACCAGAACACCCCACTCGGCCAAACCCGCTTCGGCCAGACCGATGAAGCTGAGGGTGGCGCCGACCAATACGATGTTGCCCATGTCCATGGTGGCCTGAACCACCACCGGGGTGATGGCGTTGGGCAGCACGTCTTTGGCGAAGATTCGGAAGGGGGAGTCGCCGATGACCCGGGCCGCGTCGACGTAGTCGTTTTGCTTGACCGTCATGACCTGGCCCCGCATGATGCGGGCGTACTTCACCCAGTAGACAACGGCCAGGGCCAGAATGATGTTGCGGAACGCCGGTCCGAGCACGGCGGCGATGGCCAGGGCGAAGATCAGCTCGGGAATCGACAGGAACACGTCAACCAGACGCATCAAGATCTCGTCCACCCGGCCACCGAGGAAGCCGGCGGCACTGCCCACCAGGACTCCGATGGTGACCGTGATCGACACCACCAGGATGGACAGTCGAAGTGATGTCCTGGATCCCCAAACCACCCCGTAGAACACGTCGCCGCCGGTATTGGTGGTGCCGAGGATGTGGTCGGGTGAACCGGGAGGGACGGCGATGGCCCCCCAGTCGCGAGGCATCTGAGCCGGGTCCGGGGTGTTGGGTTCGACGATGAGCGGTGCCAGCAGGGCCATGGCGATCAGGGCGGTGACCATGACCAACCCGACCATCGTGGTCGGGTTCGACACGATGCTGCGGGTCAGCTCCATGGTCCGGGCCAGGCGGACGCCAAGTGCGCTGGTGCCGGCGGCCGTGGCCTCATCGCCCCCGGGGGTGGGGCCGGCGATGGGAGGCGAAGCGGTGCTAGCCACCGAGCACCACCCGCCGGTCCAGATAGGCGTAGATGACGTCAACCACGAGGTTGACCACCAGGAACAACACGCTGGTGAACAACACGTAGGCCATGATGGTGGCCTGGTCGCCCCGTAGAACCGATTGGGCCATCCACTGTCCCAGGCCCGGCCAGCGGAAGATGATCTCCGCCACCACCGTTCCCTGGAGGAGAAAGCCGAATGACAAAC
>JAHEJM010000034.1 GCA_024638815.1 Acidimicrobiales bacterium | reverse complement strand
GCGTTTCCAGACGCTGTTGTCGTCCTCTCCACGCGACCGGCCGAGTCTTGGTACCACAGCGCCGCCTCGACCATTTTTCAGCTTGGCGAAGACCCGACGTTCAGCGATGTGTGGCGGGAGCGGTTCGGGTTCGATCGGTATGACGCCCGATTCGACGACCCCGGAGCCATGATGGCCGCCTACGACGGACCACAATGACACGGCCCGATCCTCGGTCCCTCCGCACCGCTTCCTCGAGTGGACCCCGACCGATGGCTGGGCGCCCATCGGCGAACGTCTGGAGGTTCCGGTCCCTGATGAGCCGGGTGGTAGCCCAACTGGTAGCCACGAGGGTCAGCGGCGTCAAGCGATTCTCAGTACTGATCAGCGCTTGTTTCAACCAGCTAAGCGTGCTCTGGCCCGTCCGAGGGCATCCGATCACGATTTGGGAGCACGGGGTCGGGAGTTCAAATCTCCCCATCCCGACGCTGAGCGGGTTTCCGGCGAACCAAAAGGGCTGGTAGGCCCAAGTAGTAGCCATCGATGGATACCACCGGCCGCCGATCGATGGCGGCCTGGAGGTCAGGGCTCACACGTCCGTGCTCACCACCGCACGTGACGGGCCGGCAGGTTTCGTAGTACGATAGTGTTCCGTGGATGTCCACCAATCGGCACTCAAGCACGGGATCGATCCTGAGGACATCGAGCATTTCACACGCCACGCCACGGCCATAGAGGAACTCGACGACGACCTGCGCCTCTACCTCGGACCAGCCCGAAACGGCGCGCTGCTCGAGGTCATCACGATCATCCGAGACGATGACAGCGGACTGGCCATCCACGCCATGACGATGCGGCCCAAATACCAACCACTGCTCGGAGGTGAATGACATGCCCGATAAGAATCAGGGGACTGCTCGCAGCGGCAAGCCGATCACCGACGAACTGGTCGAGCAGCTCAACCAAAAAGCCGAAGAAGGATTCGACGTCGACGAGATCGTGCGCCGACGAGGTGGTCGACCGCCGATGGGATCGGCCGCCGCAACCGTCGAGTCGGTACGCCTCGACCCCGAACTCAGTGCCGCCCTCCGCTCCCGAGCCCGAGACGAAGGGCGGACCAGCTCCGACGTGATCCGCGAGGCCCTCCGCGACTATCTCAGGGCCGGCTGACCGCCTTCTCCACGCACGGGTGGTAGCCCCACCGGTAGCCATGAAGGCCAGCAGCGACGAGCGCTTCTCGGCCCGGATTCAGTGCTCGTATCACCCAGCGAGCGGGCGGCGACCTCTCTCGGCAAGTTCGATCACGACTTGGGAGCAGGGGTCGGGAGTTCAAATCTCCCCATCCCGACTGTTGAGCAGGTTTTCGAGAGCCCCAAACGAACCGGTAGCCCACGTGGTAGCCCCGGATGGCTACCACTTCGCCCGAATGTCACTGTTTCTACGCCACCGGACCATCGCGCTCCTCCCCTCCTGACTCGCATGGCGTCCAATACTCAGACCTCAGCATTCCATCCCGCTTGATCGGCACCGATGGACAGCCATGCGCATCAGCATTCCGTCGCCGCTCAAGTCGACGGAGTGCTGATGAACCGGCGAGCGGGTGCCGATAGGCGCCGCTCACCGACAGCCAGGCCGCGGACTCCACCAATTTCCTCAACCGAGTCTGCTCAGAAGCAGGACCCCGACGACGATCAGGTCAACGGGCTCGAAGCCCAGGGCTTTCACGTCACTGCCGGGATCGCCTCCCGAGACCACGCTACGTGACCGCCAGCCGTCTCGGGTTTGTCGTCTCCGGTTCTGTCATCGTCAGCTGCTCGGCCCATCGCATCGCTCTCGAGACGTCACAATCGCGCAACCCTCCTTCTCGCTCGATCCGGCAAGGTTTCGGGATGATCTGCGATCAATTCGATTCATCCGGCGGCGTTCAACTGCGACCTGTCCAACCACAGGTCGTGCCCATGATGACCGGCTCATTTCCCGCGAATCGGACAGACTCGTCGTCGAGCTCACCGATGGCCGCGCGGTTGGCGATGGATCAAGGTTTGGCTCGCCTCTCCGATCCTTCGAACAAGTACTCGATCCAGATGGGGACCGTCAGCTCATCGCCGATGACATGAGCACTAGATGCCGGCCCCGTGGCTGTCGTAGGGCACGCCGCGCCGGCGGGCGGCCTCCCGGCCTGCAGCGAGCTGCGCCTCGGAGATGCCCCCCGGCTCCCACGGCGTGACCGACCCGGCAGCAATGGCCCGTTCCGACTTGGGCGGCAACCCGAACCGCTCAATCACCTGTTCGAGCGGTTGGTCGGCGTAGGAGAACCAGTCGACCTGCATGAAGTCGACATCGGGCGCTCCGTCGTCGCCGTGGCTCAGCGCGCCGCGCCGCATCGCGTCACCGATCCTCACCGTCATGCCGTCCACCGAGAGTTGCCCGGGAAACGCTTCGAACAGGCCGGCACCCTCGATCAGATAGCCGGTCTCGAACAGGCTCACCACCATCGCAAGGAGCGACCACCCGCGCGGGTCGTCGTTGGCTCGGGCGATCAACGCGAAGACTTCGAGTTCGGCCTCGACCTTCGTGCCGTACCCGGCCAGCACGTGCACCCAATCATGCTGGGCCAGCAGCGGCGGTGCCGACCCTGGCGTGCCCGGAAACGAGAACCCTCGGGCCTGGTAGAAGTCGAAGACCGCCCGACCAAGCGCCCCCGGGGGGAGGTCGCCGAGGCCGACCCAACGCTCGGCCAGTGCGGGGTCGTCCTCGTCAGCGCCCCAGCCCTCGACGTCGGTCGTGGTGTGCAGGCCGGCACTGCGCTCGGGCGACCACCCTGCGGTGTAGCCGTTGCGTTCGAAGTCGGCTGCCGCCATGGCCAGATCACCTGACGCAAACTGCTCGATGGTGCGGAGCAGGCTGTCATCGACACCCAGCTCCCGGCTGTACTCGGCGACCTGCGTCGACACCTCGGGCGGGATCGGCCGCAGCACCAGTGCGGACAGGACCATCATGTGGACCATCCGCGTCCGTTTCTCGTTGTCGCGGTACCGCAAGTTCTCCGCATAGGTACGGGCGTCGACAGCGGCCAAGGAGGCGGCGTCGACCCGGTAACCGGTCATGGCCTCGAAGATCGCCTCGACCAGCAAGAGCTGAAACTCGGTGTTGCCGGAACGGGGTCGGGTGGCGGAAAGCACCCCGGCTGCTAGTCGGCTGGTTTCGGCCTCGCCGACCGGGCCGAGATCGACCTCGTCCGAGGTGGGGAACGGAACCGGCATCGGATCACGCTACCCGCACACCTGTGCGGCCAAAACCGATGACGCCATGACCCCCGTTCGCCGTCCGGTTAGCTGCGCAACCTGCGGGCTGATCGGCGACATCAGATCCCACCGTCCAACAGGCTGCTCGTGGGCGACGCTGGTCGACCCACCAGGTCAGCCGCAGTTCGCGGGCTCGGTTCCACCGAGGATCTGGTGCTCGAGATCGAGCACGACGTCGGTGACCTCGAGCCCTGCCTCGGCCAATACCTGCCGGAGGCGGGCACAATGGCGCATGGCCTCCACGCGGCGGCCGTCGCAGAGGAGCGCCGTGATGAGCAGGTGCCACAACCGCTCGCGATACGGATACTCCTCCACCAGACTCTCGAGTTCGGCCACCACCAATTCGTTCCGGCCCAGTTCGAGCTCGGATTCAAGGCTCAACTCCATCGCTACCATTCGCAACTCCTCGAGACGCAGAGCCTCGAGCCGGAAGGGATCCTCGTCGCAGAGCTCCCCATACGGCAGTCCCCTCCACAGGTCGAGCGCCTGGCGACACAGTGCGAGGCACTCCACGGGTTCCGAACGGTGCTCCATTGCGCTGAGCAACAACCTCTCAAACTGAAGGGCGTCGACGTCATCGTGCCCGACGATGAGCGTGTAGGACCCGTTCTCGTTCACGACGGCCTCGGCGCCGAGGAGGTGGCGCAGCCGCGAAATGTACGACTGGAGGGAGCTGTCCGCCGACGGCGGGGGGTCGTCGCCCCAGACGGCCTGCGTCAGGCGGTCAACCGTCACAGCATGGCAGGCGGACATCACAAGCATCCCGAGCAGGGCCCGCATTCTCCGGCCGCCGATGGCCACGACCCCGTCGAAGGTATCCAAATCCACGGGCCCCAAGACCCGGATGCGACTATTGCGAAACACCGTTAGCTCCAATCGCTCATCATGAATCTACCACCCCCGTCGCACGCCGCCAGAGGCGAACGTCCCACCACGTCAAGAAAGCGTCAAGCGCCTTACCAGGCATCGAATGGCGCTCTGCAAGCAAGCCTCTATCGCCTGGTGCGTTGCGCTCCGGCACCCGTCAGGCCTCCCACCGGGTCGTGGGTGCATGCTGAAGACAGAGATGAAGAGAGGAGGCGAAAATGACCGACCTACTTGAAAGGACACCAGTCCAAGACGTACTGCTCGACGAGCGGAAGCCCGAGCCGACGGTCGAGCCGCCGCCTCGTGAAGAGCGAGGCATTGAGAGGCCGACGGCAAAGCGCCCGGTGCGCTGGATTCGCTGGATGATCGGAGCGCTCGTGCTGATCGTCGCCGCAACGGTGGCGACCTTTGCGCTCAGCGACGATGGAACGACTGAGGTGCTCGACACCGATGGATCCTTCCAGGCCAACGAGACCCGACGGATGGAGGCACTCGCTCCCACCAGCGACGTCATCGTCATCGACCTCGACGGATCCTTCCAGGCCAACGAGACCCGACGGATGGAGGCACTCGCTCCCACCAGCGACGTCATCGTCATCGACCTCGACGGATCCTTCCAGGCCAACGAGACCCGACGGATGGAGGCACTCGCTCCCACCAGCGCCCAATTGCTCGGCCCGAATCAGGACCTGGCCCCGGGATGGAGCGTCGAGCGTAGTCCGGCCGAGGCGACGCAGGGGCCCAATCAGGACCTGGCCCCAGGCTGGGACAGCTGACTCCCCACCGGCGTCACTCGACGGATGGAAGCACTCGCTCCCATCATCGACGTCATCGCCGTCGACCCTCGGCGTCGGACGAGCACATCACCGGGAGTTCGCTCTCGGTGATGTGCTTCGTTTCCCGGCAGCCGAGAGCGCCGAATTGGGGCGAAATGCGCGCTCAGCGCTCCCCACGGGCTCAGCGACAGTTACCGCCGGCGTCGACGCCGAACTCACAGATCGGCATTCTTGTTGCCGACATGATCCGGGCCCGATCACGTATGGCGTAGCGTCGGGGTCGTCGGCCTTGACATTGTACGTCTCGATCTCGAACCGCTCCCCTTTGACCCCGTTGCCGTAGGTTCCCAGCACGTCGATCGAGTAAATGGACGAGATGGCGTCGACACCGAACACCTCGAGGAGGACCCCTGTGGCATCGCCCGGTGAACGGGCTTCCGCCACCACATCCTCGAGACCGACCTGATCACCGATGGCTTCCAGGTCGATGAGTTCGAGGGCGTCGCTACCGGCGCCAAGAACCCCGAGGTCACGGGAGTTGGCCCATGCCTCCCGCCCATCGACGGTGACCTGCCACCAGACGCTGGAGCCACTGGTAGCGGCCTCGCCGGTGGCGACGATGACGGCGTCCTCAGGACGCTCCGCCAGATCGGGATGGGCCGTGGCCACGATCTCAGCCGACGGATCGGGATCGGACCGGAAGTTGAGGACGTCGTCATAGCGAACGCCGACAACGTCCAGCACGGTGCCCGCTTCCGGAGCCTTCGGGGCCGACGGAAGGGGATCCCCGGTCGACCCGCCGCCACCTGGATCACCATCGGCTCCCACCGGCCGGTCGGCGGTGAAGTCACCGATGGTCCTGGTCTCCTCGAGCGAAGCCGGATCATAGGCGGCGAGGGTCCATCCGGGGCCGACCTCGTTCCATGGCACCATCGCGGCCGGGTCGCGCCCATCGGGCAGCCCCCGATCGTCAAGGTTGACCGGATCGGTGGCAACCGTACCCGAGTCCGCAGCGTCGTCGGACCCGCAGGCGACGACGAGACCGAGCACGGCCAACGCAATCGCCACAACCGTTGCCGCAGCGCGACGAGGTCGAGCTGAGAATTCAACGGTGGTGTCCATGATTGTTCGGCGACGGCCGATACCGCTGCTCCTCTGCTGTTCAACCTACGTCTCGGGCGGCACCGACAACAGGGACCTTGGTCAGCACCACCGGTGCTCGAGCATGGGCGACGCCGACCGGGAATCAGGGGACGTACTGCTCCTCGATCGCGGTGATCTGTCCATTACCGACGTCGAGCCAGACGCCGGGCTTGTAGTCGCGGCCGGGCTGTTGGGCCAGCCAGTCGGGGTAGGTGACGGTCTCGGCACTGGCCGGATCGCCGGGGTTGGGCAGCCAGACCACCTGGGTTGAGGGACCGACGACGACGGTGCGGAGCCGATCGCTGGCGTTGCGGATGTGGAAATCATTCGGTGGTGGGCTCTCCTCGCCGTCCTCAGCAGCAGCGGCGACGGCCGCGGTTCCCGTGAACCAACAGGCCAGGTCGAAGACGACCTGGCCGGTTTCGGGCTCGGTGATGAACCCGAACCAGCGGCCGTCGGGCAGGGTGTCGCCGGTCGATGGCGTGCAGCCGGAGCCAGAGGCCCGTTCGTTGGTCGGTACGTCGAGTTGACGACCCGAGCGGTCGGTGTCGAAGCACTCCCGCTGGAGCCAGTTGGCGAAGTCGTCGCAGCTTCCTTCGATCCGGTACCGGGTGCGGTCGACGTCGGAGAACTGGAATGCCGTGGCGTTCAGCTGGGCCAGGAGAGACTCACTGCCGCAGCTGGTCGAGGCGTTGGGGATGAGGGGCCGGAGGTCGATGAAGTCGACAATCAGCAGCCCGTCGGCAAGGGTGATCGAGTTGACGGTGCCGGCGGTCTGGGAGGAAAAGAACGACCCGGCGCCGGCGGCGGTCTCGTCGGCGGTCGGCCCGGCCACCAGTGCGTCGAACGCCGCCCGGATTGGATCGGCATTGTCGGGAAGGAGCCGGGGGAACGCATCAACCTGCGCGCAATCCGACCCGTCACCGACACCGAAGTACGCCTCCACCGTCGCGCCGACCGGCTCGGTCGTCGTCGAGGTTGTCGTCGAGCTCGTGGTCGTCGAACTCGATGTGGTGGTGTCGCTGGTGGTGGTGTCGCTGGTGGTCGTGTCGCTCGTCGTGGTCGTGTCGCCCGCCTCGTCGTCGTCGCCACCGCAGCCGGCGGCGATCAGGGCGAGCGCAAGCAACATGCCGATCATGATCCTTCGGAGCCGGGACCCGTTTCGCCTTCCGGTTGCCATCACCTTACTGGACCATCACCCTCGCCCATGAAACAGGGCCCAACGTCCTCATTCGGTTGCCCCCTGTCCAGGAGGGCGGTGGTCCGGGAAGCTCCGCATGCAGTGTTCAGCAGGCTTCTACTCGGAATCATCGGGCAGTACGTGATGGCGCCGATGGAGTTCCCGGATGAGCTCGAGCCGGGCGGCGTCCACCGTGGCCGCAGGGCTTGAGGGACGGATGGCCGATTCGATGGCGGCGATGCGGGCCGCAAGCCGACGGTTGTGGAACACGTCGTTGACCCAACGGGAGAAATCGCCGAGGGGCGCATGGTGGCGCAGCACGCCACGGTCGCAGTGAGCGAGCTCTGTTTCCAGCTCATGAAGGTTACGGGCCACTGTGCCGGTCGGCTGATCACGTTGGTTGCGGAACCAGAACGCCCGGTGCGGTGGGGTACCCTCGGCGTCGTATTTGTGTTCATGGCGCAGATGGTGGGTCTGCCGAGGTGCGAGGTGTGCCATCCGCAGTTCACCCGGCCGGGACCGTGACACCACGAGGACACTGCCGGTCGGACCGGCAACTCGCTCGGCCACGTCGCGGCGCGGCACCCGGGCGACGGCGGCAACGAGGTCGACGGCGTGGGGGTCGGGATCGCTTGTGGTCAGGGCCAGGACCATGTCGGTACCGGCGACGAACGGCGGCGGGAGTTCCTCGGGCCGCCACGTGACGAGGCAGTACCCGGATGCGGCAAGGTCGATGGCTCCCAGTGCAGCCTCAGTGGGAGCGACACTGTGGTGGGCTTCGTCGATGAGGACCCAGTGCGGCCGACCGTAGGTCCGACGGCTGGCTTCGACGGTGGCGGGAAGGTCGGCGAGGTAGCGACGTCGGTCGTCGGGGGTGAGAGCGGAAAGGTCGAGGATCACGCATGCGTCACTGCGCTTGAGCAGGTTGACGACGATATCCGGCGGTGGCGCCGGGCCGTTGTCACCGAGGACGACGGCAGGGCGGAGTGTGTCGAGACCGACATGGTCCCCCTCGGGGTCGACGATGAGGACCGAATAGTTCAGATCGATGAGTTGCTCGGCGATGAGCCCGGCCAGGTATGACTTGCCGTCGCCGGTGCCGCCGGTGACGATGAGGTTGGCCGGATGGGCCGGAATGGAGACCGGTTCGCCGTCATCGTCATGACCGAGCGTGAGCTGTTGTCGTCGCCGTCGTTGCCACATAACTGCGGTGTTCATGAGATCGTCGATGAGCTCGACGATGCCGTCTCCGTCTGCCGAGTCCAGGATCACATCGGCGGCGGCACGAAGCGAGTCGACGGCGTTGGCCACCGCAACCCCGAGTTCTGCCGTGGCCAGGAGTGAGTGGTCGTTCTCGGCATCACCGACGGCAATGGTGTCGTGGGGCGAGAGGCCCAGTTCGCCCAGGGCGGCCTGCAACCCGACGCCCTTGTTGATGCCCGACGGCAGCACCATGAGTTCGGTCCGGTTGTGCATCAACTGGCATTCGAGGCCCAGCCGGTTGAGTTCGTCGACGACGACGTGCTCATCGGCGGCGGAGGCGGCCACGATCACCTTTCCCGACCGATGCTCGATCTGCCGCGTGGTGAGAGCAGCGGAAACAGCGGGGTCGATCGGCGGTGCAGTGTTGAGGTGGCGGGAATCGACGTCGATCAACGCACCGTTCTCCAGGATGAGAGCGTCGAAATGGTCAGCGACGTCAGGGAACTCCACCCGCAGTTCGTCCAGGATCCTGCCGGTGATCAGTACCACCGTGAGACCATGGGCCCGGGCGCGGGCCAGTGCGGCGAGCACATCGTCGGTGGGGCGACCGGTCAGGGTGAGGGTCCCGTCGTAGTCGAAGGCCACGAGTCGCGGCCGGCCGCATTGCAGCGACGGCCTCAGCGGGTCGGTCTCGGGGGTTTCATGTCTAGGCGTGGTCATGATGCAGCGTGGTCGGACGGAAGTGTCGGTGATTCCTCATACTCCATCAACCCACGATGGCGACGTGGTCGAAAGAGTCCGAGGTCCCGACCTCCGAGCGCCGGGCTTCGACCCGTCCGACTTGTGTAGTGTGGAGCAACATGGACCGTGGAGAGCTACGTGCCATCCAGGAACCCCTGAAGGCCCGGTATGGCGAGGATGCGAAGTCGGCCCTCATCACGCTGGAGGCCGAGGGGGAGTTGGGATCCGACATCACCTGTTCGGTCAAGTCCGGAGCGGGGGCGGCTCGAGCCGGACTCCATCCCGCCGCCGGCGGCGATGGATTGTCGCTCTGCTCGGGTGACATGCTGCTGGAAGCCCTGGTTGCCTGTGCGGGGGTGACACTCAAGGCGGTGGCCACATCCCTCGGTATCGAGGTTCGTCGGGGTGTTGTCCGGGCCGAAGGTGAAATCGACGTTCGGGGCACCCTGGGCGTGGCCAAGGAGGCACCGGTGGGCTTCCGATCCATCCGTCTCACGTTCGATCTCGACTCTGATGCCGACGAGGAGCAACTGACCACACTTCTCACCCTGACCGAGCGTTATTGTGTCGTCCTCCAGACCATCGCCGGAAAACCGGAGCTGAGCGCCTCTGTAGCATGAGCGTCACCCGGCACCTGCCCGAACCCGGGGTGGCGACGGGATGACCGACGCCCAAGGTGGCGATGTCCGAGCTGCGATCGCGGCCTCAAACCTCCGTCGGTTGTCGGCCCGAGCCGTGGACCGCGTCGTGCAGGACGGGTTGCGTCGCAACCTGCAGGCCGGGGCCGCGGTTCGGGTCGAGGGCGACACGGCCCGTCACGTACACCTGGTGATCGCCGCCTCATCCGGATGGTGATCCGAGCTCCCGACGGCCGATCGATCACCGTACGCTACTGCCGATCCGGGTCCCTCATCGGGATCGCGTCGCTGTTCGCTCCCCGGTTCACCCTGCCGGTCTCGATCGAGGCCGTCACTGATGTCGACCTCTACGATGTCCCCCCGGGCACGGTGCTGGACCTGGCTGCCAACGATGCAACGATGACCGATGCCCTTCTGACAGAGACGAGCGAGCGAGTCCAGGCCTTCGTCGAGGAGATTTCGCGGGCGACGTTCGCCACCGTCACTCAGCGAGTCGCCCGCCATCTCCTTGATTTGGCGGTCGTCGACCAATCCGGTCTGCCGGTCGCCAAGGTGACCAAGGAGGACTTGGCCGCCGCCGTCGGCAGCGTCCGTGAGGTTGCCGCCCGCTCCCTGCGGGAACTGCGGGACAGCCGGGTGGTGCGCACCGAGCGAAGCCGAATCACCCTGATAGACACCGACGCACTCGTCGCTCTGTGTTCCAACAACCAGTCGTTGTGAGCTTGCCGGGACAAAGTCCCGACGAATGCGACCCAGGTCACAGACAACGAGCGCCCGAGGGGAGACGATGACGCCATGAGCTCACCCCACGAGGACATCAACGCACCGATGGTCGACGCCCTGAGTCAGGTGGCCGATTGTTGGCGCGCCACCAGGGGCGAGCGTCAGGAACGAACCCATCTCGATCCCGGCGATCTCGACGATGTTCGGGACTCCGGATTCCTGCGGTCGGTGGTACCCGTCGACCACGGTGGGGGTTGGATGGGGGCAGCTGCATCGGTGGATGGCATTGCCAGGGCATTACGGGTGTTGGCCGCAGCCGATCCGTCCATCGCCCTGGTCTCATCGATGCATCCGGCCGTGCTGTCGTTCTGGCTGACCCCTCCCGAGTCCGACGACGCTCGGTGGCAGCGGCAGCGTCGCGCCGTGATGGCCACTGGGCTTGCCGGCCAGCGTTGGGGAACGATCACGTCCGAGCCCGGTAGCGGCGGTGACATCCTCCGGACCCGCGCCGTGGCGAAACCAGATGATCGGCCTCACCCCCTGCCGGGGCAGACCTACACGATCAGCGGCGTGAAACATTTCGGGTCGGGTCTCGGAATGGACCGCCGCTGAGCGCCGCTACTGGCTGGCCCAGCAGGCGCTGGGCGGATCGATCGCCGCCGTCAAGTTCGACGATCCACTGGCCGGTATTCACGGGGCCCTACGGGCCAAGCAGTCCATTGCCGAGTTGGCCGAGGACGTCCTCACCGGCCTGTGCAGGGTCGTCGGAGGAGGAACGTTCTCCCGGCGCTCGCCGTTCTCGCGCTGGTTCGAGGATGTTCGGGCGCTCGGCTTCCTCCGCCCTCCCTGGGCACTGGCCGACGACCAACTCTTCGACACCTCCTGGTGACCGACGCAAGGCCGAGATCCCAGTTCTGCCGGCCCTGCGCCGGAATGAGTGCGCCGGCGAGTGCGTTCACGGTCTACCTTTACTCCCATCGCTGCTCCCATCGCGGCGAGTCTCGGATTCTGCGGCCAGACCCACCACGACCAACTCGGGCAGGAAGGCCATTTCGACCAGTTGGCCCCCACTGACTCGACCGACCGCTCCGGTGGCATCGCCTACAATGCTCGCCCCACCTCTTGAGCGGCGACGCGATCTGATGGAGATCAGCGGTCAGATCTGCCATGGTGGTGGGCATACGAGAACTATGGACCCGGCACCGGTAGAGGCATGGGACGAGGTGGACAGCGGCAGCGACGACGAGACGTTCGATCGGCTGTACCGGCTGCATCACCACGCCATCCTGGCCTACTGCCGACGTCGCATGAACGCTGCCGATGCTCAGGACGCGGCGGCCGAGGTCTTCCTGGTGGCGTGGCGACGGATGGAGAATCGTCCCGACGACGATCAGATCCGGGCGTGGCTGTACGGCATCGCCTACCGGGTCGTCGGTCATCAGTGGCGGGGTCGGCATCGACGTCGCCGGCTCCACCTTCGGCTGGTCGGCGTTGCCCAGCCGGCCCCGCCGGCGCCGGAGGCCGTAGCAGTGAGGCGGTCCGAGGACCGGAGGGTGCTGGACGCCGCCGCCCGACTTCGGCCCGGTGACCAGGAGATTCTCCGCCTCGCCGGCTGGGAGCAGCTCCCCCACCGCGAGATCGCCGTCGTGCTGGGAATATCCCCGGCGGCCGTCGATCAGCGGTTCCACCGAGCCAAGAAGCGGCTGGCTCGCGAGTACGACCGTCTGTCCACCGCCGATGATGCGACCGGCCCGAGGGGAGGAGAACTATGACCGACCCCGACCGCGTTTTCGCCCAGTTCGTCGAGGCCAATCCCGTGCCCGGCGAGACAATCGAGCACGGCGCTGAACCACCCGATTTCGATCCCCGAAGCGAGGTACGGCTGCTCGCCACCAGGCCGGCTCGATCGGACCCGCCGGCGTCGCTCCGTCAACGAACGGCATGGACCGTCAGTATCGCCGCCTCGGTGCTGGTGCTGGTTGTCGCCGGACTCTGGATGACGCAGCGTTCCACCACTGACACCGGACCGGCGAACCGGAACGAACCGCCCACACCCGATGTGCTGGCCCGGCAGTGGCAGGACGCCATCAACCGTGGCGACGTCACCACCGCCCTCGAGCTGTCGGCACCTGCGTCCAGGACCATCGCCGATCAACGCGTTGCCGAGTGGCAGGCCGGGTTGGCGGCCAACGACATGCCGACCACGTTCGGAGATTGCGAGATCGAACCGGTGACCGATTCGTCCGGCCGGGTGACCTGCTCGGCTCGTCTCGGCGATCTGGTTGCCGTGGAACTCGGTGTCGCCGAACTCCAGGCCCCGTTCGACTACAACGAAGGGCTTCTGGCCTGGCGACCCTTCACGGGTGGCGATATCAGCCAGGTCAACAAAGCCTACGCAGACTATCTCCGCCAATACCACCCCGATCAATACGACGAGGTCTGCGGGTCGACGGCCTACGAATCGGGCACCGTGTTGCTGAGCAACGGGCTGGCATTGACCGGGGAATGCGCCGAGCTAGCAGCCCCACTCTCCCGCGACGTCGTCGAGTGGATTCGTCGTGGCAGACCAGAACCGCAGGACTGACGGTGGCCGGGTGACGACGGCCTGACCGCTCAGGAGTTGCCGACCGTTGTCAGGGCGTCAAGGTCGGATCGGACGGCGACGGTGAACTCGAGGCCACACGTCGGACAGACCGTCTCGACTGCGGTGTCGAGGGGCGTGGCGTTCACCGGCCGGCCACACGAGGGGCAGAAACGGAGGGCGTCGGTCGGCGGCGGTTCGCCTTCGGCCCCCGCCGCCTCTATCCGCGACGGAGAGAAGCGGGACAGCACCGGGATCAGCAGGGTGAACGCCGCCACCAACACCCCTTCGACACCGATCAACCGGGCATACAACTCATTGTCGGGTTCGTACCACAAGCCGAAGATGACGGTGGCGGCCAGCACCGAAATCAGGAAGTATCCCACCAGCCGCAACCAGTGAAAGCCGTGCGGAACCGACAGTAGGGCAAGGCTGGCGGCAAGGGTGGCGGCGGCCGCAATCACCAGCAACGATCCGGCCGACCTGAACCAGTAGTCGGCCTCGGCCTCCGACCATAACAAGACGATGAACAGGGCGAAGCCCGAGGCGCCGGTCGCTGCCCCGATCGCCGGGGCGGGCCACAGGGCTTGCCGACGAATGGCAGGAGCGTTGACCAACACGCTGAGCATCGCCGCCGAGACCAGGAAGCTGGTTCCCAGGATCTTCCCCTCGGTCTCTCCGAAATCGCCGGAGAGAAGTGCCCAGATGCCGAGCACGGCGTTGATCACCACCGAGACGACGAACAGGCCGATCAGAACGCGGGTTGCGGAAGATCGCTTCACACCATCAGCATCAGGCCTGCATGGCCCGGACGATCAGGGCCGAACGTCCCGTTCTACGCCCGGCGGTATGGCCCGCCGCCTGTGCCTCTCCACTGGTCTCGAATAGGGGACCAACGTCGATCGTGGTCGGCTATAGTGATCACGCCCTGCGGACGTAGTTCAACGGCTAGAACCTCAGCCTTCCAAGCTGATGATGTGGGTTCGATTCCCATCGTCCGCTCAAACCTCCCACCAGGCGAAACAGCTAGGTCCACAAGACGAGAGGTCCCGACTTCCCTGCGCCAGTGCCCTCCCAGTGCTGGGCCTTCGGGACGCTCGTGCGGCGATAGGCGCCTAGGTCGACGAGAACCGTGAGCGGCCGTTCGACTATTTTGGGAGATCATGTCATCTCGTTGCTCATCAGCAGGTCGGATGAGGCGGTCCAGCCATCCAGCGATCTGCCTGCTTCTGCTGTCGGCCACGTGCTGGTACCGGATTGCTGCCGCCATTGATGAGTGGCCTCGGAACGCCAGTGAGAGCTGAATTACACTTGACCCGTCAGACCCGCAACCGGGTCAGAGATTCTCCGCGTCTTTCGCGGAATCGAACAGCAGAGGAGGCTACTTCCTTCTGTACCGGTGGGATGGCGTGAGTTGGGGCGAACCGCTCTTCGTTCTTCGGTCCGACGCCGGCGGCCGTGTCGCAAGCGCTGATCCACTCAGTGGCGGTGGTGAGGGCGGCAGCATCGAGGACTACGGCATCGACGGCCCCGGGCCCGACCGTCTTCTTGCTCCCGATGACATGCCGGACGGGTATTGGCGCATTTGCACCGCCAACGCCGCTGATCATGCCTGCATGCAGTACCAGGTAGATCAGTCCGCCAGCTGACCAGCAAGCGGGTGCGCCACTTCCGGCAGTGCCCGGATCGTCCGTCCGGTAATGGGACCACGCAGGGTGCGATGAGCTTCCGGGTTCGACGTCGGCCCCATTGTCACTGTCGGAGGCGAGCGGGAGCCAACGGCCGGTGTTCTCGAGCGGGCCAGGAGTGCCGCACCCGGATGCTGCGAGGGCTCTTGCTGCGGAGTTGGCTGGGGGCCTGTGTCTACGGTTGTTGGCCGACGGCTGTTCGAACGGTGGTCAGGAACTCGTCTAGCGGCACTCGGTGCACCTTGGCCGCTCGTTCGACGGTGAGGGCCTTGGTCAGGTACTTGCGGACGCTGAATCCCCCGACTCGCTTGACCCCGAAGGTCTCCATCACGGCTGCGATGTCGCCGTATTCACGCAGGATGTCAGACACTTTGGTGTCTTTGTCGACCAGTAGAGCTGGGGCTGGGTCGGCACCTCGGTTTGGCACGGTGCTGTCGTCGGTCATAGTGCGTTTCCCTTAAGGTTGCAGTGACTGCAAGTTTGCATCATGTGGCAGGAAAGGTCAATCTGTACCAATGGCTCGTCAGGGCGGCCTCCGTCAACGCAAGAAGGAACAGACCAGGCAACGGATCGAGTCGGCGGCACGGCGGCTCTTCGCTCGCGACGGGTTCGAGGCGGTCACGATTGCGGCCATCGCCGGTGCAGCAAACATCGCACCCCGGACATTCTTCCACTACTTCCCAACCAAGGAAGATGTCGCGCTGGCCGACTACGCCAGACGGTTAGCGCAGCTGATCGACGAGGTCGACGCTCGCCCACCCGACGAAGAACCGTGGAAAGCGCTCAGGGCCGCGTTCGTTGTCGTCGCTGCCGACTACGAAGAGCACCTGGAGCAGATCCTCGACCAGTTTCAGATCATGGCCGGCTCGTCGTCGGTCCAGGCCAGGAGTCTTCAACTCCAGGCCCAGTGTGAAGACAGCCTCAGCGCGTCCATGGCAAGGCGGCGCGGCGCCGATCCCGACGATGACCTGCCCTCGAGGCTGCTGGCATCGTCCGCTCTCGGCGCCATGCGGTCATCACTTCATCAGTGGATGCTCAGCGGCCGCAGAGAGCCGCTCCCAGTACTCCTCGAGTTCTGCTTCGACGAACTCGAAACCGGTTTGGCCCACCTCCGGACGAACGGGCGGTAGCCGGCGTTTGGCCGCTCGAAGACCGCTCGGGAATGACCCCTCGACAATGTGCTGTCTGTCCGGTCAGGGTGCGGCGGCGATGAACGTGGCGACAACGTAGGTGGCGTGGCGGTCGAGGGAGTGCCGAGCCCGGTCGTCGCGCATTGTTGTCCTCGGGTCGGAGTGGCTTGCAGCGCCCTGGACGTCTCGGAGTGCTACGCCAGCGTCGAGGGTTGCGATAGTTTGTGCCGCAGGCTGTGGGGGCTGATCGTCTTGGGGATCCCGGCCCGTCGGGCGATTCGCTTGACGGCTCGGTCGGCGGCGTGGCGATCCATCCGCTGGCCGTAGGAGCCGAGTAAGATCGGCCCGCTCGTCCGTTCCCCGATGTAGGGCTGGACTGCTCGGGCGGTTCGAGGAGCGAGCGGGATGATGGCGCCCTTGCCGCCTTTGCGGACGATCCGAAGGATGTGGTGACCACGCTCGAACCCAAGGTCATCGATGTCGGCGTTCAGCGCGGCGGATTCTCGAGGTCCGTTGGACGCGAGCAGCGAGGCCAGGGCGTGTTCACGGTAGGTTCCGATTCCGGCTTGGATCATGAAGGCGACCCAGCTCGTTGCGGTCCAAGCCGAGTGATCGGGACTCGTTGTCGAACATCGGTCAGCGGACATGGGTGGCCGGGCTGCGGTCGACGTGGTGCAGAAGGCCTATGACGACAACGCTCAGATCAGCGATTCTCGAAGACCGTGTAGTGGGTGCGGACCGAGGCCGGTTTGACTCACGTTCCGTGACCATCCTGGCCACCAACCCGCAGTCCCTCGTGGCCGCCGGCGCGCAGTTTCCACTGTCCGCCGACAATCGAGGCCGGCTCTGGTGATGAAGTTGTAGGCATCGACGGTCAGGCCGATGGAGAACGTCAAGCTCGACGGTGGTCTCGGGCGTGAAGATCATGGCAGGACCGCCCCAGCAGCCATCGCGGCCGACCCAGGGGTGAAGTTCTCCCCACCCCTTCCGATCGACTTCGATCGCCCGGTCGACGGGCAGCCAGGTAGGAAGGCTTCCATCGGGATGGATGTGGACGAACTCTCAGCTTCCGGGCGACGACGTGAGGGCGTTCGAGCATGAGTTCCTCGGAGAACCACAGGCCGCCGGACCGTTGGCTGACAACACACGCTGCGCACCAACCTGGCGTCTAGCCCGCTCCTATGCGGTGTTTCCGCCTGGCGGCGCACCGGGACCGTAGTCGTGCCCGCAGGCGCGTCGCCCCGGAGGTGATGACGATCCCCGCCCGCTACGAATCGACACACGATGCGGGTGTTCGAGTTGGCACCACGGTGAGTTGGCCGGTGCGCGTCCGGTAGTGAAGTCGACGGCAATCGCCTCTGTCGATGAGCCGGTTGCATCCCTGGCACACCACAGATACCTTCGCACTTATGCAGATGTCAGAGGTGAGCGCAGTCGACGGTTGTGTGGTCCTGAGCGTCGAGGATGGTCGCGTCGAGTCCGTCGCAGGGTCGATGCTCGACGAGGACGATGCCGTCGACCTGGCCGAGATGTTCCGTCTGCTCGGTGACCCGACTCGGGTACGGATCCTGTTCGCATTGTTGGGGGCCGGCGAGATGTGTGTCTGCGACATCGCCGCCGCGGTCGAGACGACGGACACGAAGGTATCCCAGGCAATGCGGCTGCTCCGGAACGCCGGCGTCGTGCGGAACCGCCGGGTCGGTCGCAACATCTACTACCGGCTCGATGACACCCATGTTCGCATGCTGCTCGACCTGTCACGCCGGCACGTGTCCGACGGCCGGGGCGAGCACTGATGGGCGCCGATCACGATCATGGCACCGGCCTGGCACGCGCCGGCGAGCGCCACCGGGGCCGCCTGACGATCGCATTCGCCATTATCTTGACGTTCTTCCTGGTCGAAGCGATTGCCGGCTTCGTGACAAACTCGCTGGCGTTGCTCTCCGACGCCGGCCACATGCTGACCGACGTGATCGGGATCGGTATGGCCCTCGCTGCGATCCAACTCGCTTCACGGTTTGCGCAACGCTCCGGCGACGGCGCCCGATCGCGTCACACGTTCGGGCTGTACCGGCTCGAGATCCTGGCGGCGTTCGTCAACGCGCTGCTGCTGTTCGGCGTCGCCATCTGGGTGCTGATCGAGGCGGTCCGCCGCATCTTCGACGAACCCGAGGTCCTCGGCGTGCCGATGCTCGTCGTCGCGATCCTCGGGCTGGTGGCCAACCTGGTTGCGTTCGCGCTGCTGCGGGAGGGCTCGAAAGAGTCGCTGAATGTCGAAGGTGCCTATCTGGAGGTGCTCGCCGACACGATCGGTTCGGTCGGCGTCATCCTCGCGGCCGTCTCGCTGGAGCTGTTCGACTGGGCGTGGATCGACCCGGTCATCGGCGCCGGGATCGGAGTGTGGATCCTGCCCCGCACCTACCGGTTGGGGCGCCGGGCAGTACGCATCTTGCTGCAGGCCGCCCCCGATCACGTCGATCTCAACGCGTTGGGCGCCGACCTCGAAGCCATCGACGGGGTCGTCGACGTTCACGACCTGCACGTGTGGACGTTGACCTCGGAGATGGACGCTGCGTCTGCCCATCTGATGACCACGACCGGCACCGACTCACATCAGGTGCTCGACCGCGCCCGGTACGTGCTCGCCGAGCACTATGGGATCAGGCACGGCACGTTCCAGGTCGAACCCGACACGCACGAAGGCTGCCACGAGGTCACCTGGTGACCGTCGCCCCGTTCGTGTTGATCGTCGGACGCCGCCTCGCCGACAGCGAGAACCGGATCTTCGGCGTGTCCGACGCCCAACGGGACCACCTCTGCCGGGATACAGCCCGGATCCGGCGATGACCATCAGCCGATTCGTCATTCCCGGCATGGACTGCGCCGCCGAGGAACAGCTCGTCGAGATGGCGCTGTCCGACATCGATGCCGTCAAGCGGGTCGCGGTCGACCTCGACCAACGTCTCGTCGCTGTCGATCACAACACCTCGCCGACCATCATCGGCGACGCACTGCGCCGACTCGACCTCGGCAGCGAACACCTCGGTGATCACGATGGCATCCTCGAACCGGCTGCCGATCAACCGGCGGAACGAGCCGCGCTCGTGTTTGCGCTGATCGTCAACGCCGCGTTCTTCGTCGGCGAGCTCGCTGTCGGACTGTGGAGCAGATCGATGGGTCTCGTGGCCGACGCGCTCGACATGGGAGCCGACGCCAGCATCTACGCGCTCAGCCTGGCCGCCGTCGGCACCAGCCGCGCCCGTAAGAACCGATTGGCCCGAACAAGCGGCTACCTGCAGCTCGGTCTCGCCATTATCGGTTTGGTCGAAGTGGTCCGCCGCTTCGTCGGCACGGACGAACCCCCTCAGACCGTGTCGATGATCGTGGTATCGCTGCTGGCACTTGTCGGCAACGTCGCCGTCCTCGCTGCGCTGCAACGAGTGCGCTCCGGCGAGGCTCACCTCCAAGCGAGCTGGATCTTCACTGCCAACGACATCAAGGTCAATCTCCTTGTCATCATCGCCGCCGTTGTTGTCGCCGCCACCGACTCGGCCATCCCCGACCTCATCGCCGGAACCATCATCTTCCTCGTCGTCGCCAATGGTGCGCGCCGTATCCTCACCATCACCCGCTGACCGTGCGGACCAACGCTTCCGGGCTCTCCGTTTCTTGGAGAACGGCAGTCGGCGACGGCAACCGGGATGGCCCCACGTCAGTGAAGCCGATCTCGGATTGGCGCCCGACGAAGTCCTCGAACGCCCGCAGGCTGGCGAGCGGGCTTCGGCTCTGTGTTGTGACCTGAAACCCACACTGTCTCGAGTGTGGCGGTATCAAGCGCTTCTCCGCAGGGTTTGTTCCGGGAGACCGACTTCCGACGGCCGGACTCCCGAGACCTCGCTGTGGCCTGATTCGGGTGATTCCAGCGATCCACCGCTGACCGGGGTGGCGACGACCGCAAATACAATCAGCACGCCGGCAACCAGTTGTCCGGTGGTCACCGATTCCGCCAGCAACAGCCAGCCCAGCACAAACATGGCCGGTAGCTCCAGCGCCCCGGCGGCCGCCGCCTTGGCCCCGCCGACCCGCGGGGCGGCCACGGCGTAGGCCGTCATGGGTAGCAGTGACGCCCCGACGGCAATGGTGGCCACCAGGGCCAGCGCCCGGCCGTTCTGGGGCAGCACGGCTGCGGACGGTAGCGACACGATCAGCGGCGCCAGCCCGACGATCCCGCCGATGGAGGCACTGGCGATTCGCTCGAACGGATCGAGAATGACCATTCGCTCGGTGAGCACGGCGATCGAGGCCCCGAAGACGATCGGGGTCACGAACGCCAACCCGTAGGCCAGCGGCTGGGCCATGGTCACAACGTCGCTCGACGAGGCTGTGGCCGGATCACCGGAGGAACCAAGGGCGATCAGGGCGGCGACGACAACGATCAGCCCTCCCAACAGAGCTCGGGCCGACGGCTGCTGGCGAAAGACGAGCCACAGGGTCACCATGGTGAACAGCGGGTAGGTGAGGTAGATGACCCCGATGGTGGCCACCGGGATGTCGTCGAGCACGGTCATGTAGGCCAGCCAACCCAGCCCCATGGCCATTCCAGTTCCCAGTCCCCAGACGGTGGCCACCCGTTTGGGCCGGGCCAGGGTCAGCAGCGAGCCGGTGACCACGGCGGTGACGGCGAACCGGTAGAAGGCGATGGCAGCCGGGCTCATACCGGTGGAGATCAGCCCTCGACCGACGATGGCCACCATCGAGTAGGACACCGCGCACAGGGCGATGACGGCGGTGGCGGCGGCCGGCGCCGGACTCCAGGCTCGAACTCGATCCATCACATCCCCTAGTCTCGATCAGCCCCAGCGTTTCGTCCAGCGCGTATTATCATGTGTATTCATGAATGCCGTGCATCAATCGTTGGACCGGCACCACTTCCAACTCCTGGCGGCCCTCCGGGACACCGGCCGGCTGAGGCGAGCAGCCAAGATCCTCCACATCTCCCCCTCGGCCGCCAGTCATCGGCTCAAGGAGGCTGAGCGCCGTCTGGGGGTGACCCTGGCCGTGCCGTCGGGGCGTTCGCTACAACTCACCGCCAGCGGGAGTCATCTGGCCGATGTCGCCGCCGCAACCGAGACCGCACTCCGATCCAGCGAGAACGTGGCCAGGTGGATCGGATCCGACACCGTGCCCACGGTTCGACTGGCCATGGGGTTTCACGACTCGGCCCCATGGTTCACCCAGGTAGGAGGGCGCAGCGACGACGAGCTCCGGGTCGACGTGGTCCGGGTCGGCTACGGCCTCGGCCCCGACGCCGTCGAGCGCCGGTCGGCCGATCTGGCCATCCAACTGGTGCCGGTTGGCCCCGCCGCCGACATCGTCGTGGCGACAGACCGGCTGATGGCTGCGGTTCCGGCCGAGCACCCGGCGGCCGAACGAGGACGGCTGCTGCCCCACGACGTCGTCGACTTCGACTACCTGACTGCCGGCGCCGGGCCCGAGCTCGGCTTCGAACACAGCAAGTTCATGGTTCCGGCCGGCGTGACGCCGGGTCGTATCCTCCGGGTCGAGTCGGTCTCGCTCATCCTGAGCCTGGTGGTCGCCGGACGGGGGCTGACCATTCAACCCGAGCTGTGCCTGCCCGGCCCCGCCGGGCAGCGGTGGCGGTCGACGTGGCCGTCAGCGGCCATGAGCATTGTGCCGCTCGACGGCGGTGACATCCCGGTTCGGTGGCAAGCCGTGATCCGTCCCGATGCCGACCCGCCGACCCTGACGGTGCTGGAGACGATCACCTCACGGTACGGGCAGGGGTCGGTGGCCGGAACCGAGGGCGATCGATGACCGCCTCACGGCCACGAACGGTCGTCGAGAATATCCCGGAACCGTCCCGGCCAACGGTCGAGGCCGACCGTGGCCATGGCCAGGAGCAGCAGGGCCGTGCCGAAGGCGTCGGACAGCGCATCGTGGGGCCGGGTGGGGGGTAGGCCGTAGTCGGCCATCAGCTTGTTGAGCCTCACGGCATCACCGCCCAGAGGCAGGTTTGATCGCCGCCGACGGTCGGCGTGCCATTGCATGGTGTCCACCAGCTGCCACGGCCAGAATCCGATACCGAAGCGGGTTCGGCAGACTCGATCCAGAAAGCCGATCTCCAGTCGGGCGAAGTGGCAGACCAGCACCCGCCCGATCAGATCGGCCATCAGCTCGTCGACGACATCGCCGACATCGTCGCCTCCAACCGCTTCAGTGTCGGTGATCTGGTGCACTGCGGCCGACGGACCGACATCCACACCACGGGGTGGGCGAACAAAGTGATGCCGGGCCGATCCGGCGTCCACCGCTCCCCCGTCGACGGTCACCCAACCGAGCGACAGCAGATGGCCCCGGTCGGGGTCGACATGGGTGGTCTCGACATCCAAGACGAGATACCGGGCCTCCGACCAGGGCAGATGGGAATCGAACCGCACTGGTCGTCGGTAGTAGTCGACGACTCCCCGGCCCGGTGTCGAGTCGGTGCCCGGTGTGGTCACGAGGCGATCAATGGCCCGAAGACGGCGGATATAGCGAAGCGAAGCCACCGGACCGAACTCCCCCGCCACGGTCACGCCATCTGGTTGG
This sequence comes from Acidimicrobiales bacterium, assembly GCA_024638815.1. GTDB lineage: Bacteria > Actinomycetota > Acidimicrobiia > Acidimicrobiales > SZUA-35 > JAHELU01. Next base: position 14,428 of record JAHEJM010000034.1, on the reverse strand, counting down.
TGTGGAACCTGCGCCGGAGCGCGTCCTGCATCTTGTCGATGGTGACAAAGGCTCGACGCAGGTTCTCCCGTTCCAGTCTGGTCAGCGACTGGGGGTCGAGGTGGTTGTCGGGTTGCCGGCCCACCTCCAGCTGGCGGCGCTGATGCTGCAGTCGGTAGTAGCCCACATGCTCCAGGGCCACGGCCAGTTCGGCCGCGTCGTCGGGAGCCAGGGCGGGCGTGCCGGCCAGAGCCCGGATGCGATCGAAGGTGTTGGTCTCCATGAGCCCGTGAGCCAGGGTATGGACTCGGGCCAGTTCGATCACCGGCGTCACCCCCCGGCCCTTGAGATCGAGTTGGTCCTTGTGGCCTCCGTCCTTTTCCACCACGAACCGTCGGAAGAAGCCGAGCGGAGGTTTGAACTGGATTCCGGCCGCCGCCAGGTGACCAAGGAAGAGAGGACTGGCCTGGGCCCGGTGTACGCTCCAGCGCCGGTACTCGTCTGTGAGCTCGGCCCGGCCGTGCAGGTGGCGGGCGTCGAAGAACACGGCGGCGTTCAGCACCGCTTCAGGGGTGGGGGCGGTCACCCAGGCGTCGACGTAGCGCTTCCAGGTGTCGAGGCTGACCGACCATCGGCGGTTGGTGGCCATGATGTCGCCCGGGCACAGGCGGTAGCCGGCCTGGGCCAGGCCATCGCACACGAAACGGGCCAGTTGGTCGAAGTAGGACCGTTCGTCGCGGTCGGGTTTCCGAGCCAGGATGAGGGCGTTGTCCTGATCGGAATAGGCGGTCTGTTCCCGCCGCGCCTGGGAACCGAAACAGAACAACGCATACTCCATCGGGGGTGGACCCAATCGCTCCTCGGCCAGCCGGCACAGGCGGCGGCTGGCGGCGTCGGTCACCATCGTCACCATTCGGCCCACGGTTTCGGCCAGAGCGCCGGCCGCCATCAACTGCTGGATCATGCGGGGCACGGACGCCACGATCGCCTCGACCTGATCGACATCAACCGCCTTGGCCAGCTGGCCGACAACGAACACCGGATCGGTGGTCGAAGCCACATGTAGATCGGTGATCGACACAAAGCCCATGGCGGCCCCGGTGCCGTCGACCACCGGCAGATGATGGACGTTGTGTTCGGTCATGGTGATCAGAGCCTCAAAGGCCGGGGCATGCTCCCCGATGGTGATCAGATCGCTCGTCATCACCTGGCTCACCGGTCTGGCAACATCGAATGCCCCGGCCACCACCCGGCTACGGAGATCGCGATCGGTCACCAGTCCCATGGGGCATCCCCGCTCATCAACCACCAGGATCGACGACACACCCTGCTCTGTCATGCGACGGGCGGCGTCGACCACAGGGGTATGGGCCTCCGTGACCACGGCCGGCGAACGGGCAATGGTGCGAACCGGGACCATCAGCGGGCTGGGACCGGCGGCCAAACCCGACCCGGAGGCGTTCGCACGCTCGGCCGACTGGTGTCGGGGCGCAATCAGACGTTCCTCCACCACCTCGAGCAGATCCCGGTCGAAGGTCACCGAGTCGGACCGCAACTTCGCCACCACATCACCGCCGAAGCGGCAGAAAACGGTGTCCTCGGCCAACACGCTGCTCTGGCGGACCGGTTGCCCGGTCACCGCCGACAGCACCCCGATGCACTCCCCCTCGGCCAGCTTGGTCACCAACGCTTCCTCGCCGTCACGAAGCTCGGCCGCCCCCTTGACGATGAGCATCAGTTCATCATTGTCGACCCCGGCCGCGAGCAGCACGGAACCCGCTCGCTGGTATTCCACCGTGCACCGGCTGGCGGCCCACGATCGTTGTTCGGGGTCGAGCAGCGAGAACGGTTCCCACTGCTCCAGGTAGCCAATGATCTCATTGATCGCGGTCATCCCTACCATGATGCCGTGATCGGGCTCGAAGCGGGAAGTGCAGAGGCGGGCCGACGAGTGCGCTTCCTGACCTGGAACCTTGCCATGTTCGAGCGGGCGGTGGACGCCCCACCGGATTGGGATCAGCACCGAACCGAGGCCGCGGTCCGGGAGACGATTCTCGATCTCGCCCCTGATCTCGTGCTGTTTCAGGAGCTGCCGGGCCTGGTGCCATACGTGGAAACCCATGACATGGTCAGGGCCAATCCCCGAAGCCACAGCGGAAATCTCGCCACCCTGGTGACCCATGCAGTCATGGAACAGCAGCCCACACCGCTGGTAGTCACCCGGACCGCGCTGCTCACCACCTTTCCCGACTTCGATCTGACCGTTGCCAATGTTCATCTCAGTCCGGGCAGGGGGTCGGAGGCTGGACGGCTCCACCAGCTTCGAGTTGTGGCCGACGCCTCGCCAACCGAGAACCTGGTGATCATCGGCGATACCAACACCCGCCAGGCCGAAGTGGGCGCCATCGTCGAACTCGGGCTGTGCGATCACACACCTCCGTCGGCAACCTGGGACAGTCGACGCAACCGATTCCGGACCGACGGGCCCGCCTTTGTCGCCTACTTCACCCGGGTCTTCAGCCGAGGTGCGGTAATCGTCGACAACCAGCGGGTCCTCGACGATCGCCCCCTCCAGGTCGACGGCCGCCGCTTCTTTCTCTCCGATCATTTCGCCCTGGCCGGGACCGTCGAGGTGGCGAACCAACGCTGATCAGAGGTTCTTTTCCGCCGCCTGACCCGGTCTCCCTATACTGGACTCATGACCGGGTACACGTCACCTGAGCACCACCCGGCGTTCGAGGAATATTGCGAGACCATCTTCGAGCTGGCCGAGGACGGCGTTCAGGTCATTCAGGCCAGGATCGCCGAGCGGCTCGAGGTGTCCCGCCCGGCGGTGTCGGAAATGGTCCGTCGGCTGGTCGACGATGGGCTCGTGATCAGCGACGACCGGGAGATCCGACTCACGCCCGACGGCCTGGCCCTGGCCCAGACCATGGTCCGCCGTCATCGACTGGCCGAACGGTTCCTTACCGACATACTCGGTCTGTCGTGGGCCGAGGCCCATCACGAGGCCGGCAAATGGGAGCACGTCATCAGTCCTCGGGTGGAGCAGGCCATCGTCGAGCAGCTGGGACGGCCCACCACCTGCCCTCACGGTAACCCCATCCCCGGCTCCGACTACATCGAGCCCGACCTCATCGCCTTGTCCGAGGCGTCGAGTGGCGTCGAGTTCGTGGTCACCCGCATTCCCGAGGAGCTCGAGTTCACCCCCGGGTTACTGGAGTTCCTGGAGGAGAACCGGCTACTCCCGGGAATCAGCGCCAAGATCGTGACCATATCTCCCGACGGCACCACGACCCTGGACATCGAAGGCCAGACCGTCGGTATCAGCGCCTTCACCGCCGAACGAATCCTGGTAACCCGGGACTGACCGTCGCTTCGCCGCCGGCGGAGCGACGGTCTCGATCAGGCTCCGTTCTCGAGGCGGCAGCGATTGACCAGCCGGCCGATTCCCTCGATCTCGACCACCACCTCGTCGCCGTCGGTCAGAAACTGGGGTGGTGTCCGGGCCACTCCGACCCCTCCCGGGGTGCCGGTGGCGATGATGTCGCCGGGATCCAGGGTCATGATGCGGCTGAGATCGGCCACGATATCGACCGGACCGAACACCAGGTGATCCGTGTTGCTCTGCTGCTTGATCTCGCCGTTGACTGTGGTCGACAGGGCCAAACCCCGGCCGTCGCCGATCTCGTCGGCGGTGACCAGCATCGGCCCTACCGGGGTGGTGGCCTCGAACGTCTTGCCGGCCAGGAATTGGCTGGTTCGCGTCTGCCAGTCCCGAACCGACACGTCATTGAACGCACAGAATCCGGCGATGGCGTCCATGGCCTCGGCCGGCGAGGCATGACGGATCGGTCTGCCGATGACGACCGCCAGCTCGCACTCCCAGTCGACACTGGTCGAAGTGTCGGCTCGAGGGAGCACGATGTCGTCCCGAGGCCCGATCAGGGCTCGCCGGTACTTGGCGAAGTAGGTGGGGTGATCGGGCGGCGTGCGCCCCATCTCGGCGATGTGATCCCCATAGTTGATGCCGACGCAGATGATCTTGTCGGGGTCGGGAACCACGGGGGCCAGGTCGGCGTCTTCGAGTGACACCGTGGGCCCGCGTGCCGCCGCCGCACCCGCCGAACCTGACTCCACCAGCACCGCCTTGACCGACGATGCGTCGAGCAGGACCACCTCGTCGCCCTCCACCTTGCCGGCCCGAGTGGAGCCTTCCTGCCTGACCGTCACCAGTTGCATGGGCCACGAGCCTAGGTGCCCATTCGACGGCGAACAAAGCACTTGCCATACTTCCTTGATCCCAGTGAATCGTCTCGGTGGATCGGATCACCGAGATCAGCCGGTCGGGCTGCAACAAGGGGGTGCCCGTGCCCAGGAAAATCCTCGACAGTATTCAAGCCCTCGGTCCCCATTTCGCCCGGGCCGCCGGGGACGGCCATCACATCGAGATGGGCCCGGGACCGGGGCTGGAAGTCGAATGGCAGGCGGCGGGGTTGGAATTGCCGGACATCGGGGCCATGCGCCGATATCGGCTCGATCGCATCCTCGACCAACTCGACCAGCACGGCTGTGACGGCGTCATCCTGCTCGACCCCATGAACATCCGGTACGCCACCGACAGCACCAACATGCAGATCTGGGTGATGCACAACCCGTCCCGCTATGCCTGGGTCGGGGCCGACGGTTCGGTAATCGCCTGGGAGTTCTACGAGTGCGACTTCCTGTCCGGTCACAATCCCATGGTCGACGAGGTTCGCCCCGCCATCGGCCTCAACTACTTCCTGGCCGGGCCACGCCATGACGAGAAGGCTCGGCGGTGGGCCGACGAGATGGTCGGGGTCATCACCGAACATTGCGGCCCCGGAGCCAGGATCGCCGTCGACCAGTGCCCTCATCTCTGCTACCGATACCTGGAGGAGGCGGGCATCACCATCGGCTCCGGCCAGGAGGTGATGGAGTTGGCCCGGGCCATCAAGGGCCCGGACGAGATACGGGCCATGCGCTGCGCCGTGCACGCCTGCCAATCGACCATGGCCGAGATGCGGGAAGCAATCGAGCCGGGCATGACCGAGCGTGAAGTGTGGGCCATGTTGCACAGCGGCAACATCCGCCGGGCCGGCGAGTGGATCGAGACCCAGATCCTGGCCTCCGGACCACGAACCAACCCGTGGATGCAGGAGGCCAGCAGCCGCATCATCGAGCCCGGCGACCTGCTGGCCTATGACACCGACCTGGTCGGCGCCTACGGCATGATGGTCGACGTCTCCCGGACGTGGAGGGTCGGTGACGGCACGCCAACGCCCCTTCAACAGAGCGTGTTCGACCTCGCCGTCGAGCAGATGCACCGCAACAGCGAGCTGCTGGCTCCGGGCCGAAGCTTCCGGGAGCTGACGTTCAAGGCCTGGAGCCCGCCGCTGGGCGAGTACCGGCACTACTGTGTGCTGTTTCACGGCGTAGGTCAGTGCGACGAGTATCCCGAGATCGTGTTTCCCGAACACTGGGATGCCACCGGATTTGACGGTGAACTCCGACCGGGCATGGTGCTGACCACCGAGGCCTACGTCGGCCGTCGGGACGGTGTGGGCGAAGGGGTGAAGCTCGAGGATCAGTTCCTCATCACCGAGACCGGCTGCGAAGGGCTCAGCACCTATCCACTCGACCTGTAGCGGGTTCGTGAGCGGATCGCCGCCGCCCGACCGTTCGTCGTCGCACCATCTCGGTCAACTCCCAGACTAAAGCTCGGCCCGATTGTGCCGATAGGAACGGGCCGGCAGGCGTTCGCGCCATGCCGGCCCAAGTTCTTCGGTTCAAGGAAAGGGTTCGTGAAAAGGGCACTCCTCTCGACGATGCTCGCCGTCGTTGTCACCGCACTGTCCTGGCTGTCATCATCGCCGGTGGCGGCCCAGGACGACTCGTCGGCTGCCGTGTCGATCGAGATACTGATCGAGGGCCAGCCGGCCGATTCCGCGCCCGGACCGACGGTGAGCGTGGGCGACACCCTCACCCTGGACTATGTCATCACCGTCGGTGGCTCGGAGGAGCTGTTCGATCTCGCCATTCGCGACACCAGCGAGACGACGCCGAATTGCGATACCAACGGCGACGGGCGACCTGACGGTTTCTCCGTGCACCCCGGCCCGCTCACCGGGGGCGCCGTCTTCACCTGTACGGCGACGGTGACCGCCGGCGCCGCCGACGGGGCGGTGGCCATCATCGCCACCGTGTCGGCAACCGACTTCGACAGTGTCAACCGGTTCGAAGCCCAGGACCCGGCCCACTACACCCCGGTCTCACCCACCACCACAGCAGCCCCACCGACCACGGCGGCCCCCACGACGTCTCCACCGACCACGGTGGCCCCGACGACGTCTCCACCGACCACGGTGACGACCACGACGTCGACTCCCGAGACCGACGATTCCGGGACGACCCCGTCGGCGCTCGGCTTCGGCGATGACGGCACCGCCAACCCCGCCCCGGGCGAGACCATGGCGGCGATCGACATCGAGATCCTGCTGGACACGGTCCACGAGCTGCGACCCCCGTCCGGTGAGGACGCCGGTGCGCAGACACCGATGCCTGTGGTCTCGACCGAGACCGACAACGATCTGAGCTGGAGCTATGTGGTGACCAACACCGGGGAGGTGGCCCTTGACGGGGTCGAGGTCGTGGCCGTCGAGAGCACCGGCGACGGTGAGCCGCGAGCCCAGACCGTCACCTGCCCGTGGGAACGAACCGGATCCCTACCGCCGGGCCGGGCCATTCGCTGTACCGCCTCCACTTCGGCACCGCTCACCCCCGGCCCCATAACGGTGTCGGCCACCGCCCGTGCCCTTCTCCCCGGCGGGGAGATCGACACGGACGGTGGACCGATTCATGATGCCGCCGACTTCGAGGTCACCATCGAGGGCATCGACGGGGTCGCCTTCGTCGACGACACTCCTCTTCTGTTCGGTTTCGGCATCGCCTTCGCCCTGCTGGCCGGCGCCTCATTGCTGCTGTGGCTGCTATCCGGGAAACCCGACCTTGATCACGAACTCCCGTGATTCGGTGAAGCCTGTCATCATCTCACCTCTGGTCATGCCGTTGTTGAGCTGGTTGATCCAGAACTGGCGACCCAGTGGGTCGGGCTCCCGATCCAACACGTTGCGGTAGACGTAGTCCACGAAGTCACCATTGGAGGTCAGACCGATACTGGCGAATTCGCTCGACAGGGCGAACTCCTGCGAGACCTCGGGCAAAGCCAAACCCCCCAGCCGCATCTCGACCCAATGGTTCCAGCCGTCGCCGTCAGGGGCACGATCGAAATAGCCGAAGTAGAGACGATAGATCTGGCGTCGATAGGTGTCGATCAGCGCCGGGTCGCCGGCACCGCCGGGGGTCGGGGCCGGACCCGGGACCGGTGCCGGCTGATAGGCCCTCGGCATGCCGTTCGGTGCCGCCGGTGACGGTGTCCCCGTCTTGTTCACGAATTCGGCCGAATCGGTGAACGACAACATGAGCGTCCCCCGGGTCACGCCATTGGCCAACTGACCGAGCCAGTAGGTCCGGCCCGAGTCATCGGCCGGCCGTCCCAACACATTCTGGTAGACCTGGTTGACGAACTGTTCGTTGTTCAACGCTCCATACCGGGCATTGAACTCGCCGTTGGTGGCGAAGTACTCCGACACGGCGGCAATAGTCGTCTTGCCCGCCAGCAACTGGGTGCGCCAATAGGTGTAGCCGGCGACGTCGGCCGGACGTTGGAAGTAGCCCTGATACAAGCGCGTGATCTGACCGTCGACACCGGCCACCGGACGCTTGGGATCAGGGATCTCGACCCGAATCAGCTCCGACTCCGAGGGAATGCCATTGGCATCGATGACCGACAGCAGATAGTAACCGGGAGTCACGACCGCCGACGAGGCAGGGATGCGCGTCACCGTGCTGTCACCGGTCGTCTGGAACGGCAATTCGATGAACCGCTGCTCCATATTGAACGAGTGGGTAACCGAGCCGGTCTTGACCAACGTCACCCGGCTGGGGGCGGCTCCCGATGTGGTCATCCGAAACGCCTCACCGGGAAGGAAGCTGTCGGCCGAGACGAATTCGATCGATGGACGAGCCGTGGCCCCACCGCCGGCGGCTACAAGATAGTCGGGTGAGTAGATCTCGGCGTCGGTATTGGTGACCGGGCCCGGCGAACCACCGCCGGCCACCAGAATCCGACCGTCGGGCAGCAGCAGTGAGGTGGAATGATAGAGGCGTGGCTGGACACTCTCGGCGGCCAGGGTCCATTGGCCGGTAGCCGGGTCCCAGATCTCAGCTTGGTTGTTGACGCCGTAGGTGCCGATGTCGTCGCGCGTGATCTGCGAGGACGACTTGACCGCCCCTCCGTTGGCCAGAACCCGACCGTCGGGAAGAAGGGTGGCGTCGACCCACTGACGGGCCGACGAGAGCGAACCCGTCCTGGTGATCACGGGCGTACCGGAAGTCAGGTCGACAATGACCGCGGTGTTCGTGGGACCACCGAAGTGCAGGATCTTGCCCGGCTCGAACATCACTGCCGTCGATCCGATGCCATATCGATCGGCAGGGAGATTGCCGGCCATGGTCAACGAGTCAAGCGTGGGCGATACGAAGAACATGCGGCCGGTGGCATCCATGCCGAACACCCGACCGTCGGGAATCACGAAGTTGCGAGGGTAGTACCAGTAGACGCCGTCAGTGCTGATCGGCAGCAACTGGGCCCCGTTGGTGGGATCCCATCGTTCCGGCCTGTCCCCTCCACCGAGACCGCCCTGGATGTAGAACGTACCGTCCGGCATGGTCACCGCAGTGGCGTACCAGCGGGCCCGATTCATGGCCGGCCGAGGCTGGAGCTGACCGGTGGCGGCATCGAGTTCGTTGATGTCGGGGTTTCCGGTGTTGGTGGTGTTGGTACCGGTCCAGTTGTCGCCGCCGAAGATCATCATGTTGCCGTTGTCGGGCCGGTTGATCTGGAGGCTGCAGAAGATGTCGGTCGTCGTGGTGTTGGCCATCGTCGTGTGGCCGAAGGCGGCCGACGAGTTGGGAGTCCACGTGTCGTAGATGAATTGCCCCGTCTGGGTGCCATCGCCGTTGGTGCCGTAGGTGACGACCCGGCCCCGACTGTCCAGGGCGCTGTGAAGGGCAACCATGGGCCAATCCTCAACCGGGCCCCAGCGTCCGTCGGGGTCGACCCCGATCGGGGCCGCAGCCAGAGGTTTGGTCCCTGTCGGTGCCATCACCGCCAAAATGCTCATGACCACGGCCAGAGCGATGGTCCTTCCCATCGTCGATGTCGCGCCGCGTCGATTCCGCTGTTTCCGCCGATATGTGTGCATCACACCCGCCTTTCCGGACCCCGAAGGTAAAGAAGGCGGCTATGACCTTTCCGGGCGCGAACCTACGATCCGGAAGCTCACCCCATGCTCATTGGGCCGGGTGGTTCAGTGGGTGTCGGGTAAACGAGGAAGACCCGAGGCCATGGCCCCGGGTCTTTCGACCGATTGCTCGGTTATCGGTTTTCGCCTCAGTCGGCTCCGCGCAGCAGACGAGGCGGGTGCGATGCCGGCAACGCTGGCGGCATCAGCGATTCATGGCTTGCCGTGCCGTCGACTATCCCCAGCAATGGCGGGAGGCATTCCAAGGCCGGGTGCCGTCCCGCTGCCAAGTGATGAGCGCCGCTTCATCCTGCTGGGCCGGTGTGGCCAAGTGGGCCTGCGACACCCCATAGCGGGTGGCGTGGCCGTAGGCGGCCCAGCTTCCGGTCAGGAACTGATAGGCACCACGGGCCGACGAAGAGGGGTTGGCTGCGGTGTAGTTGTCCCGCGATTCGCAGTAGCGGATCTGGAGCAGAATGGGCGGAACCATGACGCCGTGGCCGGCGTCGACGAATCCGTTGTCGGCCGTGGTCGGAGGCGCGGTTGTGGTGGTTTCCTCCACCGTCGTCTCCGTGGTCTCGTCGCCGCCTGCCGTGGTGGTCTCGGTGGACTCCGTCGACTCGGTGCCGTCGGCTGACTCGGTCGCATCGGTGGACTCGGTCGCAGTGGTTTCGGCTCCGGTCGAGGTCGTCTCCTCGGCCGTGGCCTCCGTTCCCTCGGCCGCCGTTGTCGACGCCTCGGTGGTGGTGGTCGAAGCCGTCGTCGGCGCAGCGGTGGTGGGCGCCTTGGTGGTGACCGGGGCCTGGGTCGTCGTGGTCTTCCGGCTGAAGCGGCTCACATCCAGGCCGAAGGATGCCGGCTCGGCGAACCGCGTGTTCCGACCGTCATCGACCCCCAAGGCGGCGGAGGCCTTGAGGTCATCAACGTCCATCGTGGACTCGGCCACATGACCGAAGCCGCCGACCATATCGCCGGTCTCCGAGTCCCCGCGACCGAGGGCTCCGGACTCGGCCCCGGCATCGCCGGCGCCGGCGAGGCCGTCGACCGACGCCGAAAGGGCAAAGGCCTCGGCCGCCACGTCATCGTCGGAATCGGGAAGAGTGATCAGCAGCAAACCTGCCACCGCCACCATTCCCACCAAGACGCCCAGCCGGGCGATGTTGTGTCGTTCGTGCCCATCCCTCAGTCGGTCGGCCCACTCCTGGGCACGCGAAAGAGACTGAGGTGATGACGAGTTACTAACCATGTCGGTATCGACTCCTTGCCCGGTCCGCCACCGGATCAACAAACAGTTCGTTCGTGCGCTCCCCTCGACCGAGCGCGATGTAGGCGTGTTCGTTAGCGGCAAACGGTAACCACGTTACGGACACGTAACAAACCTCCAAGTGACGAGGGTCACAATATTCGAATGACATGATTGTAGTTCGTTCGACACCCAAAGGCGCGAACCACCACTGGTGGAGGGTGTTTCAGCCCTCCTGATCGGTGTGGCGACTTCTGTCACACGGCGCCCGGTTTCGGCCCGATGAGGTCCAAGCCAAGGGCCGATGCCGATTTCGCGACGGCCCGGAACAGGCCGAAGGTCACTACCGCCGACGCGGCTGAAGGCTCAAGGTGGAGCTATGGCCACTCATGATCCTCCATCGCTCGATTCACCTCCTGGGCCGGCCCCGGCGAGTGGGCCGGGTCCCGAGACGTGGCAATCGCCCGACGACACCACCGTCCCTCCCCCGCCGACTCCAGCCATGAACCCACCACTTCGACGGTCCAAGAACGACAAGGTCATTGCCGGCGTGTGCGGCGGTCTCGGTATCGCCACCGGAGTCGACCCGGTCTGGTTCCGGCTCGGCTTCGTCGTGCTGGGCCTAAGCTCCGGGATCGGGATCTTGGCCTACATCGTGGCCTGGATTCTGATCCCCGAGGAGACCGACGCCTACCCGGCCGCCCGTCAACCCCGCCTCGACCCGGGAACCGGCACGATCATCGTCGGCGTTGTGCTGCTGACCCTTGGCATCGCCCTGTTCGTCGATGTGCTGGTGCCGTGGTTCGACCGCCTGTTCTGGCCGGTGGCCATCATGGCCGTCGGAGCCGGCCTCCTCTACTTCGGATCCCGCCGGTAGGGAACTGGAGGAAAGACTCACCATGAGCGACACATCTCTCACAACCCGGCCCTCGCCCACCGAACCGCCCGGCACCATGGAACCAGCCTCGCCCCGCGGCGCAGGCGGCAGCTTCAGCCAGACCGTCGCCGGGATCGTGCTACTGCTGCTGGGGGCGGCGTGGTTGCTCGACCAGCTCGACGTGGTCGAGCTACGAGCGGCCTTCGTACTGCCCGGCCTGCTGACGATAGTGGGTCTCGCCTTGATGGTCGGAAGCCTGCGGCGCCAACACGGCGGGCTCATCGCCCTCGGTACCGTTCTGACCGTGTTCACCGTCTTCGCCGCGGTGACTCCGTCGGAATCGCTGCGGGGCGGCCTGGGGCAGCGAGACTATGTGATCAACGACGAGGCCGATTTGGCTGGACGTTATGAACTGGCTGTAGGCGACATGAACCTGGATCTCAGCCGACTGCGTCTCACCATTCCAGCGCGGGTTCGGGTGGCCATCGGTACCGGCGACCTCACGGTGATACTGCCGGCCGATGCCGATGTGTCAGTCACGGCCACGACCGGAGCCGGACAGATCCGTATGCTCGACGAGGAGGTCGACGGCCTGGCTGTGAAACGAACCTATCGCACCCCCGGCTTCTCCGTGGCCGACAATCCGCTCGAACTGGAGCTGGAAATGGGAGCCGGGTCGATCGAGGTCCGATCCGGCGGTGACCAGGAAGGTGATGACGGTGAGTGACCAAACGTCCGACGATCCGATCGAGCAGCCGGAGCCACAGCACGTAGAGCATCCGGTGGCGCAGCACCTGGAGCATCCGGAGGCACTGCCCGTCGAGCCCCCGGTGGAGCCGGCTTTCGCATACCCCCATGAGGTTCCCACGTCGAATCTGTCATCCTCGGCCGACATCGGAGGTCTCATCGCCGGTGCGGTGTTCACCATGCTGGGCCTGCTGTTTCTCCTCGAGGCGGGCGACGTCTGGACCTTTGCCCTCTCCGATCTTCGCTATCTCGCCCCCTTGGCCCTCATCGTGATCGGTGGCGCCGTGCTGACCGGCGGCCTGAAACGAGCCGACGCCAAGGTGGATGCAACCTGATCGACAACCCAGCGACAAACGGGAGGACAGCCATGTTCAAGACAGTCGTGGTCGGAACCGACGGGTCCGACAATGCGAGCAAAGCGGTGAAAGCGGCGGCCGACATGGTCGCCGGTAACACCGACGCCACGCTCCACATCGTGACCGCCTTCCGGCCCTTGACACCGGCCGAACTGTTGGCGCTGGCCGAGCAACTGCCCGATGAGTTTCGGTCCCAGGTCTCGGCTCAGTCGGGGGTCGAGTCGAGGCTGGAATCGGCCAAACATCTGGCCCAGGCCCGGGGGGCCAAGCACGTCGAGATCCACCAGATCGACGCCGAGCCGACCGAGGCCATTCTCGACAAGATCAAGGCCGTGGACGCCGACCTGTTGGTGGTCGGATCCCGAGGCGAGGGCTTCGCCGGACGGATCCTGCACGGTAGTGTGTCGACCAAGTTGCTGCACCATGCGCCGTGCTCGGTCATGGCGGTGAAGGCCTGAGCGTTCGGGGATTGTCGCCAACTCGCCGATGGGCTGGGGGGTCGGTTCCACTCGCCGTCACCCCCGATGAGCTGACCAAAGGCCCTGGAGAAGCCGATCGACCCGGTCGATCCTGGCTTTGTGGGACGGAAATCGAAGCCGCTGACCGTGATCGCAGTGACGATCCTGTGGATTGGGGCGGCCTGTGCCGATGACCCTCTACAACAGCAGGAATCGGCGGCGACGAAGGTGACACCAACGGTGGCCGTGACTGAGGAGACTGAACAGCCTGCGGCCCCGACGACCTCGACCGCCGCGACATCGCCGGCCACGACGTCGACGACAACCTCGACGGCGGCATCGCCGCCTGTCGGTGAGCTGGTGCTCCTCAGCGATGGGCTCGGAGTCGTCTCGTTCGGGGATCCCATCGACACGGTTCTGCCGGTGCTCGAACAGGCACTGGGACGCTCGCCGACCGGCGACACCACGGATACCGGCGATCTGCCGTTCGGATACGGTGGACGCAACACCACGGTGCGTGTCGTGCGGTTCGACGGGCTTGGGCTCGTCTTCACCGACTGGCCGTATTTCCGGGACGACGGTGTCGTCCACCTGGTCGCCTGGGGAGTCGGCAGCACCGGCGCCGTCGATCTGGCCACTCCCGAGGGCATCAAGCCCGGTTCGACGGTCGAGGATCTTCGCGCCGCCTACGGTGATCGACTGCTCATTCCCCCCGAGCGCGATGAATGCACGGGAAGCTGGCACTTCTTCGTGGACACCAGCGCATTTGGACTGATGGGAACCCTGGACGGGCCACCATCGGATCCTCAGAGCTCGGCCATAGGGATCAGCGCCGGCGCCCCATCGACGTGTTGATCCCCAGGGCCGAGCTTGTGCCGAGAGCGCACCGACCGTCAGTGGACCGTGGCCATTGTCGTTCCCGTATCCGGCCACGGCGGGTGCCGGCTCTTCGATGGGTCAGCGCCCCCGACAGGAGTCGAACCTGCGACCTCGTCATTAGAAGTGACTTGCTCTATCCAGCTGAGCTACGGGGGCGAGACCAGCTTACCGCCGCTCGTTCGAGGGGATTCCACGGTCGCCGTCAGATCGGTTGGCCGACCGTTTGAGTTGGGGAAACGCATCGCGGATCGGGATATTTTCGAGCTACCATCAAAGAGTCCTTGGTGGCCGTAGCTCAGTTGGTTAGAGCGCCAGGTTGTGATCCTGGATGTCGGGGGTTCGAGTCCCCTCGGTCACCCCAAGGCCGGCTTGCTCCAAGCGGTTCGATGTCGATCGAAGCTCCGCTAAAGTCGCTGGTCTCTACAGGCGCCTCTAGCTCAATTGGCAGAGCATCGGACTCTTAATCCGCAGGTTCTGGGTTCAAGTCCCAGGGGGCGTACCAC
>JAHEJM010000134.1 GCA_024638815.1 Acidimicrobiales bacterium | reverse complement strand
CTTTTGAGGATCCCCTACGATTCAGCCGATGGGCACTCTCGCCGCAATCGACGTCATGGCCGACGAAGTCGGGCTGTTCGGCCACAGCGTCGGCTTTCTCGTCGGACTTGCCGGACTACTCATCGCCGGAAATCTCGTGGTACGGGGCTCGGGGGCCATCGGTCGCCACATCGGGCTGTCGCCGTTGGTCATCGGACTCACCATCATCGCCGCCGGCACCTCGGCACCGGAGTTCGCGGTGGTGGCCCAGTCGGCGGGCAGCATCATCGGGTCGAATATCGCCAATGTGCTCCTCGTGCTGGGCTGTGCCGCCACTTTGGGCGCCATCCACGTCACATCCCGGGCGGTTCGCATCGACATCCCGATCATGGTCGGAGCGTCGGTCCTCTTCCTCCTGTTCGCCCTCGACAATCGGCTGGGGCGACTGGACGGGGCGGTCATGTTCGCCCTGCTCATCGGCATCGTCACCTGGTCGATCGCCTCTGCCCGACGGGCTCCGGGAACAAGCGGAATCGACACCGACAGGGCCGGCGGCTCCAACTCCGGTGAGGACAGGAGCGATGCCTCGGACCACGGTCGTTCCGACGGCCGACTGGCCCGATCCATTCTCGAGCTGGTGGGCGGAATCGGTGTGCTGGCGTTGGCCGCTCGGTTCACCGTCACCGGAGCCGAGGGCATCGCCACCTCACTCGGCGTGCCGGAACTGATCGTGGGTCTGACGATCGTGGCCATCGGCACCTCCGCCCCGGAGATCGTGACCACCATTGTCGCCGCCTACAAGGGGCAGCGGGACATGGCCGTGGGCAACGCCGTCGGGTCCAACCTGTTCAACATCCTCGGCGTCCTCGGCCTGAGCAGCCTGGTGGTGCCGGGAGGCATCCCTGTTGCCCCTGACGCAGTGGAACTCGATCTCCCCATCATGGTGGCCGTCGCCATTGCCTGCCTGCCCATGTTCGCCCGGGATCATCGCCTCGATCGGTGGGAGGGTTGGCTCTTCCTGGCCTACTACGGCGCCTATCTGACCTTCCTCGTCCTGGATGCCACCGGCCACCGGGCCAAGGACCCGTTCGCCCTGATCATGGTGGCCTTCGTCATACCGTTGACCGCCATCACACTGGCCGTCGTGCTGTACCGACGACGGCACACGACCCCGGCCGGGACAACCCCTCCCTGGTCCGGACCCTCTCATCTTCCACATGATCCTCGACGTCGCCTTCGGCGACCGGAAGCCTACGAAGCCGATCAATCGCCGGCGCAGCCGGATCGTTCACAGGAGATCCATCATGCGAGACCATGACAGTCACCGCCAAGACCCCTCAAAAGAAACGCCTATTCGAAAGGACATATTCGACCAGCCGGTCTATAGTCGGGGTATGGAGCTGCTCGACCCCGAACCCAGTCTTCCCAGCTGGACGTTCCTGACCAACCATGCTCACGTTCTGATTGCCATCGACCGCAACCCCGAACTTCGCCAGCGCGACATCAGCCACGCCGTCGGCATCACGGTGGGTGCGGTCCAGCGAATCATCCATGAGCTGGAGGCCGACGGCTACCTGAAACGAGAGAAGGTCGGACGACGGAACCGATACCAGGTCAACCCCGACATCGGCCTGCGTCATCCCCTGGAGTCCTACCACACGGTCGGCGATCTCCTGCGCTGCATGGACTAGGAGAGCATGCGCGAACTGCTCGGCCGCCGAGAAGCGGAGCCCGTCATGTGCGTGGGCGGCGACGAACACCGCAGCCAACCGGATCGAGGGCAGGCACTGCGCCGGCGATGATCCCCCTTACGATGAAAAGGGCCCTCTACAAGACCCGCATGAAGGTGCTGAAGGGCGTTGCGAGAACACTGCCCTTTCCCAAGCCAACGCTGTTGAGCGGTCCCGGCTCGTCGCTGGAACTGTGTGACGCCCTTGCCCTGCTGAACACCCGGCGGGTCTTGCTGGTGACTGATGCCATGCTGGTGAAGATCGGTCTGCTGAAGGCCATCCGCGCCAGGCTGACCGAGCGAGGCGTCGACTACGTCATCTATGACGGCGTCCAGCCGGACCCGACCGTTGACCAGATCGAAGCCGGCGTTGACGTGCTGAAGCGCGAGGGCTGCGACGCCATCCTCGCGGTGGGGGGCGGTTCGTCCATTGATGCAGCGAAGATCATTGCGGCCCGTGCCACCAACGACAAGCCCATTGCGAAGATGGAGGGCCTGTTCAAGTTGTACAGGGCCACGCTGCCGCTCTACGCCATTCCCACCACCGCCGGAACCGGCTCCGAAGTAACCGTCGCCGCCATGGTGTCCGACCCGGCACGCCGCAGCAAGGCCTCGGTGCTGGACCCCAAACTGATCCCGACCATGGCGGCGCTCGACGGCAGCCTGATGACCGGGCTGCCGCCTGCAATCACTGCCGCCACCGGCATGGACGCACTCACCCACGCCGTGGAGTCGTATCTTTCCGACAACGCTCTGCCGGACACCGACCGCCATGCCCTGGCCGCCACCAAGCTGATCCTGACCAACCTGCCTCGCGTGATGGAAGACGGCGATGACCTGGCGGCCCGCCAGTCGATGGCCATGGCCGCGTTCTATGCCGCGCTCGCCTTCACCCGCGCCGGCGTCGGCTATGTGCACGCCATCTCGCACAACCTCGGCGCCTACTATCACACGCCCCACGGCATGGCCAACGCGATCGTGCTCCCCTACGTACTGGAGTACTCGAAGCCCGACTGCCTGCCGCGGCTGGCCGACCTGGCCCGGGCCGGCGGCCTGGCGCAAGACGGCGGTAGCGACGCGGCGCTGGCAGATCGGTTCATCGAGCACATCCGGACGCTCAACGCCCGTTTCGGCATTCCGGACAAACTCGAAGCACTCAAGCCCGAGGACATCCCGGGGATCGCCCGGGCCGCCCTCAAAGAGGCCCACGCCACCTACGCCGTGCCCCGCTATCTCGACCAATCCGGTTGCGAAACCCTCGTTCGGCAGATCCTCGCCCGAGATGGCACGACCCCTGGGTATTCGCAGCCCGGCGGGCACACGGTCGGCGATCTCCTGGGCGGCATGGACTAGTACGGCGAGACGGTGCTGCTGCCGACGGCCGAAGACGGCTTGAGTTCGGCCTCCGGCCAAACATCGCCGAAACTTGACTCGATCGTGAGCATCCAAGCCACCAAGCGAAACTATGCGAAGCCGAGGCCGGCGGCGAACACCACGGCCAGGCTCACCATACATCCCCCGCCGAGCCGGGCCAGCCGGGTGATTCCCCGAGCGCTCACCCTGGCCCCGGCCGACGAGGCGACCAGGGCCAGTAGCGGGTGCCAGAGTCCGGATCCGAGAATCAACCCGGCAACGAACAGCATCATGCCGCTGCGGTCGGAGGCGAACGGGCCGGCCACCAGCATGGCAAGCCAGGCGCCCAAGGTCAGAGGGGACACCGCCGTGAGCAGGAACAGAATCGGACCGGGCCGACGGGCGCCGGATGCCACGGCGTCGATCCGGTCGGCCCGCAGGAGGAGAACGATGCCGACGGCGGCCAACGCAACCAGAGCCGCCATTCGGATCGACGGCAGCACCCCGTCGGGGAGCCGGCGCCCCAGCAGCACGATCGAGGCCGCCGCTGCAGTGGCCACCATATCACCGGTGACCACCCCGGCCGCCGCCAAGAGTCCCGCTCGACGACCCTGAGCCATGGAGACGCCGACAATCGACATCGACATCGGACCGAGGGGGATGACAGCGATCAAGCCGGCGATCAAGCCGGCGAGTACGATCAACATTCTCACAGTATCTCCTGTCCGACACCGCAAAGGCAGCCGACATCGGGCAGTAAGGTGGCGCTTGTCCGGATATTCTTCGGCAATGGACCAGATAGACCGGAAAATCATCGTCATCCTGGAGCATGACTCACGGATCTCGGTCACGGATCTGGCCGATCGCATCCACGTCAGCATCTCAGCCACGTCGGAACGGCTACGACGCTTGCGATCCAGTGGCCTCATCTCCCGCTTCACCATCGAGCTGGCCCCGGCCGCCACCGGCCGGCGAATCGACGCCGTGGTCGATGTCCGCCTTGCCCGCCGCACGGCGATCGAACCGTTCGACTCCGCCCTGGCCGGACTGGAGGCGGTGGTCAACGCCCTGCACCTGACAGGACCGTTCGACTATCAGCTTCGGGTCCAGGCGACGGACGTGGCCGAACTCGACCAGCTGCTGACAATCCTGAAGTCCGAATTGGGAGTGGCCGAGACCAACACCAGGTTGGTGCTTCGCACGGTGCACGGGTTCCCCCGTTCGGCCCCGGTGGCCTGACCATGTCGCCGTCGAGATGGAATCTTCGACCGGAGCGGACGGTTGAATCGTCCATGAGTCGCTCACTTCGAGCCAGGTGGTTCAACGCCGCCGTCTTTGCCGCCGTCGTGATGCTCTACCTCGTCACCGACCGAGACCGACTGTCGTCACCCAACGGGTGGATCATCCCCGCCGTGTTTGCCGCGCTGGTTCTCATGGCAAGCCCCGTTCTCTCACCCAGGAGGGAACGCCATGCTCAGGCCGCCGAGTTGATCAGCCGAGCGGCGTCGGGCGACGGCCCGGTTGTCGTCTACCATCGCCCGGGCTGCACGTTCTGTGCCCGTTTGAAGCTGGCCCTCACCGGCGTGCGGTCCCGAGCCGTTTGGGTCGACATCTGGGACGATCCGGAGGCCGCAGCCTTCGTTCGGTCGGTCAACGACGGCAACGAGACCGTGCCGACGGTGGTCATCGACGGTCGCCCCCACACCAATCCCAATCCCTTCCTCGTGCGGCGCGCCCTGACCGGCTGAGTCAGAACAGATCCGTCCGGTCCTCGGGCCTGAAGTCGTCCCAGTCGACACGTGGTGCCGATGCGGCATGAGAGTCGACAGGAGGAGCAGGATCGAACTCGGACGCGGGCTCCACGGCGCACTCGACCGGCTGCGAACCGGAGGACCGGGCATCGGGCCCCACACCACTCGGAGCACTGACTGAGCCATCGGACGGTGCATTGGACGGTGCATCGGACGGCGCACCGGCCGAGACCAACAGGGCCGTCAGCCAGGTGGTGATGGGGACGGCGGCGATCAGTCCGATGGAACCACACAATGTCCGCACGATCTCGACCGCCACCAGCTCAGAATTGGCGATCATTATCAGGGACTGGTTGGAGATCACGAAGAGCAGCAGCAGGGGCATGCTGACACCCACATAGGCCAACAGCAGGGTGTTGACGGTTGCCGCGATGTGCTCCCGGCCAACCCGGATTCCGGCCGCGAACAGGCCCCGCCGGCTGAGATCCTGGTTCTGAGTCCGGAGCTCGGCCACGGTCGCCACCTGGGTGACGGTCACATCGTCGAGCGCCCCCAACGCCCCGATCATGGCTCCTCCCAACAGCAGTGACGCCAAGTTGATGTCGGCGGCCACCACCGGAAGTACCAATCCCTCCTCGGTGGCCAGGCCGGTGAAGCGGGACAGGGCGAAGAAGACCGACGAGATGGCCAGGGTGAGCGCCAGGGCCAGGAGGGTGCCGATGAGGGCCACCGTTGTGGTCGGCGTGACTCCGTGGGTCAGATAGAGGCTGAAGAAGGCGATGGCCGACGCTGCCACCACCGACACCAGAACCGGATCGTGACCATCGAGGACCGCAGGGGCGACGAACCCGACAAGGACGACGATCGTGGTGGCCATGGCCAGCAGGGCGAGAACACCCAACGATCGGCCGAGCACGACGACCAGGGCGGCGAACAGCCCGACCAACAGGAACAGCGCGGTCCTTCGATCCTTGTCGCCGTAGGAGTAGAAGCCGGTGGTCGGTTCGTAGTCGATGACGATGGCGTCGCCGTCGGCCACATCGGGTACCGGGTTGCCGCCACCCTGCACCGCCCCCCGGACGAATTCCGGTAAGGCGAGCACGGCACCGGCGTCCGGCCCGTCGTCGGGAACCACGATCAGCGTTCGACACTCCCACTCGTTGTCCGGGGTGGAGAACGAACAGGTCTCGTCGATGACCCACTCGACGGTGGCGGTGTAGCGTTCGGACAGCAGGCCGATCTCGGACGCCTCCTGCAGCACCTGACGGCGACCGGAGCCGTCGGGCCACAGTGCCACCATGCCGATCACGGTCAGCACCGCGGCCGAGGCAAGGGTCAGCAGGAGCAGGCGGAGTATCGGATTGGCCATCCATTGCTCCCACGTTCCCTCCATTTCATGGGTATGGGTGTGGGAATGGGCGTGGTTCTCGCGGTCGGCCACTGCGCAAGTCTATGAGCGCGCTCTCCGGCCGGGACCGACGGGTTGCCATGAGGTGGGGGATGTCGCCCCGAGATCGGGCTTGCGCCCGGACGGTTGCCGTTGCCGGCCCATCCCATCGATTGGTACGGTCGTTGACGGCGAGCTGCCTCGCCCGACCTCCATCCGGCTACGCCGCCGCCCGACAAGCTCTCATCGAGCAGGCCGATGGGCCGAACAACGGACCGAGGGTCCGGACCTGGATCAGTCGACCGGAGACATCCGATGACGCGGTGGCGGCCGCCACCGGTCGAGGCTGGGACCAGTGGATTGACATGATCGAGCGCTGGGACGGTGACGGCGACGATCATGCCGCCGTCGCCCGGTACCTCGAGGTCGAACACGGTCTTGACGGCTGGTGGTCGCAGACCGTGACCGTCGGCTTCGAACGGATCACCGGTCGTCGTCTGCCCCACCAGCGGGCCGACGGCACCTTCGCCGTCAGCAAGTCGGCCACCGTCGACGTGGCCGCCGATCGGCTACGGGCCATGCTGCTCGACGACACCGACCGAGCCGACCTGTTCCCCGGGCAAGCGACCCGGCGTCGATCGAGGCCAAGCAGAAGGCGATACGCATCGGGTTCGTCACCGGGGTGGCGGCAATCGGTCTGGAGACTGTCGGGGACGGCGGTGGGGCGTCGGGTCAGGCCCGGACGAAGGTCACGGTCCAGCACGAGGAACACCCCGATCCGGCCGCAGTGGACCACTGGCGTGGCTACTGGGCGCAGTGGCTGAAGGCCATTGGGGAGTCGGCCTCGGAGTAGGTCCCGGAACGAGATGATCCGGGCCCCGATGGCATCAGACCACTGCGGTCATACCCCCGTCGACGAACAAGATCTGTCCGCTGATGAAGCCGGCGGCCGCCGACAGAAGGAACACGACAGAACCGTTCAGTTCGTCGAGCCGGCCCCAGCGGCCGACCGGCGTGCGGGCCCGAACCCAACGGCTGAACTCGGGATCGTCGACCAGGGCCCTGGTCAGCTCGGTGTCGAAGTAACCCGGGGCCACACAGTTGACGTTGACACCGTGAGGACTCAGCTCGGCACACAGGCCGCGGGTCAACAGCGCCAACCCGCCCTTGGCTGCGGTATAGGGAACGATCGTGGGCCGACCGAGCCGGGACTGGACCGAGCCGATGTTGACAATCCGTCCCGAGCCTCGTGCCATCATCGATGGAGCGACCGCCTTGGCCACCAGAAACGGGGCGACCAGGTTGGTCTCGAGAATGCGCCGATAGTCGTTGACGTCGAAGTCGATCACGGGTCCACGAATCTGGATACCGGCGTTGTTGACCAGGCCGGTGATGGGCCCGTGGTCCCGCTCGATCTCCGCCACCAGCTCGGCAACCGCCGTCTCGTCGGTCACGTCGGCCGCCCCGGCCAGCGCTCGATAACCGCCCCGACTCAGGCTCGCCACCGTGCGTTCGACGCCGTCATGGTCACGGCCGTTGACAATGACCTCGGCACCGGCCCGGGCGCAGGCCTCGATCAGTGACCGTCCGATCCCCCGGGTCGAGCCGGTAACCAGGATCCGTTGATCGGCCAGAGAGAAGGAGCTGAGGATGTCCGACATAGGCCTACGAGCCTAGATCTCCCGCCTCGGCCCGCCGGTCAGGAGGCCGACGTTTCGTGCACCACTCCCTGCTCGGAGTCGGTCGACCGGGTGGTCCCGGCGGCTGTGGGGCAGGCCCGGGCCGAGGTGAGCCGGGCCATGAGGGCATAGCCCAACAGCAAGAGCGAGGCCACGGCCAGCACCGGCTGGAACGGTTCGAACCATTGGCGGGCTCCCGCCGTGCCCAGCGCCACCAGCACGATCTTGTTGCAGACCGGGCAGCCCACGGCGAAGAACGACAACATGCCGGCCACTCCCCCGGTCTTGGCCTGGCGCTCGGCCTCGGCCTCCAGTTCGATTGACGTGCCGGCCGGAGATCGCCCGTCCTCGGTATCGGTCTCGAGATCGGACGTGGGGCGAACATAGGTGGCGATCAACACACCTCCCATGGCCGCGGTGAGGGCCAGAACCGGATACGACCACCAGGTGACGGGAACAGGACGGCCGAACACCGGATTGGGAATAACGTCGGTCGGTAGCCCGACGGCCAGTGCCACCCCGGCCCCGACCACGGCGGCCGACCACCACTGGCGAGCCGTCCACGTCCGCAACGTAGCCAGGGACGAAACCGGATCAGACCTCATAGCATTCCGGCCAGAAAGGCACGGGTTCGGAACAGATCCTCGGCATTATCGGCGAACTCGGAGGCGGCGAACTGGGTGACACCGGCGGTCCGGAGTTCGTCGACCCGGGCTCGACACGTGTCCTCATCACCGACGATGGCCAGGTCGGCCGGACCCTCGATGCCCTCTCGATCGAGCATGGCCCGATACGACGGCAGCTGGCCGTACAGCTCGAATGTTGTGCCGGCGGCCCGGCGGGCACGTTCGGAGTCGTCGGTGACCCAGATCGGGAGGCCGGCGATGATCTCCGGTTCACCCCGACCGGCATCGGCGGCGGCGGCCCGAATGGTGGGAACCGTATGGGAGGCCAAGGTCCGGGCCCCGGTCATCCAGGTGATGGTCCCGTCGCACCGTCCACCGGCCAGCTTCAGCATCTGGGGCCCTAGGGCGGCCAGATACACGGCCGGCGGTTCGGCGGCGACGGTGACCTGACCCCGGGCCACCACGGTCTCACCCTCGGCCCGGGTCTGCTCCCCGGCCAGCAGAGGCAGGAGGGCATCCAGATACTCCCGAGCGTGACGCAGCGGCTTGTCGAAGGAATAGCCCCACATGCCCTTGACCACCACCTCATGGGACAACCCGATTCCCAGCGAGAATCGCCCATCGGCCAGATGATTGGTGGTCAGAGCCTGCTCGGCCATGACCATCGGGTGGCGAGGATAGGTGGGAACCACCGACGTACCCAGTCGGATACCGTCCACCTGGCGGGCCACTGCCGCCAGCAGGGTCATGGAATCGGCCTGGCCCACGATCTGTGGAAGCCAATAGGTGTGGAACCCACCGTCGGCGGCGGCCGAGATCTGATCGACGAGACGATCGAAGCCGCCCGGGCCCATGGAGCCCCCGAAGATACCGATCTTCATGTCGTCGGATGAACTGTGATCGCTGTCGTTCTCCACGAACTCAACCGTACTCTCCGGTCGCGGCGGCGACACCGTGGCGGTCCCAACCCTGCGGGCACTACGCTCGGTGCATCCTTCGCCCTCGGCCTGCGATCCGCCACCATTGATCCCGGTGGCGATGCCGAGTGGATGGGAACGACCGACGCCACGGGCCACGAGGTGGGATGGGAATGACCGGCACACGCAACAACAACGACTATGCATCCGCCCTTGACGACTACGAGGTCGAGACCTTCACCCATGATGACATGACCAAGGCCGTGTTCCGTCTGGGAACCGGCCCGGCCGTCATTGTCATCAGCGAGATACCGGGGATCACCCCGGCGGTGGCCGAATTCGGGCGGCGGGTGGCGGCCATCGGCTGCACCGCAGTGCTCCCCCACCTTTTCGGCCAGTCCGGTCGACCACCGACCAAGCCGGGTAAGTCGCCGGGGGACAAGCCGCGACCCGACTACGCCTATATGGCGTCGACCGTGGTACGGGCCTGCGTCGCCAAGGAGTTCACGGTGTGGGCCACCGGCCGCACGTCACCGGTGGTCGACTGGTTGCGGGCCCTGGCCCGGCACGAACACCAGCAGTGTGGCGGACCGGGGGTGGGTGCGGTCGGCATGTGCTTCACCGGGGGGTTCGCACTGGCCATGGCCACCGATGACGTGATCCAGGCCGCAATCGCCGCCCAGCCGTCGCTCCCGTTCGCCTACACCCCGTCCCGGCGCCGGACCATCGATCTGTCGGACGAGGACCTGGATACCGTGGCCGGACGGTGCCAAGCCGGCCTGCCGGTGATCGGGCTCCGGTTCGAAGGCGATTCGGCCGTTCCCGGCAAGCGTTTCCGCTTCCTGGAGGAACGGCTGGGGTCCGGGTTCCTGGCCATCGAGTTGCCCGAGGGGGCAGCCAACCCCGACGCCGCCATGCCGCCCCACTCCACGCTCACCGAGCACCTGGTCGATGAACCCGGATCGCCGACCCGCATCGCCCTTGATCAGGTCCTCGACCTGTTCCGGCGACAACTGCTGGCCCATTGAACGGCCACCCGGTCAGGATTCACGGACAATCCGCCGACTTGGCATCGATGTCGAACGTCGAGTCCCGAAGCCACCCCTGGCGGCCGCCGACCTCGATCAGGAACCACCGTTGATTCTCTAGACCCCCGAAGTCAACCATCTCGGTTGACAGCACCAGGTAGTCGTCGTTCGGGACCGACACGATCTCCTGGGCAAGGACTTGGGGTTGTTCCCGGATGGCGGTCAGCGGATTGCTGACTCGAATCCAGCACCCCGGCTCCCCGCCGCCCGGTGGATCGGGATCGAACCCCACCGTGGAGCGAGCGATTCGGTAGCCGACAAAGCCCAGAAGGGCGACGATCAGGAGGCTGAATAAGGTGGCCACCACAACTCCGGCCCTACGACCGGACGACCCTGCTGTCTTGGGAGGAGGAGCGCTTGGTCGGCTGGGCCCGGTCGGGGGCGGGCTGAGAATCCGGATCAGGTTGTCGACGTCATCGTGGAAATCGGGGTCCCGGCGGAGACGGGGGGACTGAAGGTAGACAATGTCTCGAACCTCGCCGGGCAGTCTTCCCGCGGCAGGCATCGATGCGTCGTCGAGCAGGACTGGGATGACGGTCTTGCCAAGTCGAAAGGACTCTGCGATCTCCAGGCGGACGTAGTCTTCGGGGT
>JAHEJM010000033.1 GCA_024638815.1 Acidimicrobiales bacterium | reverse complement strand
CGGATCCGGCCCTCCTCGATCATCCCTATCTTGTCAAGCGAGCGACGTTCGGCGAGATTGTCGATGGCGGTATCCGACTGGATCCGATTCAGCTCTCGGTCCAGATCGAACAGGTAATCGATGAGGAGCCGTTGAGCCTCTGTGCCGTATCCGTGGTCTCGAGGCTGTGGCAGGAGTGCGATGCCGAACGCAAGGCATCGGCTCTTGGGGGATGGGCCCCATCTCTCGCTTCGCCAGGTGACATCGCCAATTGCGCGACCATCGGTGAGTTCGACTAGAGTCTGCCCGATTCGCGGGGAATTAGCCCGTCTACGGCGAGGCGGTGGCGGAGTCGCTGGTCGAGTTCGTCAGGGTCGGGCATCGAGCCGGGCCAGTTGTGTGGTCCAACCAGTTCACGGTCCGTCATCATCTGCACCATCCAGGGTATGTCGTGAGGCCGGACAGGTCGCAGCTGAACGCCGCCGGAGGAGTCGAGTTCATCGCAGACCATCCCGAAACCTTGCCAGATCGAGGCGGTTCGGGGACCTATCGCACGGTCGATCAGCTGTTGATGGGCGAGCGGTCGAGCAGCAAGGCTGCGCAGTAGGTCGCCCTGGCCGACAGTTCGCACGGTTCACGAAACCTGTATCGCGGCCGTACCAGCCAGTGGAGGAACGGCACCTCGGCCGTCGGCGAGGTGATCGAGAACGCCACTCGTCAGATGACCTCGACAGCAACGCGGTCGGCGTGCGCGGCGAGCGCTTCGATATCGGCGTGGTCCCCTGTCAGCACCGTCCCGCCAGGTTCTGCGAGCACGACGACGAGAGCGTCCACCGCCGAGCCGGTTCGTGCGAGACGTCGGAGCTGCGCGGCCCGTCGTGCCGCCGATTCGCTCACGGCGGGTTCGACGATGCATGTCTTCAAGAACCGATTGGGGTTGGCGTCGCGTCCTGGATCGCCCTGCAGCGACTCGACGAGCACGACCGTTGGCACGATGGGTGGCCAGAGGTCGTGCTCGACGAGTGACCGGATGAGGGCCGCTGCGGTCTTCGTGCGCGCTGACAGACGCGACAGTCCGCCGCTGTCTAGAATCAGCACTTCTCAGCTCACGCGATGGAAGGAGCGGTCGCGGATTCGCCGCACGATGGCGTCGGCATGAGCACGTTGCCGTTGGTCCGGCTCGCCGACCTCGGCGACCAGTTCGTCGACGTACCGGGACGTCTCATCGAGCGCGTCTTGTCGTTCGAGCTCAGCTCGGAGCGCGATCTGGAGCAACTCCGACGCGGGCAGGCCCCGCTTCTTGAGCTCCGCATGGAGATCGTCGGGGAGGTACACCTGCACGCGTGGCATGCGCTTAACTATACGCCTATCCGTGTCGGAACACCAGCGCACAACGCCGTCAACTGATGTCGATCAGGCCGCTCGGGATCGGAACGTAGAAGCGGGACCCGCCCGACCAGTGGTGGAACGCCTCTACCGCTGACCTTGGATGTCACACCCTTTGGTTATTGTGGTGGCATGACCTTGATCGAACAAAAGATCGACAGTGAGGCGGCCCAGCCTCTTAACGTCGATGCGTTGTTCGATCGCCTGGTGTTGTCGCTTCAGCTTCTCGGTGACCGGGAGTTTATTCGCCGGGCTCAGCAGTACGAACAACGGCTGGAACGTGAACGGCTGGTCGCTGCCGCCCGGGTGGCCGGTTCGTCCGGTGACACCAACTCGGACCGGAAACGAGCCCGGGGTCTGCTTGGTGGTAGGGGCCGGTCGCAGCGCAGCGTGAACCGAGACGCCCGCCGGGCCGCCGCCGTGGCGGCCAACTCGTCGCTGGAGGCCAAAGTGGCCGACGGGTCCATCGCCGCCGACTCACTCGACGCCTTGACCAAAGCCGCCCACCCGGAGACCGGGCACATCCCCGAAGAGTTGATAGATGACGTCGCCGGCATGTCACCGGGACAGACCGACCACGCGGTCGACCGGCACCTGGAGGACAACGCAGACCGAGGTCAGGTGAATGACCGTTCTCGCCGGCAGATGCAGGCCCGCCGGTGCCGGCGCGGTTTCAGACCGGCCGGAGAGGGCAAGCCCGACATGGCCACCCTGGTGTTGGAAGGGCCGGATTCCATCATCGATCGGATCTGGAGTCAGGTCTGCGTGTCGGCCGATGCCGCCTACCAAGCCGGGGGTGGTCGTGACCGACCGGTCGGCGAGCACGCGCCATGGGAGCACCGCCTTTTCGACGCTGCGGTCGAGTTCTTCGACGGCACCGCCACCGGCGGCCGATCGAAACCAGCCGTGGTCGTGTCCATCAATCTGGAGGACCTGGGTGCCAAGCCGGCCACCCAACACGGCACCGGCCCGATCGCCGACGACGTCTTCGCCTCGTACGTTGCCGGCTCACCGATCTATGCCATGTTCACCGACAGCGCCGGCCAACCCCTGTGGCTGGGACGGACTCGGCGACGCGCGTCGGCCGCTCAGTTCATCGGACTGGCGGTACGGGATGGAGGCTGTGTTCGCTGCGGTGCATCACCTCAGCGCTGCGAGGCGCACCACCTGGTGCCGTGGACTGCACCGGCCAAGGGCCGGACCGACATCGACCAACTCGCCCTGCTGTGCGGGCCCTGCCACCGGGAACTCCACCAACAGAACCTCACCTTGTACTCGCAGCTTGGGCCCAGTGGCAAAGTGGTCTGGCACACCAGACCGGCCACACCCAACGAAACCCCACCACCCCGGCCACAAACCATTCAACGGGAGTAGGGTCGGCCGACGTGCACACACCGCATACGGCTCAACGTCGACTCTCGGTCGGCTGAAGGTTGCGGCCGCGCTTCCAGGGCCGGCTCTGGTCGACGGCCGCCCAGGCTCACCCAGCGGTGGGCGAAAGCTATGCCGCCTGGACCCGCTCCACGGTGGTCAGCAGGTAGCCGGCGGTGTCGGCCAGGGCATTTGCCGCCTTGTTGTCCGACACCGAGAGGATCTCGGCCCGGGCCCCGTCCACGAACTTGGTGGCCATCGCCAGGGCCTGATCGATGCCGGGGCCCCGGCGGACACAGTCGATGGCGGCCTTGCGGTCATCCTCGGCCAGGCCGTCGTCGAGCAGCTCGGCCAGCTCATCACCCACCGAGGACTGCAGGGTGTAGATCACCGGCAGCGAGTACACGCCTTCGAGCATGTCCCTCCCCGCCGGTTTGCCCAGTTGCTCGTCGGTGGCGATGACATCGAGAATGTCGTCCACCACCTGGAACGCCATGCCGTACAGCCGTCCGAACTCGGTGAGGGTGTCGATGACCGACCGCTCGAACTCGGGAACGATGCCCCCGATGCGGGTGGCGGCGGCGAACAGCGACGCCGTCTTGCCGGCGATCGACGGTAGGTACTGCTCGACCGTGCGGTTCACGTCGTACAGCGTCTGCAGCTCGGCAACCTGACCCTTGCACAGCTCACCGATGGTGGTGGCCAGCAATCCCGCCACCTCGGTACCGAGATCGGCGGCGATCTCCGAGGCCTTGGCCAGTAGGTAGTCGCCGGCCAGGATGGCCCGTAGGTTGCCCCACCGGGCATTGACACTGGAAACCTTGCGCCGGATCTGGGCCTCGTCGATGACGTCGTCGTGATACAGCGAGCCGACCTGAACCAGCTCCACCGCCACCCCGCCCCGAACCACGTCGTAATCGACGGAGACACCGTCGTCGAGCCCGGTGGCGGCGGCGCTAATAGTGAAGAACGGCCTCTGCCGTTTCCCGCCTGCCTTGATCAGATGGGACGCGATCTCGGTCAGATAGGGATCGTCATCGATGCGAACCGTGTCCAGCAGGCACGATTCGATGCGAGCACTGTCGTCGACCGCTGTGGGCAGCGAGGCAAGAGGCGAAGCGTCCACATCTTCACCGTACGCCCTGACCACCGCATCTGGATGCACCGCAAGAGCAAGATCGTGAATATCCGACGCCGTTGCGGGGTTATCAACTCTTGAAGCCACCGACCGTTCATGGGTCATCACCCCCGTGCTCACGATTTCAGGAACTCCGGCCGACTATCTACTATGGGCCTCAGGAAGCACCGAGTATCGACACAAACGCAACCAAGACGACGCCCGACGACGTAGACCACAGCGTGGACCCGAGTAACGACCACCCGCCGGCACCGGTAGGCTGGGAAGTAACCTCGGTGGCCGGCCGCCAATCCTCTCACCCCCCCCTCCAACGGTCACCGGTCGACCGATATCACGACAACCCACTGACGAATTGACACCCCTCACGCCGAAGACTGATTGCCCGAATATGGGAGATTTTTGATGTTCGAACGTTTCACCGACCGTGCCCGCCGGGTCGTTGTCCTGGCTCAGGAAGAAGCCCGGTTGCTCAACCACAACTACATAGGGACCGAGCACATCCTGCTCGGCCTCATCCACGAAGGCGAGGGGGTGGCGGCCAAGGCGCTGGAGTCGCTGTCCATCTCCCTCGAGGCGGTGAGAAGCCAGGTCGAAGACATCATCGGCCAGGGCGGCTCCTCGCCCAGCGGCCACATCCCGTTCACGCCGCGGGCCAAGAAGGTGCTGGAGCTGTCCCTGCGAGAAGCTCTCCAGCTCGGCCACAACTACATCGGCACCGAGCACATCCTGCTCGGTCTGATCCGCGAGGGCGAGGGTGTTGCCGCCCAGGTTCTGGTCAAACTGGGTGCCGACCTGTCGCGCGTCCGCCAGCAGGTCATCCAGCTGCTTTCCGGCTACTCCGGTCCCGCCGGCCAGGGTTCTTCGTCCTCCGAGGGCGGCAAGGCATCGGCCACCTCCGGCGGCAGCGGCTCCGACAGCCCATCCGGTTCCCTCATCCTCGACCAGTTCGGTCGCAACCTCACCCAGCTGGCCAGGGAGAAAAACCTCGATCCGGTCATCGGCCGGGCCCGGGAAGCCGAACGGGTCATGCAGGTGTTGAGCCGCCGGACCAAGAACAACCCGGTGCTGATCGGTGAGCCCGGCGTGGGCAAGACCGCCATCGTCGAGGGCCTGGCCCAGCAGATCGCGGCCGACGACGTTCCCGACACCCTTCGGGGCAAGCAGCTCTACACCCTCGACCTCGGTGCCCTGGTGGCCGGATCCCGCTACCGGGGTGATTTCGAGGAGCGGCTCAAGAAGGTGCTCAAGGAGATCAAGACCCGGGGCGACATAATCCTGTTCATCGACGAGCTTCACACCCTTGTCGGTGCCGGCGCCGCCGAGGGCGCCATCGACGCCGCTTCCATCCTCAAGCCCATGCTGGCCCGGGGCGAGCTCCAGACCATCGGTGCCACCACACTGGACGAATACCGCAAGCATCTCGAGAAGGACGCTGCGCTGGAGCGCCGGTTCCAGCCCATCAAGGTCGAGGAACCCACCGTCGAGCACACCATCGAGATCCTCAAGGGACTGCGCGATCGCTACGAGTCCCATCACCGAGTCACCATCACCGATCAGGCCCTGGTGGCCTCGGCCAATCTGGCCGACCGCTACATCTCTGATCGTCATCTGCCGGACAAGGCCATCGACCTCATCGACGAGGCCGGTTCCCGGCTCCGCATCAAGCGGATGAACACCCCGCCGGCGTTCAAGGAGCTGGAGAACGAGCTGGGCGAAGTGGTGAAGAGCAAAAAGGAAGCGGTCGAGCAGCAGGACTTCGAAGAAGCGGGCCGGCTCCGTGATCAGGAAAAGGAACTGCTGTTGAAGCGGGAGGGTATGGAGGCCGAGATCAAGGCCGCCGGCACCGACCTGTTCGACGAGGTCAACGAGGAGTCGATCGCCGAGGTCCTTTCCATCTGGACCGGCATCCCGGTCTACAAGCTGACCGAGGAGGAGACCGAGAAGCTGCTGCGCATGGAGGACGAACTCCACAAGCGGGTCATCGGTCAGCAGGACGCCATCAGGGCGGTGTCCCAGTCCATCCGTCGTACGCGGGCCGGGCTGAAGGATCCCAACCGACCCTCGGGTTCGTTCATCTTCCTCGGACCCACTGGTGTGGGTAAGACCGAGCTGGCCAAGACGTTGTCGCAGTTCCTGTTCGGCGACGACAAGGCCCTCATCACCCTCGACATGTCGGAGTACATGGAGAAGCACACGGTGAGCCGCCTGGTCGGTTCGCCCCCCGGGTACGTGGGCTATGAGGAAGGTGGTCAGCTCACC
The DNA here is from genome assembly GCA_024638815.1 of Acidimicrobiales bacterium. Lineage (GTDB taxonomy): Bacteria > Actinomycetota > Acidimicrobiia > Acidimicrobiales > SZUA-35 > JAHELU01. The sequence continues at coordinate 31,368 of JAHEJM010000033.1, read as the reverse complement.
GAGGCGGTGCGGCGCAAGCCGTTCAGCGTTGTGCTGTTCGACGAGATCGAAAAGGCCCACCCCGATGTGTTCAACGCCCTGCTCCAGATCCTGGAGGAAGGCCGTCTCACCGACAGCCAGGGCCGCAGTGTCGACTTCCGCAACACCGTACTGATCATGACGTCCAACCTGGGCACCCAGGATCTGCGCAAGGCCACCCTGGGCTTTGCCAAGAACGATGAGGCCGTCACCTACGAGCGCATGAAGGAAAAGGTCAACGAGGCCCTGAAGGTCCACTTCCGTCCCGAGTTCCTGAACCGCATCGACGAGACCATCGTGTTCCACGAGCTGAGCCGGGCCGAGGTCACCGAGATCGTCGATCTCATGATCAAGCGCACGGTCGACCAACTCGAAGGTCAGGGCATCGGCCTCGAGCTCACCGTCGACGCCAAGCATCACCTGGCCGAGGTCGGCTACGACCCGTCCATGGGTGCCAGGCCACTTCGTCGTGCCATCCAGCGTCAGATCGAGGACGTGCTGTCGGAGAAGCTCCTGTACAAGGAGTTCCGGGCCGGCCAGATCATCGTGGTCGATGTGGTGACCAACGACGACGGCAAGCTGGAGCTCAGCTTCACTTCTCACGAAGGTTTCGAGCCTCCTTCCACCCCGGAGCTGGCCGAAGCCGGCGAGGAAGGCTGAGTCCCCAACTCCGCGGACGAAGCCACGGGTCTTGCCAGTAGTGTGGACCCGTGGTTCGTCGCGTTTTGAGCCCAAAGTACCGGTTGTGGCGTCTGGTCGGGTTGCTGCTGTTCGCTGCCGTCGCCACCTCGTGCCGGGCCGACCTTCAGGTCGATGTCGACGTCGAACCCGACGGCTCGGGCATGGTCGTGGCCAAGGCCGTACTCGATCAGGAGGCCGCCGACCGCCTGCTCGACCTTGATCGGGACTCGGCCGGTATCCCGCTGTCCGACTTGGCCCAGGCCGGCTGGCAGATCGAGCCCCCGACCGAGGGCGAGGCCGGCAACGTGACGGTCATCGCCTCGAAGGCGTTCGGTACCCCACCCCAGTTCGCCGAGGTGATGGGTGAGCTGGGTGGCCAAACCGGTTTGTTCCAGGACTTCACCCTGACCCGGGAACAGAGCTTCGGTCGGCTCGACTATGAGGTCAACGGCGTCATCGACACCACCGACGGGTTCGGCGAGTTCACCGACTCCGAACTGGAGGCGGCGCTGGGTCGGAGCCTGCAGGACATCGCCGAGTATTACGGCGCCAACGGGCAGGACCTGAGCGTGCAACTGTCGGTAACCGTTCCTGGAGAGATCCAGGAGGACGAGTCGAACGCCGCCTTCGACCAATCGGAGTCGTCGGTGACGTCGCAATGGGGGGTCACGATGGCCCGGCGGGAACGGGTCGACGTGGCCCTGGCCTCGGCCCGGCGCTCCATCACGGCCCAGGTCCTGCGGGGCGTGGCCGTGGTGGCCGCGGTGCTCGCAGGCCTACTGTTGTTCGCCCGGCTCCTTCGCTTCATCAGCGGCCGTCGCCGCAAACCGGCGCCCAAGAAACGTCCGGTCGATGCCCAGGGTCGTCGTGCCGCACCGGCCGGTCGCGGCACCGGTTCGGGCCGGGCCGGCTCGACCGGTCGCACTCAGCCCGGTGGCACCGGGGGGAACGGTCAGCGTCAGTTCCGGGTGGTGGCTCTCGACGGCATGGGTGTGCTGTATCGGGAGGGCGACGACATCAACAAGCTGCTGGTTCCCTTTGCCCGGGAGCGGGGTTCCACCGTGTCGGCCGAGGACATCGCGGCTCGGGCCCGTCAGGTCAGTCTCGGTCGTATGACATCGGCCGCGTTCTGGCCTTCGATCGGGGTGGAGGGGGTTGTGAACGAACTCGACGCCGCCTATCTCGGTCGTCACCAGCTCATGCCGGGAGTGGTCAAGTACTTGCGCCGGCTACGATCCCATGGCATTCGGGCCGCCTGCATCACCAACGACGGCGCCCAGTGGGCCACCAAACTGCGACGAAACCACAGCCTCGAGGGTCTGATCGACCCGTGGGTGGTCAGCGGTTCGGTCGGGGTTCGCAAGCCGGACCGGCCGATTTTCGAGGTGCTGCGCCGGGTCACCGGCGAGCCCGCGGAGCGAATTCTCGTCATCGACGACAGCCTCGACACCCTGGACGAAGCTCGTCAGTACGGTTTCGGCACCGCCTGGTTCAACCCCGACGGTGAACGGGAGGAGGCCCGGGGCCACGAGCTATTGCGCACCTTCGATCTCGGAGACGACGATGGGTTCTCGACCGAGATGGCGGCCTCCATCACCGGAGAGGAACCGTCGGGCGGCTGAGATCCTCATCGCCGTCGAACCCCATGACCGCAACCGCTCCGGTCCACGAGATCAAGAACCGGTCCGCCCTGCTGGCCACCCTGGTGTGGGCGATGACGGCGTCGTCGTTCCAGATCTTCGCCATGGCCGTGCTCACCGTCGATCTGCTGGCCGAGTTCTCGATGAGCCGGACCGAGATCGGCGTGGTCGGTGCCGTCAACACGATGGTGGGGGCCCTGACCGCTCCGTCATCGGGTCGTCTCACCGATCGCATCGGGGCCCGAACCTCCATACTCGTCACCCTTGTCCTCAGCGGCCTGGGCATGGGGCTGATGGCGGCATCGACCAGTGTGATCATGCTGGCGGTGTCGGCCGTGGTCGCCGGCATACCCCAGGGTTGGGGTAATCCGGCCACCAACGCCCTCATCGCAGAACGGGTGGCCCCCGGACGGCGGGGCACCATCACCGGAATCAAACAGTCCGGCGTGCAGGTGGGCATCTTCCTCTCCGGCTTGACCCTGCCCACCCTGGCCCTATGGTTCGGTTGGCGGGGGGCGAGCTGGGTCTACGCCGCGGCCTTCGGTGGCGCCGCACTGCTGGTCATGGTGGCATTGCCGCCCCAGGCACGGGAGCTGCTCGACCGTGACGGGGACGACAACGACCACGACGTCGCCCGGCCCGCAGCCGACCGGGCCGAGGTCGCAGGACATGGGGTTGGCGCAAGGGCCGATGGCGGCGCAGGGAGGACGGTGGACTCGGCCGGGGCCTCGAACCAGCTGGATCCGTGGATCTGGCGACTCGCTCTGTACGCCCTGTTCATGGGCACGGTGGGCGGGGCCACCAGCCGGTTCTTTCCCCTGTGGGCCCATGAGACGGTCGGTCTGTCGGTCACCGTTGCCGGCTTGCTGGTGGCCGTCACCGGCTTGTTGGGAGTCGGGGTTCGGGTGGTGGTCGGACGATTGGCCGAGACGAGGATTGCGCCGTCGCCCATGCTCGCCATGCTGGCCCTGGTCGGCGCCGCCTATTGCCTGTCGCTACTGGCCACCCCGTGGGTCGGGGCCTGGTTGCCGTGGCCGTCGACGGTGCTGAACGCCGTCGGAATCGCCGCTTGGAACGCCGTGGCCATGCTTGCCATCATTGTCACCGTGCCCCGACTACAGGCCGGTCGGGCTTCGGGCGTGGTCATGCTCGGCTTTCTCGGCGGCCTCAGCCTGGGCTCGCCGGCCGCCGGCTGGATTGTCGACGCAACCGGCAGCTACCAGCCGGTCTGGACCGTCTGCCTGATCCTGGCCGTCATCTCGGCCGCCGTGCTCGTCGACCGGAGGCCATCGGTCTCGACCGAGGCTGTCAGACCCGCTCAGTAGTCTTTGCCCATGGCCAAACCGAGGCGCATCTTCGTCTGTACCGATTGTGGAACCGAGGCTCCGGCCTGGACCGGTCGCTGCCCGGGCTGTTCGGCGTGGGCCACCATGGCCGAGGCCGAGCGTTCGGCCCGCCGGCCGTCGCGTCTGCGGGGTGGGTCCGGCATGGACGGCGGTTCCAACCTGCAACCCCTCCACCAGGTCGACCCCGACTTGGCCCTGCCGTTCCCGGTTGGGGTCGACGAGGTCGACCGGGTGCTCGGTGGCGGGCTGACCCCGGGTTCGGTCACCCTCCTGGCCGGCGAACCCGGCGTGGGCAAGTCCACCCTCACCCTGCAGATGGCCACGGCCGTCGCCGGCGCCGGCAGCTCCGTGGTTCTGGTCGCCGGTGAGGAGGCCCCCAGTCAGGTGGCGGCACGGGCCGGTCGCCTCGGTCCCATCCCCGCCGGGCTGCTCGTGGTCGACGACGTCTCCGTCGATACTGCGGTCACCGCCATGACCCATCGGCAACCCCAGTTGTTGATCATCGATTCCATCCAGACAATGCGGGACGACTCGGTCGACACCGCTCCCGGCTCGATAAGCCAGGTCAAGGCCGTGGCCGGCCGACTCATCGACGGGGCCAAGGCAACCGGGGTGTCGCTGCTGATCATCGGGCATGTCACCAAGGAGGGCTCGATCGCCGGGCCCCGGCTGTTGGAACACATGGTCGACACCGTGGTCACCTTCGACGGCGACGGCCACGGTAGCCTGCGGTTCCTGCGGGCGGCCAAGCACCGCTTCGGCCCCACCAGTGAGATCGGCATCTTCGAGATGACCGGTTCCGGGCTCCAGGCCGTCCCCGACCCGTCCCGGCGCTACCTCCAGGACCGTCGGCCGTCGCTCCCCGGATCGGTGGTTGCGCCGGCGTTGGCCGGGCGACGCCCGTTCCTGGCCGAGGTCCAGGCCTTGGTGGCTCCGGTGACGGGGCGCAGCGGCCAAATGGCGGTTCAGGGGCTGGTCGGTCGCCGGGTGGACCTGGTGGCTGCCGTGCTGGCCAGCAGGGCGGGCTATCGGGCCGGCACCGCCGACGTTTTCCTGTCGGTTGCCGGCGGCGCCACCGTGGACGAGCCGGCCGGTGACCTGGCCGTGGCACTCGCCCTGGCCTCGGCCATCGACGGCGCCCCCATCGCCCCCGACGTGGTGGCCTGTGGCGAGGTCGGCCTGGGCGGTGAGTTGCGCACCGTGCCCATGCTCGAACTTCGCCTCCAGGAGGCGTATCGCATGGGCTTCCGAACCGCAGTGGTGCCTCCGTCGGCCGGTGATGGCCCCACCGGCCTTCGCCTCATTCGGGCCGGTACTCTTTCCGAGGCCCTGGCTCTCACCCCTCAGGAATTGGACTCGGCCCGCTGAGAGCCCCGGCCAGGACGCCGGGCATCGTCGTCGAGAGCGAATCTGGTCGACGTGTTTCGGGATACGGCCTCGGGCCGCGACCTCGAGTTCCCGTGGCGACAAAGTCTTGCCTCAATGCTCAAGGCATCGACCGCCAAGTGAAAGTACCATGGGCATGTATGGATCTGCGATCAGATGCCGCGCTGACTCGGACGTTGTCCCTGATTGCGCCCGGCTCACCGCTGCGAGAGGGGCTTGACCGTGTGTTGCAGTCGGGGCGCGGCGGTCTCATCGTCATCGGGGACGGGCCCGAGGTCTTGAACATCTGCTCCGGCGGGTTCCTGCTGGACGCCGCCTTCACCCCCCAGCGCCTCTCCGAGCTGGCCAAGATGGACGGTGCGATCATCCTGGCCTCCGACGTCAGTCGCATCGCCCGGGCCAACGTGCATCTGGTCCCCAATCCCAATGTGCCCACGTCGGAGACCGGCACCCGGCACCGCACGGCCGAACGGGTGGCCCGTATGCTCAACACACCGGTGGTTGCGGTGTCGGAGTCCCGCAAACAGATCCAGGTCTATATCGGCGACCAGGTCACCCAGATCCACTCCACCAGCCGTCTCCTGGAGCGATCGAACCAGGCCCTGCAAACCCTGGAGCGGTACCGGGCTCGCCTCCAGCAGGTGTCTCGCAAGCTATCGGCGCTGGAGGCCGAGGATCTGGTCACGGTGCGTCATGTGGTCGAGGTGCTCCAGCGCATGGAGATGGTGCTTCGCATCTCCACCGAGATCGAGTTCAACCTCCTCGAGCTGGGCACCGACGGCCGTCTGGTCCGGCTACAACTCGAGGAGTTGATGGTTGGGGTCGAGGACGAGCGGCGCCTCTTGATCATCGACTACCTGCAGCCCGGATCCGACCTGCGCTCCGAGGACGCCATGGAGGCGCTGGCAGAACTGGATGACGAGGCCCTGTTCGACGACGAGCGCCTGGCTCGGACCCTGCATCTGTTGGGCCCGTCGGGCAATCTCGACGAGAGTTGTGAACCCAAGGGTTTCCGACTGCTGTCCAAACTGCCTCAGGTCAACGAGATCCATGTCATGCGCGTGGTGGCGCACTTCGGCACGCTGCGCAAGATTCTGGGTGCCACCACCGCCGAGCTGGAGGCGGTCGAGGGCATCGGGGCGGCCCGGGCCAGGGCACTGAAGGATGGTGCCGCCCGGCTTGCTGGTGATTCAATCATCGACCAGTATTGATGAGTCCCTCGATCGGGGAGTCGACCACACCCGAGGATTGCGTGTTCGATGTCGGCCACCTCTCCCCGAGTTTGGCCTCCTACCAAACGTCGCTGAGCTTGGCCTGATCGTCAACGTCCGATAACAAGTGAGACTAGTGGAGATCGAACTCTCGTCAGGTGCATTGGCCGATTTGCATGCCACCATCGGAGCTCGCCGGGGTGTCGTACTCGCCCCCGATTTGGCCGGTCGGCGTCGGTTGTTCGACGATCTGGCATCCAGCCTGGCCGTGACCCAGAACTGGAATGTGATCGTGGTCGACGCCATCGGTAGCGACGACTTGCAGCAGGCAACCATCGAGGACCGGGATCAAGCCGTGAGCGGACTGGACGACGACGAGGTCGTGGCCGACCTGGTCGATGCCGCCAATCGTCTGGAGGTCGACCCGGTGGCCCTCATCGGGTTCTCGCTCGGCGGGATGTATGCCTACAAAGCAGCGGCGTCGCTTCGGTTCGACCGCATCGTCAGCTTCTATGGCATGATCCGACTGCCCAGCCATTGGCGGGGCCCGAACCAGCGGGAGCCCCTGGACCTGCTGACCCACGTGGAGGACCGGTCGTCGATCCTGGCCGTGGTCGGGACCGACGATCAGTTCACGCCCGTGGCCGACGTGGACGAGCTGATCTCGCTTGGGGTGAAGGTGGCCCGGTACCCGGGGGCCCGCCATGATTTTGTCCACGATCCCGACCTGCCCGTGCACCGTCCGCGGGACTCGGCCGATGCCTGGTCCCAAGTGTTCGAGCATCTGGCCCGGTCCGACGTCGTTCGCACGTAGGGGTCGAGGCCCGAGCCTGCGGAGCCGGCCCGGTGGGGGAGTGCCGGCTAGCGCGAGCGGAGCTCGAGCTGATCCCGCTTGAGAATCTGATACCGCCGGTCGCGCTGGGCGATCCAGCCGAGCTTGATGAACGAGGCGATGGCTTTGTTGACCCGCTCCCGGCTGGCCCCGACCATGCCCGCCAGCTCCTCCTGTGTGACCGGGAGAGCGAAGTCATCGGAATCGCCGGCGATCTCCAATAGACGTTTGGCCGTTCGTCCCGTGACATCGAGGAACACCGAGTCGGCCAACACGCCGTCCATCTGCCGGAGCCGCCCCGCCAGCAGCTCCACCACCCGCCACAGCAGGCGGGGTCGAGCGGCATACAGAGCTTTCACCGGGTCGTAGGGAATGGCCAGGACCTCCGACGATTCCAGGGCCCGGGCGTCGGTAGAGCGGGGAAGTCCGTCGAACATGGGCATCTCGCCGAACAGGTTGCCCTTCTCCATGAGGGCCACCACCGATTCCCGACCGTCGATGGACCGGTTGACCATGGCCACCCGTCCCGAAATGACCACGAACAACTCGTCGGGCTCGGCATCCTCCTCGAAGAGCACGTCGCCCCGGGCCAGTTTCCGCCGTTCGGTGTAGTTGGCCAGCTCGTTCAGCGCGTCGTCGTCGAGGTCACGAAAGAGTTCGACCGATCTCAGGACTTCGATTCCGTTCATACCCATAGACGGTAGACCAGTTGGCCCCGGAAGTGACACACACCACACGTTCCGTCTTGGCGAGGAACTGCCGATCCCGCCCCATCTGCCGTGGCGATGGGGGGTTTGGTCGGCCTTCGGCTACCGTCGGCACCGATGACCGAGACCGTCGAGCATCGGCTTGAAGGCAACCCCGGATTCCGGCCCTGGGCCATTGTGGTGGCTGCAGGGTCGGGCCGACGTTTCGGCCGACCCAAGCAGCTCGAACTCCTGGCCGGCCGCCGAGTCATCGACTGGTCGGTTGCCGCCATGACCTCTGTTGTCGAGGGGGTGGTCGTGGTCGGCCCCTCGTTCCTGGGTACGGCCCGGGATCTCGGCGTCGAGCACCGGGTCGAGGGAGGGGTGGAGCGGTCGGATTCGGTTCGCAACGGACTTGCCGTCGTGCCCGACCATGCCACTCATGTGCTCATTCATGACGCCGCCCGCCCCCTGGTGTCACCGGCCGTGACCCGCAGGGTTGTCACGGCATTGGCCGCCGGTGCCGACGCTGTTGTCCCGGTGGTACCGGTGGTGGACAGCCTCCGCCAGGTGGATGGTCCGGCCGTGGATCGTACTCGCTTCGTTGCCGTACAGACCCCGCAGGGGTTCCGGACCGAGGTCGTCCGCAGAGCCCATGAGTCGGGCCTGCGGGCCTCCGATGATGCAACCGTCGTCGAACGGCTGGAGATACCGGTGACGCAGGTTGCCGGTGACCATGACAACATCAAGATCACCTTTCCCCGGGATCTGGCCGTGGCCGAGGTGCTGAGCCGGTCGCTCCCGGCCACCGATGAGGCCCACGCATGACGGACGAATCGATGGTTGCCCCGTTTCGTATCGGGCAGGGCTATGACGTCCATCCCTGGTCGAACGACCCGGCTCGGGCGCTGGTCCTGGGTGGCGTGACCTTCGATAGGCAGCGGGGTCTGGCCGGTCACAGTGACGCCGACGTGATCGCCCACGCCTGCACCGATGCCGTTCTTGGGGCGGTGGGGCTGGGTGACATCGGGCAGCTGTTCCCCGATACCGACTCCGCCAACAAGGGCGCCGACAGCATCGCCATGCTGACCGAAGCCGTCGGTAGGGTCCAAGACGCCGGGTGGTGGGTGGTCAACATCGACTGCACCGTCGTGTGCGACGAGCCCAAGATCGCCCCGGTTCGATCTCGCATGGAGCAGACCCTGTCGGCTGCGGTCGGAGCGCCGGTCACGGTCAAGGGCAAGCGAACCGAGGGCGTCGCCGATCTGGGTAACGGTATTCAATGCTTCGCCGTGGCCCTCGTATCGCGTGGTGAGTTGGATGTTCACGAGTAGGTCGACTCTCGGCGACGTTTGGCCAAAGGCCAAATTCAAGCCGTCTTCGGCCGGCGGCAGGAACGCCGTCCCGCCGCACCTCGTCTCGCTTGGTGACGTGGATGTTCACGGTTAGGTCAACTCTCGGCGACGTTTGGCCGAAGGTCAAACTCGAGGTGGCGGGCGCCGTCCCGCCGCACCTAGTCTCGAACCGAGCGATGGGACGACAATGACGGGCAGAAAAGGGCCTCGCCGGCAGGGGCGGGCAGGACGCAAGGATCCTCGGCGCAGTGGCGGGAGTGGCCGGCGCGGTCGAGGCGAGAGCCGTCCTGATCAGGGCCGCCGCCAGTCGGCACCATCTTCGTCCGGTTCGCCCCGACGCCGTCGAACCCGCGGCCTCGGCGGTGAACAGGTCGAGGGCCGCCAGGCTGTACGGGAGCTGCTACTGGCCGGAAAACGCCAGGTTCGTGAGGTCTTGGTGATCGACGATCTCGCCCGCGCCGACATCCTCGATGACATCGAGCAGCTGGCTCAGGAACTCGGTGTTCCTCATCGCAAGGTGTCCCGCCGTCACCTGGCGTCGGAGGCCGTGACCGAATCCCATCAGGGCGTGATGGCCCGGGCCGCCCCGCTGACCGAGGCCGACTTCGACGAATTGGTGGCTGATCCCCACGCCTTTCTGCTCGTCCTGGACGGGGTGACCGACCCCGGGAACGTGGGCGCCATGCTGCGCACGGCGGAATGTGCCGGGGTCACCGGTGTGATCCTGGGCCGCCATCGGGCCGCCCATGTGACCCCCGCCGTGACCAAGGTGGCGGCCGGCGCAGTGGAGCACGTTCCCATGGCAATCGTGGCCGGTATTCCCACCGCCATCGCCAATCTGACCGACGCCGGGATTCTGACGGTGGGGCTTGATCAGGCGGGAGATCGCTCCTTGTTCGACCTGCCGACGCGTACCGGTGAGCGAATTGCCCTAGTCTTGGGGGATGAGGGCCAGGGTTTGTCACAGCTTGTACGCAAACGCGTCGACGTCCTAGCCTCGATACCACTCGCCGGTTATCTGAACAGCCTGAATGTTGCCATGGCTTCGGCCGTAGCATGTTTTGAAGTCGTGCGACTCCGGCAGGATCCGAGTTAGCGAGTGCGGCGTTCCGGACGCAGAGGTAGGTAGGAGCAGTGACTGAGGCAACATACAAAGCCTGGGACGGAAATCTCTATGAATGGCCACCACCCCAAGGGTGGTACGAGGCCTTCGACGGTCAGTGGTGGCCCGAAGGCTACGGCCCTCGTCCCGATGCCGAGATCGAGACCGGCGACGGCTCGGTCACCGACACGGCGGCCGAGGGTGCGTTTGCCGAAACCACGGCCCCCGACAGCGTCCTCGGCGAAGCCACCGGTTTCGACACGACGTCGCTGACGGCCGACACCGGTGAATCGGCGGCCGGTGCATCCTCCTACGCCGATCCCTTCTCCTCGGGAACTTCCGCCGAGTCCAGCTCGCCCACCGGTTCGAGTTGGGCTCCCCCCGAGTCCGGCTCCCACGATGAATTCGCATCGTCCCAACCCTGGCCCGACGACGGCACCTTTGACACCGGTGAATCGGCGGCGGCAGCCGCTGCCGTCACGGGCGATCACCAGCCCATGACGGCATGGGTGGCGGAATCGGCCGAGACGTCGGTTGCCGGCACCGGAACCGAAACGCCGGTCGAGTCGGTGTCCACGCCCGACGACCGCCCCGGAACCTCGGAGGTGGCGGCAGCCGGTGCCGCTGCAACCGGTGCTGCCGCCGGGCTGACCGAGCTGGCCGGCACAACCCGGGAGACCGGCAGTGAGCTGTTCCTGCGACTGCAGGCCGAGGCCGAGGCCGACGCTCGGCGTGGCGACATCAACAAGCAGGTTGAGGCCGATGCCGACACGCTGATCGATGCTGACGAGCTGATTGATGCTGACGAGCTGATTGATGCTGACGAGCTGATTGATGCTGACGAGCTGATTGATGCTGACGAGCTGATCGATGCTGACGAGCTGATCGATGCCGACACGCTGATCGATGCCGACACGCTGATCGATGCCGACACGCTGATCGATGCCGACACCGAAGCAGTGGAGGGCACGGCGCTGGATTCGCCGTCGACCATGACGTCCGATGTGCTGTCGGATGCAGCAGCGGATACGGCGCCGGCCGATTCGGTCGAGGTCGACGGAGAACCGACGACAGAGCAGCCCGTGATCGACACCCTGAGCGGATCCGAGTTCTCCGGCCGATTCGGCAACTCGCGGCCGGGATTCGCCAATTCGGCCTATGACGAGCCGAGCTACGACGAGCCAACTCACGGCGAGCAGGCATACGGCGAGCAGCCATACGAACGGGCCGGCGACGACCTGGCGGCCCTCGACGATTCGGCGGCCGCCGCCGAATCCACCGGCGATGAGACCGCCTACGCCGGCTTCGACCATGACGGCCAGGCCTCTACGGCCCCGGGACAGGTCGAGACCCAGGCCGCTGATACCCATTCCTACGATTCCCCGAGCTTCAGCCCGAGCCAGCCTTCACCGGCCTATGACGGTCCGGGCTATGACCCCGAGGCCTCCACCGATCCTGGATTCGCCGCCGACTACCAGGGCGGGGACTTCCAGGCGGCCCCGCAACCGACGGGACCGGGCCAGCCTCCGATACAGGCATCGAGCCTCGGCTACGAGTCGCCCCGGGCTGCGGTGTCGCCACTGGACGCCCCCACCCCTTCGGCCGGGATGGGTCGGCGCGTCCTCTACGCCATCCTCGGAGTTCTGGCCTTGGCCGCGGCCGGCGTCGCCGGCTACCTGGCGTTCCAGCTGCAGAACGACTCCGACGACGGCGCTGACGGCACCGAGCAGACCGCTGGGGATGGCAACGCCGAAGCCGTCATCGGTTCGCTGGCCAATCCCCATGATCCTGGATCCGGTATTCGTGTCGAGTATCCCGACGGGGCCGAAACCCAGCCGTGGACACTCCAGCTGCAGTCGGTCGAGTCCGACGGCGCCGACGGCGAGGCCCGCCTTGCTGTGCAGATCGTCAACGACGAGGCCGAGGGTGAGGGTGAGTTGGCCGATCTGCAGCTGGCTCTGGTCGATGCCGACGGCAACGATCTGGCCTCCACTCCGTCGCCGTGTGGCGCCGGCGACTCGCTCGACCTGGCGGCCACGCTCGGGGCCGGCCAAGGGGTGAGCGGGCCCGTCTGCTGGTCGGTCGGGGGCGTGCTTCCCGACAACGCCCTGCTTGCGGTCCAGTCGACCAAGGCCCAGGGCCGGGTCTACATCTTACTGCCGTAATCGCCGCGCCGATTCACCGGCCGACCCCGAGCACCGATTCACCGGCACCTGATTTGCGGCGGGATTCACTGACGTGGTCGCCGTTTGATGGTGTCAGCGAACGGCCGAAGAGCCCGGGAGGGGAATCGAACCCCTGACCTACGCTTTACAAGAGCGGTGCTCTACCAGCTGAGCTACCCGGGCCTGAACCGGGAGGCGTGCTCACCGTGCGAGCACGATCCCCGACGAAGAGTTTACCCAGTGGGCGGGGCGAGGCTGCCGGTGGCGCTACATTTGAGTCAGCTGAGTTGGCGTGTCACAGCCGGCCCGGGCGGTGGGCCACGGCTCGTCGCCGTCGCCGCCTCTCGCAACAGCGCCCGCTCTCGATGAGGGAGACCTTCATGTCTCGACAAGCCCCCGATCTGGACCACTACGCCGATCCGCATGCGGAGCCGTACCCCGATCAGTCCGACTATCACGATCAGGACCCCGATCCGAAGGAGGATCGCCGTGCCCGCTACGGGGGTACCGACCTGTTCCGCGGCGTGATCGTGGTGCTGCTGGCCCTCGTCGTCGGTGGCTATCTGCTCACTCGCAGTCTGGATGCCCCTTCCGGGGACGACACGGTGGCGGCCGACGACGGAGTGGAAACCGTCGATGCGCCGGACGGCAGCGACGGGGAGGGTCTCGATCCGGCCGCTCCCGAAGAGGCCGAGGCCGGGGCCGATGGCGTGGTCGACGACGGGTCGATGGCTGACGATGGCTCCATGGCGGGTGACGCCACGACCGACCAGGGGGTGGGTGATCAGGCCGTGGACGAAACCACGGATGATACGACGAGCACCACGGCCTCCGCCCTTCGCCCCCCCGGCGAGGTGACGGTGCAGGTGCTCAACGCCACTGACCGCAGCGGCATCGCCGGCCAGGGAACCGATCTGTTGTCGCTGGCCGGGTACTCCACCATCCCCGCCGGCAACGCATTGGAGCCACAGGAATCGGGTATCTACTACTCCGAGGGTTACGAGGCCGAGGCCCTGGCCGTGGCCGAAACGCTGGGGACCGGGCTGGACTCACTGGTCGGGCCGTTGGACACCGCCGCCTCCCTCAGCGATGATCCGGCAGACGCCGGTATGGCCGACATCGTGGTCGTGGTCGGGACCGACGACGCCATCCCCATCTGATGCCACTTCAGTCCGGCCGTCGGTGACGTCATCCGATTCTCCATGATGTCCCGGCGACGGAGACCGTCCGACTCCGACGACCCCGGGGTGGTCCTGGCCTTCGACAAGTTCCGTGGCACCGCCGGCAGTGTCGAGTTGGGCGTGGCGGCGGCCGGAGCGGCCACCGAGGCCGGCTGGACACCACGGGTTGTACCCCTGGCCGACGGTGGCGAGGGCTCGCTGGAGGTCCTGGGTGGGGCCAACAAGGTCACCACGGTCACCGGCCCTTTGGGTCAACCGGTGGAGGCCGGTTGGCGCCTGGAAGGTCGCGAAGCCTTCATCGAGATGTCGGCCGCCTCCGGTCTGGTGCTGGCCGGTGGGGCCGAGGGCAACGACCCGCTGGAGGCGTCGACCGTCGGCACCGGTCAGCTGATCGCCCAGGCGGTTGAGGTCGGGGCCCGCACCATCTACGTCCTGCTCGGCGGATCGGCCACGACCGATGGTGGGCTGGGTGCGCTGGAGGCGCTACCCCCGCCGGGAAGGCTCAAGGCGCTCGACATCGTGGTGGCCTGTGACGTCGACACCCTGTTTGTCGACGCCGCCACCGTCTTTGCCCCCCAGAAGGGGGCAACGCCGGCCCAGGTCCGGCTGCTGACCCGCCGTCTGGAGCGGTTGCAGCAGCTGTATGTCGACAAGTACGAGGTGGATCTGAGCACGGTGGCCGGTGCCGGTGCCGCCGGTGGTCTGGCCGGTGGCCTGGTGGCCATCGGGGCTCGCCTGCAATCGGGCTTCGAGCTGCTGGCCGAGCGGGCCGGGCTCGACGATCTTCTCCATGGCGCCGCCCTGTGTATCACCGGCGAGGGTCGGCTCGACACCGGCTCGTTCTCGGGCAAGGTGGTGGGCGGCGTGTACCGATGGGCCTCGGAGATGGGGGTTCCGGTGGTGGCCGTGGTTGGCGTGGTGGCCGACGACGTGGGCCATCCCGACGATCTCGAGGTCCGGTCCCTGGTCGAGATCTACGGTCGGGACCGCGCCCTCGGGGAGACGTCGGTACTGGTGGTCGAACAGGTGGCGGACATTCTTTCGGCCCGTTTCCGGCCCGCCGGCATCGGCCGGGACTGAAACCTCGGCCGCCGCCAAGGCACCCGGCTCAGTTGGTTGAGCCGATGGGCTCATTTCGGTCACGATCCCGATGTTCGGTCCGAAGGAGTGTTGTTCTGCTGTGATCGCCCTTGATCACAGGCCGCCGGTACGACCCTGTGCCCGGCATCCGGCAACTGATTCGCGGGAACCCTGGCGACCGGTACGACGACGGCTTTTCGACATGCCTCGTCGGCCGGTCGCTTGCCGTTCCGACATCGCCGGGGGCTGGTGATGATCGGCCCCGCTCACTCGCCGGGAGAAGGTGGCTTGTTAGCACTCTCCTTGCTAGAGTGCTAACGAGTTATCCAGTTCCTTAGGTTCTATCAATCGGAGGTCGCCAATCACCATGGCGAAGCAGATTTCTTTTGACAGTCAAGCCCGCCAAAGTTTGGAAGCGGGAATGAACGTTCTGGCCGATGCGGTCAGGGTGACGCTCGGCCCCAAGGGTCGTAATGTCGTATTGGACAAGAAATGGGGCGCCCCCACCATCACCAACGACGGTGTTTCGATCGCCAAGGAGATCGAACTCGAGGACCCGCTCGAGTCCATCGGGGCCGAGTTGGTCAAGGAGGTGGCCAAGAAGACCGACGACGTGGCCGGTGACGGCACGACCACCGCCACCGTGCTGGCTCACGCCATGGTGACCGAGGGTCTCAAGAACGTGGCCGCCGGGGCCAATCCCATGTCGCTCAAGCGAGGCATCGAGGCCGGCACGGCTGCTGCGGTCAGCGCTATCTCCAGCCTGTCGATCGAGGTCGACGACAAGGAGCAGATCGCCCAGGTCGCCGCCATCTCGGCCAACGATCACAAGATCGGTGAGCTCATCGCCGACGCCATCGACAAGGTGGGCAAGGACGGTGTGGTCACCGTCGAGGAGTCCAACACCTTCGGCATGGAACTCGATTTCACCGAGGGCATGCGGTTCGACAAGGGCTACATCTCCCCCTACTTCGTGACCGACCCCGAGCGTATGGAGGCCGTGCTCGACGACCCGTACGTGCTGCTGGTCAGCTCCAAGATCTCGGCCGTCCGCGATCTGGTGCCGGTGCTGGAGAAGATCATGCAGGGCGGCAAGCCGTTGCTGATCATCGCCGAGGACGTCGAGGGCGAGGCCCTGGCCACCCTGGTTGTCAACCGCATCCGGGGCACCCTGAACGTGGCCGCGGTCAAGGCCCCCGGTTTCGGTGACCGGCGCAAGGCCATGCTCCAGGACATGGCCATTCTCACCGGCGGCCAGGTCGTCTCCGAGGAGATCGGCCTCAAGCTCGAGACCGCCAGCCTCGATCTGCTGGGCGCCGCCCGCAAGGTCACCGTGTCCAAGGACGAGACCACCATCGTCGACGGTGGCGGCGAGAAGGCCGATGTCGAGGGTCGGATCAAGCAGATTCGGGCCGAGATCGACAACACCGACTCCGACTACGACCGGGAGAAGCTGCAGGAGCGCCTGGCCAAGCTGGCCGGCGGTGTGGCCGTGCTCAAGGTCGGTGCCGCCACCGAGGTCGAACTCAAGGAGAAGAAGCACCGCATCGAGGACGCCGTCAGCACCACCAAGGCCGCCATCGAGGAGGGCATCGTGTGTGGTGGCGGCGTCACCCTGCTCCGGGCCCAGCCGGCGGTGTGGGATGTGGCCGAGAAGCTCGAGGGTGACGAGGCCACCGGTGCCCGCATCGTGGCTCGATCCCTGCAGGCGCCGCTGCGGCAGATCGCCGTCAACGCCGGCGAGGAAGGCGGGGTCGTCGTCGACCATGTCCGTGGGCTGGAAGGCTGGAACGGCTACAACGCCGCCATCGGAGAGTACGGCGACCTGAAGGCCGCCGGCGTGGTCGATGCCGCCAAGGTGACCCGCTCCGGCGTGCAGAACGCCGCCTCCATCGCCGCCTTGTTCCTCACCACCGAGGCGGTGGTGACCGAGGCTCCCGACGACGAGGAGGACTAACCTCCATTGTCATGACCTCCTCCCCGGCCCCCCAGCTGCACCCCGACGTCCAACCGTTCGTCTTCATGTTGGGAACGTGGCGGGGCCGGGGTGAGGGGTCGTATCCAACCATCGACGACTTCACCTATATGGAGGAAGTCAGCTTCAGCCACGTGGGCAAACCTTTCCTTGCCTACACCCAGAAGACCAGGCACGGCGAGACCGGGTTGTCTCTCCACGCCGAGTCCGGCTACTGGCGGTTCCCCGCCATCGAGCTGGTCATCGCCCAACCCACGGGCATCATGGAAGCCCTGTCCGGCGATTTCAGACCCAATGACTCAGGGGGTCGTTTCGAGTTCACCTGCCCCGATGTGGTGGTGACCGACACCGCGGTCAGGGTCGACCGCACCATCCGTCGCTTCACCTTCGAGGGTGACACCCTGACCTACGACATGGCCATGGCCGCGGTAGGCGAGCCCATGACCCACCACCTGTCGGCCACCCTGGACCGGGTGGTACCCTAGAAACGGTACCTACTTCCGCTCGGCGGCTCGCCCGCGTAAGGCGTCCTGATGGTCCGGTCCCGTACCCACAGCGTGTTCACCCGCCGGTTCCGACTCGACGACGGCCTGGGTGGCAGGGAACCCGATGAGCTGGTGGTGGAGGAACCGCTGACCATCCACCTCGATGACGAGGTCGTGTCGTCCACCATGCGCACCCCGGGCCACGACTTCGAGCTGGCCGCCGGGTTTCTGCTGGCCGAGGGACTGCTGGAACCGGGCATGGTCACCGGCATCCGCTACTGCGGTACCGGCTCGGCGGTGGACAGCGAGTTCAATGTGGTGTCGGTCGACACCGGAGGTCGAGCGCCGACGCCGACGGCCCGGCTGGGGTCGATCTCCTCGTCGTGCGGGATCTGCGGCACCGAGGCCATCGAGACCCTGACCGAGCGCCTTCGAGTGCTGCCGCCGTACGACCGGTGGGATCCGGCCGTGCTGGCCTGCGCTCCTGATCGGTTGCGGGCGTCCCAGCCGTTGTTCGACTCCACCGGTTCGGTCCATGCCGCCGCCGCCATCGACCGCCGGGGTGAGGCGATGGTGGTGCGGGAGGACATCGGTCGTCACAACGCGGTGGACAAGGTCAACGGCCGGCTGTTGCTGGACAACCGGCTGCCGGCTCAGCAGATGGCGCTGGTGGTCTCGGGTCGGGCCTCGTTCGAGATGGTCCAGAAGGCGTGGGCCGCCGGTTTCACCGCCCTGGTGGCGGTATCCGGCCCGTCGGCTCTGGCCGTGGCCACGGCCAAGCGAGCCGGTATGACCGTGCTGGGGTTCACCCGCAACGGCGGGGCCAAGGTCTACAGCCCCGACGAGCTACTTTGAGCGCCGGAGGTCATCACTACACTGGAGACGGTGAGTGACAAGACCGAGCCTGCAGCCCCACCCCCACAGGAAGCAACGGCAAGCCCGGCCGGGCAACCCGCAGCCGACACGCCGCCCGACGCCCCGAGTGAGGGGGTCGCCGTTCTCCACCTTTTCTGCAAGCCGACCCCGCTGCTGGACCGCACCGATGTGCTGTCCTCCATCGACAAGGCCACGGCAAACGGAGTCCAGGTCGTCATGGTGGTCTTGTTGGGTCACAAGGCCGATCTTGCCGTGATGGCCGTGGCACCCGGCCTGCGGGCCCTGCGCACTCTTCAGACCGATCTCCAACTGGCCGGCCTGGATGTGGTGGACAGCTATGTGTCCATCACCGAGCTCAGCGAGTATGCCCAGGGGCTACCCGAACAGATGCGCAACGACCGGCTGTACCCCCGGATGCCGCCCGACGGCAAGCAGGCGTGGTGCTTCTATCCCATGTCGAAGCGGCGCAACCCGGAGCAGAACTGGTACACCGAGCCCTATGAACGCCGCAAGGAGCTGATGTACGAGCATGGGACCAGCGGCCGCAAGTTCGCCGGCCGCCTGGTTCAGCTCATCACCGCCTCCACCGGCCTCGACGACTACGAGTGGGGGGTCACCCTGTTCGCTGTGCGGCCCGACGTGCTCAAGGAGGTGGTGTACACCATGCGCTACGACCAGGCCTCGGCGGTGTACGCCGAGTTCGGCCCGTTCTACACCGGCATGGTGACCGAGCCCGCGGCGGCTCTCACCGCCATCGGAAGCGAGAGCTGACCCCCCCGTCCTTCCCGAGGAACCATCCCACCCCACCGGCGCGGATTTGTGTCGATTCGTCCCTGCACCGGCGGGGATTTGTGTCGATTCGTCCCAGTTGGGGGACCACACGCGACAACTGCTCGGGGAACGCGGTGGTGGGCGAAGAAAGAGCAGTGGGTCGGGTCAGATGGACGTGGGATCGATCTCGAACCATTGCCGCAGAGCCTGAACCCAGGCCGTCTCGCTCACCATGGTGGTGCGACGGTGGCCGTCCACCGTAATCTGCAGCTCGTCGGCCAGAAGGGTGACTCGATCGGCGCCGCTGTCGAGCAGTCGGGTGAGCATCGGTTGGGACCGGAAGGCGGATTCGGTGTCGGAGTAGAGCCGCTCGGAAGCGGGGGCGAAGTCGTCCATGGTCAGGGCCACCCGGCGGAACCGGTATTGGGGCTCCAGTCCGATTTCCGGCCCTGCCCCGGCCTCACCTTCGGCTCCGGTAGCCTCGTCAACCGTCTCCGTCAGTCGTACCAGCGTCGTTCCCTCCGGGCTGGGCATGAAGCGGAACCGACCGCTGCCGCCGTTGAGATCCTCGGTGGAGTTCAGGGGTAGGGGGCGGATGAAGCCATCGCCGAAGCCAACGTCGACCAGGTACGGCTGCTCGAGTGTCACCTCCAGAGTCACATGATCGACGGTTCGATTCGGCCCGTCCAACAGCACTGCCGCCCCGAGAATCCGAACGTCAAATCCGAGTTCGGCCAGTAGCAGGGCGAACGCCCCGTTCAGCTCGAAACACCAGCCGCCCCGACCGCCCTCCACGATCTTGCGTGCCGCCGCCGTGGGGTCAACGCCGATGCCCCGTTGGAAGTAGACGTCCAGGTTCTCGAATGGGATCGAGCGGAGATGAACGTCCATGAGCCTGCTCAGACCATCGATGGTCATCTCCGGCCGGCCCTCGAACCCGAGCCGGGTGAGGTAGCCGTCAACATCGATCGAGCCGTGCGCAGTCCGTTCCATCCCGACTCCAGACCCTACAGCCATTGGCCCGGCAAGAGTCCGTCCCGGTCGGCCGCGATGGCGGAGTCGGATCGAGCCGGGTAACCGTTTCGTTACTCCCGCTTCTCCCCCCCGGTCAGATACCACAAATACCCATTTTCGTGCCTACTCTGGTGTTATGAGTGGCCTCGACGAGCCCACAAACACCGAAACCGGTGACCAGAAGGACCCTGTTTCTGCCGACGCAGAGAGCAATGGCGCGAACGAAGTTGCGGCTCGGTCGATAGAAGCCCCGCCCCCGCTGGCGACTGTCGAGTCGGATGAGTCGGTGTCGTCGCCGGTTGTGCCGCATGAGTCGGCGGTGGTCGAGTCGGTGGAGTCGGTGTCGTCGGCGGTGGTGGAGTCGGTGGAGTCGGAGGCGACGCCCGCCGAGTCCGATGAGTCGGCCGTTGAAGAGTCCCACGAGGCCGAGGCGCCGAGCCCGCCGCCTCCCCCGCCCGGTCCGTCGACACCGGTGCCTCCACCCCCGTCCGGAGGTCCCGCTCCGGCCTCGCCGAATTTGGGCAAAACGGTTGAAGGGGTCGTGACGGCGGTGTCGGCCGACGAGGTCGAACTCACCCTCGACGACGGACGCCAGGCCCTCATCAGCCGCCGAAACTTCGGCCTCCACAACGAGGCACCGTCCGAGGTGTTGTCGGTGGGGGACCGGGCCTTCGGTGTCGAGCTGGCTCGCGAGGATCCCAAGAATCGGGTGGTCCTGTCCAGGAGCTGGGCCCTGAAACGCCTGGCCTGGACCAAGCTCATCGAGCACGCGAAGAAGGGCGAGACCGTTCGTTGCCGAGTGGTGTCGGCCAGCCGCAAAGGTCTGGTGGTCGATGCCGGTGTTCGTGGTTTTGTCCCGGCATCGCATCTTGAACTGAGCCCGGTCCAGGACTTCGAGCCCTACCTCGACCAGACGCTGGATCTGAAGATCCTGGAGATCGATCCCCGACGGGAAAAGCTGGTGCTGAGCCGCCGGGCCATCCTCCAGAGGGCGCAACGCAAGGAGCGCCAGGAGTTCATGAACTCGCTCAAGGTGGGAGAGGTCCGCAGAGGCACGGTGCAGTCCCTGGCCGACTACGGGGCGTTCGTCGACCTTGGTGGGGTCAGCGGCCTGGTTCACCTGTCGGAGCTGAGCTGGTACCGGGTGGGCAA
This sequence comes from Acidimicrobiales bacterium, assembly GCA_024638815.1. Lineage (GTDB taxonomy): Bacteria > Actinomycetota > Acidimicrobiia > Acidimicrobiales > SZUA-35 > JAHELU01. The sequence goes on along the minus strand of JAHEJM010000033.1, from coordinate 10,412 downwards.
GCCGGCCGATGTGGTGTCGGTGGGTGACGAGGTCGAGGTCAAGGTGCTCGATGTCAAGGTCAAGAAGCGTCGTATCGGGCTCTCCATCCGTCAAACCACCAAAGATCCGCTCAAGGCCATCGAACCCGATTCGATCTTGGTCGGCACCGTGACCCGGCTCGTCGATTTCGGGGCCTTCGTGCTGATCGAGGGGTTCGAGGGTCTGGTCCATCTCTCGGAGCTGGCCGAATACCGGGTGTCGAGCCCGGAAGCGGTGGTGGCCCCCGGCGACGAGGTTCGAGTCAAGGTCCTGTCGGTCGATCCCTCCCGCCGTCGTATCGAGTTGTCGATCCGGCGCGCCGTCGAGTTCCGGGGTTGAGCCGTCGCCCCATGGCTCAGGCCGATCCCGACGCTGACCGCAAGCTGGCCGACTACGGCGCCCGGCTGGCTGAGACGGTGAGGCTGGCTCTGCCCGGCTGGGTCGAGCGGGCCGTCGAACGTCGTCACCCCGGGCCCCTGCCCGACGAGACACGGAACGAGGCGGTGGCCGCCGGCAGGGCCGCCGCCGATGACATCGGTACCAGGCTGGACGAGTTGCTGGCCCTCGATCTCGACCAGCAGTGGACCAATCCCCTGACCCTGATCCGCACCGCCAGCCGCTATCCCACCGAGATCCTGGCCCGACAGGGAGTCCCCGAGCTACGAAGGGACGACCATGCGGTGGCTATCAACCCCGACGATGTGTATGACCTGACTCCCGCCGCCTTCTCCGATCTCGGTCCCGACGTCCACGAATCGGGCCTGGTGTGGGGAGCGGCCAAAGCCCACGTTCATCTTCGCCGCCGACAGGCGACCGGCGCCGGCCCGACCCGGCAGGTCGACCCATGATCGTTGCCTACGTCCCCAACCTGTTCGATCGATCGCGATTCGGGGCCGGCGTGCGGTTCGTCGACGACCCGGCTCAGGCCATGGAGCTTGAGCCCGACCTGATCCTGGTGGACCTTGATCGCTGTCCGGCCCAGGTCCTGGGCGACTTCTGCACCGGTGACGTCCCGGTCATCGGGTTCGGGCCCCATGTCGACAGCGACGGCTACGATCGGGCTTTCCGGGCCGGGTTCACCGAGGTGCTGGCCCGATCGGTGTTCTTCAAACGTCTCCCCCAACTGCTCGAGCAGCCCGAGGGGAGACCGGACCGGCGATGAGCAAGCGGCAACCGCTGCTGGTGGCCCCGGAGTTGTCGGGCCGGGACTATGTGCGAGCCCACGCCCGGGCCACCGACGACTGGTTCCGGGCCGTGGCCGAGGAGCGCATCGACGACCTGGCCCATATGGCTCTGCTGGCAGTCGGAGGCTACGGCCGGGGGGAGCTCTTTCCCTTCAGCGACGTGGACGTGGTTCTCGTCCACACCGAGCACGCCGACGGCGGTGACCTGGCCGAGGCCCTCTGGTATCCGGCTTGGGATCGGGGCCTGAATCTGGGCTACGTGGTGGTCACCCTTGATCAGGCCGAGACCCTGCTGGGCGAGGAGTTCGAATGGGCCACCGCCTTCCTCGACACCCGGCTCATCGCCGGCAATCCCGATCTGCAGCGCCGCATCGACGAGCTGACGGCCAAGGCGTGGGCCACCCGCCGGGATGAGCTGCTGGACAAGCTGGCCCACAGTGTGGCCGACCGCCACGACGAGCGGGGTGACGCCGCGGCCCAGATCGAACCCAATGTCAAGGAGGGTCGAGGCGGGCTGCGCGACGTCCACGCCATGGGATGGGCGTCACGGGCCATGCCCGGATTCGCCGAGGAGTTCCTGTACGGGCTCGACGTCGAGGTCGATCTTCTCCTGCAGGCCCGGGTCGAGCTGCATCGTCTGGCCGGACGGGCCGGTGATGTCCTCACCCTGGACGACCAGGACGCGGTGGCTGGAGCCATGGGCTACGACGGCAGCGGCCCGTTCATGCTGGAGCTGGCCCGGGCCGCCCGGCGCATCGCCTGGTGCAGCGACGAGGCCTGGGGTCGGTGGAGCCGGGAGCATCGGGCCGCCGAAGGCCCCGGGGTTCTGACCCCCACGTCGGTCCACGATCGGGCTCACGACCGCCTGTTGCCGTTGCGACTGGCAGCCGAGGCCGCCACCCGGGGAATGATCATCGACCGGGATGATCTGTGCTGGCTTCAGGACAACTGGACCGGAATGCCCGATCCGTGGCCGGCCGAGGCCCGGGAGTTGTTCGCCGCACTGTGGTTGGCCGGTCGACCTGCGGTCAAGGTCATCGAGGATCTGGACCACTTCCGGCTCATGGAACGCATCCTTCCCGAGTGGACCACTGTGCAATGCCGGCCCCAGCGCAACGTTCTCCATACCTTCACCGTGGATCGTCACCTGTGCGAGGCCGCCGTCAACGCCTCGGCCTTGGTCGACCGAGTCACCCGTCCCGATCTGCTGGTGGTTGGTGCGCTGTTCCACGACATCGGCAAGGGCTACCCCGGCGACCACACCGAGGTGGGTCAGAAAATCATCGCCGCCATGGCCGAGCGCATGGGTTATCCCGACGACGACGTCGCAGTGCTGGTCGATCTGTGCCGCCACCATCTGCTGTTGCCCGATATCGCCACCCGCCGCGACCTGTCGGATCCCGGCACCATCCGCACCGTGGCCGCCGCCGTCGACACCGTCGAATTCCTGGATCTGCTCGCCGCTCTCACCGAGGCCGACTCGTTGGCCACCGGTCCGTCGGCGTGGGGCACCTGGAAGGCCGGCCTGCTGGAGCAGCTGGTGAATCGAACCAACCATGTGTTGGAGGGCGGTCGGGTCCAGGACATGGCGGTCCGGGAGTTCCCCGACAACACGATCGTCGAGATCATGAACCGGGGCGTGCGGTATCTCGACGGCCGGGACAACACCCTCACGGTGGTGGCCCACGATCGTATCGGTCTGTTCTCCGCCTTGGCCGGTGCACTGGCCGTGCACGGTCTGGAGATCGTCGACGCCGTCTCCCATTCCGCCACCTCGAACGACGCCTCGATGGCGGCCTATGAGTTCACCTTCGTCATCCCGGAAACCGGGCCTGTCGAGTGGGGCCAGGTGTACGAGACGGTGAACCGGGCCTTGGACGGCCGGCTGGCTCTGCGGGCTCGGATTCAGCGCCGAGCCAAGGAGCAGGCCCGCTACCAGCGTCGCCTGTCGGCCTCGCCACCCCGGCACAAGGTCTTGGTCGACAACGAAATCTCGGACTGGGCCACCGTCATCGAGGTCCAGGCTCCGGACCAGACCGGTCTGCTCTACCTGCTGACCAAGGAGATGCAGGAGCTGCAGCTCGACATCCGTCGGGCCAAGATCCAGACCTTCGGCCCCCAGGCCGTCGACAGCTTCTACGTCACCATGCCCGACGGGGAAAAGGTCAACGACCGCCAGATCGTGGACGAGATCACCCTCGCCCTATCCGACATCGCGGGCAACGGCCCGGCCCACGGCGGCATCGTCTCCACGGTGGGTCGGGAGTCCGTGGTGCGAGAGGTGGTGGGCGACATCGACGGATAGCGATGTTTGCCCTATGTTGAATCCGATGGCAGACGATGTGGCGGCTTCCGACAGTGGTGGCGGCCCGCTGCCGGCGCCGTCCGAGCCCGACCGGGCGGCCTCGACCGAAGATTTGAACCGCTGGTCCGAGGCGCTGGCCGCCATCGCTCGGACCGGGTTGGCCTTCACCGACAACGGTTTCGAGGTCGAGCGGTATCACGAGATCCTGGCCATCGCCGGCGACATCCGTTCGGCGGCCGAGCATCGGCTGAAGGCTCCCGAGGATCGGACTGCGCCCGAGACCTCCGTCGAGGCCTGGCTTCGTTCGGTGGGGCATCGGGTTGCCGGCTACGTCACCCCAAAGGTGGCGGTGGGCTCGGCCGTGACCGATGACAACGGGCGATTGCTGCTCATTCAACGGGCCGACTCAGGGGTCTGGCTCTATCCCACCGGTTGGGCCGATGTCGGCTACTCACCGGCCGAAGTGGCGGTCAAGGAGGTCCACGAGGAGACGGGCATCCTGTGCGAGGTGGTGCGTCCCATCGCCATCTTCGATGGGCTGCGGGCCGGTTTCAGTCGGGTACCGCTGTACAGCATCGTGTTCCTGTGCCGAGCCGTGGGCGGTGAACTGACTCCCCATCCCCAGGAATGCCTGGACGTGGGTTGGTTCGGTCGCCACGAACTGCCCCATCCGGTGGCCAACTTCGACTTGTGGGGTCCCCACACCTACGACGCCATCGAGGGTAAGACGACCGAGGTCTACTACGACTTGCCCCGGGGTCTGGTCTGGCACTGACCAATCACCTCCCGGAACTTTGAGCCGCCCACGACCCGTTTAGGGGACGGTCCGTGCTCGAAGTTCGGAGAAGGAGGGTCGGTCCGTGCTCGAAGTTCGGAGAAGGAGGGTCGGACCGTGCTCGAAGTTCGGAGATTGAGGGTTGGTCGGGGCTCAAAGTCCGGAGAATGGGGGTGGGGTTAGTCGCCGCGATCGCGGAGGAACTCCTCCAGCTCCTCGATGAGCTCTCGACCCGAGTCGGGTCCCATGCTGGAGTCGTACTCCTGCTCCAACCGCTCGATGTAGGCCTTGGTGTCGGCGTCGTCGTCCACCAGATCGTTGATCTGGCGTTCGTAGGCGGCGGCCGCGATCTCGAGGGCCGTGGTCGGTACCGTGATTTCCAACAGGGTGGCCACCCGATTGACCAGGGCCAGAGCGGCCTTGGGCGACACGGCATGCGGCACGTAGCTGGGCACGGTGCCCCACAGCGACACCGCTCCGTAGCCCATGGACCGCAGGGCCTCGTTGATGACTCCGACGATGCCGGTCGGACCCTCATAGCTGGAGGGCTCGAGGTCGAGTTCCCGCATGAGCTTGGGGTCGTAGGACGAGGCGTAGATTGGAGTGGGCCGGGAATGGATGACATCGGCGATGAGAGCACCGAGGGACACCACCATGTCCACGTCGTACTCCTCGGCCATGGTCACCACCTGCTCGGTGAAGGTCCGCCACCGGAGCTGCGGCTCGACCCCGACCATGACGATGAGGTCCCGGGGGGCGTGGTCGCCGGTGATGGCGGAGAAGCTGTTGGTGGGCCAATCGATGACCCGAGCACCTTCCTCCAGCCGGATGGTGGGCCGGCTGGTGGTGAAGTCGTAGAAGGGCTCGGGATCGATGGTGGCGAACTCCTCACCCAGGAACCGGTCCCGGATGTGGGCGGCCGCCGACGAGGCCGCCTCGCCGGCGTCGTTCCATCCCTCGAAGCCGAGGATCATGATCGGGTTGTCCAGCTCGGGACGATCGGCTGTCCATTCCAGGTAGTCCATCGACCACCACACTATCGGACGGTCGTACTCTGGCGTAGTCCGGACGGCCTGAGCCCGGTCGAGGTTCCCACCACGATGCGGTTCGGGCCGCGGACGATGCCCAATCCGGACCATACTGACAGGCGTGAACGCCCGACGTCCCGGCTGGAAGGGTCCGTCGGGATTGGAAGGTAGACCGATGAGCAAGGTAGACCGATGAGCACTGATGCAACCGCTGACAACCACACCGCCACCACCGGTACCGAGATCTCCGAGATCACCGAGGTGACCGACGAGGTGGTGGCCGCCTTCGAACGGCTCATCCCCCAACTGTCCTCCTCCAACCCGCCGCCGTCCAAGAAGGTGCTGGAGACGATCGCCGCGTCCGAGGCGTCCCGCCTGCTCGTGGCCCGGGTCGAAGGGCGGATCCTGGGCAGCCTGACGCTGGTGCTGTTTGCCATCCCCACCGGGATACGGGCCTGGATAGAGGATGTGGTGGTGGATGACGAGGCCCGGGGCCGCGGCGTGGGCTCAGCCCTGAACCGTCATGCCCTGACCATGGCCGCCGAGGCCGGCGCCACCACGGTCGACCTCACGTCGCGGCCGTCGCGGGAGGCGGCCAACCGCCTCTATCGGCGCCTTGGCTTCGAGCCCCGGGAGACAAACGTCTACCGCTACAAGCTCTGACGACGGGCACGGCCGACCTCCGTCCCCACACTGGTGCCGGACCGGCGACGAGGCCCGAAAACGGGTGTGGCCTCTGACGCTGGCGGGTTGTGAGCGTCAGAGGCCACTGGCTGCATCCTGATCGGGAGAACAGGATGCGGGGTGTGTTGGTTGGAAGGCCCAGTATAGTCCACCGGCCCTTGATGGCCAGTCTCCGGACCCATTTGCCCCTAGGCTGATTTGCCCTAGTCGCCGCCGAGATCGGCGATGACGGGATCGTCTGGACCGGCCTGGATGTCCACCCGATACCGTCCGGCAGGGATGGCCTCGTCGCCCTCGAAGACCTCGGTCTCCCGCCTCCATTGCTGTTGCTGGATGCGGGAGACGACGCCGTCGGCCTCGAGCACGTACAGCTCCTGCTCCGGACCCTGGCCGAAGGCCACCACCCGACCCAACCGGCGGTCGAACTCCAGGGGGGACACGAGGATCCGACCGTCGTCCAGAATCCTGAGTCCGATGACCTCGCCGCTGCAATAGTCGGCGAACAGGTAGGCACCGGCGAGGTTCTCGTTCTGCTCGCCCCGGTAGACGTAGCCACCGGTTACCGAGCATCGACCGAAGTCGTGGCCGTAGGTGAACACCGGGCCCACATGATCGGCGGGGGGCGCCTCGCCCTCGAACAACCGGTCACCCTCCATGATGTCCCAGCCCAGATTGGCCCCGTAACCGGCCGGCCTCACTCCGGTGTTGGGCAACCAGTCGATCTCCTCGATCTCGTTCTGGCCGACATCGCCGATCCACAGATCGCCGGTGGCGTGGTCGAAGGAGAGCCGCCACGGGTTGCGTACGCCATAGAGCCAGATCTCGGGTTTGGCGTCGAACCGGTCCACGAACGGGTTGTCGGCGGGCACGGCATAGCTCTGGTTCTCCGGCGGCTCGAACGGATCGATGCGGAGAATGGACCCGAGCAGGGTGTCGAGGTTCTGGCCGTTGCCCTCGGGGTCACCGCTACTGCCTCCGTCGCCGAGGGCGTAGTAGAGGAAACCATCGGGTCCGAAGGTGATCTGGCCGCCGTTGTGATTGGCGTAGGGCTGGGGCACGGTCATCACGATGCGTTCGGTCTCGGCAAGGGCCTGAAGCGGACCCATGCGGTATTCGGCGACGACCGAGTCGCCATCGTTGTCGGTGTAACTGACATAGAGGTAGTCGCCATTGGTGGAGAAGTCGAGCCCCAGCAGACCTCCCTCTCCCGCAGTGCCGACCTTGTCGGTGATGTCCAGCACCACCGTGTTGAGCAATTTGACCGCCTCGTATCCGCCATCGAGCGACACTCGGCGTTGCACCACGCGAACCCGGCCGTCACGTTCGGCCAGCCACAGGTCGTCGGTCCCGGACCGGGTGGCGAAGCCCAGCATCGTCGAGGCCTGGGCGATGGGCTGGAGGTCAAATCGCTCACCGGCCCACGGAGGCTCCGGAAGGGGCCCGAGCTCGGGCTCGGTGGCGGGAAACGTCACGGTGGCCTCGGTCGACGAGGGTGCCTCCTCGGGGATGGTGCGCCGGGTCGAGCCGATGGTGTCGTTCGGTGGCTCGGACACGGTCCGGGACGCGTTGTTGTCGAACGGGTCGACGGTGGCGGTACCCGGCTCGTCGGGGACGCACGCCGTGGCCATGAGGGCAAAAGCGACGGCGACGCCCATCGCCAAGCGAAGTCTCATACTGTTTCGGTAGCCGCTGTGTCGGTGCCACTGGTGACGATGCTCGTTTCGGCGCCGACCGGGCCTCATATCGGGGCTGGGCGTGACGACTGGATAGCCTTGAAGGTCTTGACTTCTACGAAACGCATCATGGGGCACTCTTCTGGACAAAAAATCTCCGGGACCGTGCGGTCTTTGTTCGATCGTCACATCGGACGTATGAGCCGCTATCTCGTGGTGTCGTTGGTCAACGTGGTGAACCACCAGTTGCTGCTGTTCATGGCCATCAACTGGTGGGCCTGGAGCGGCGGTGGGGGAAACACCTTCGCCGCCGTGACCGCCTCCGTTCCAGCGTACTTCATGAGTCGGCAATGGGTTTGGCAAGTGAAGGGTCGATCAAGTTTGCGTTCGGAGGTGATGCCCTTCTGGACCATCGCCCTGGTCGGGCTGGTGGTGTCGACCGCCTTGGCCGAGGCCGCCGATCGACTGTTCGAGGCCACCGTGATGATCCTGATCGGCAGTCTGACCGGCTATTTCCTGGTGTGGCTGGGCAAGTTCCTGCTGCTGCACAAGGTGTTCGCCCGCCCCAGCGAGGTCATCGAGGCGGCCGAATCGGCCATTCACGTCTAGGTGGTTGGTCCGGCTCGGATCACGGTGACGACTCCGTTGACCGAACGGGAGCTGGCCATCGCCCGCTCAGCCCGGGGTTTCATGCCCCACGACGAGGGGCTGGCCTTGGCTGCGGCGGCGACATCGGCCGACCCCACCCTCGGACCATTTCTCGAGGTCGGCGGCTATTGCGGCAAGTCGGCCTGCTACCTGGGTCCGCCGGCGGCCAGGGCCGGGACCGTGCTGTACAGCGTCGACCATCATCGAGGCTCGGAGGAGAACCAGCCGGGGTGGGAGTGGCATGAGCCCGACCTGGTCGATTCCCGGGTGGGGAAGATGGACACCTTGCCCTTCTTTCGCCGCACCATCCACGATGCCGGCCTCGAGGACGCGGTGGTGGCCGTGGTCGGCCCGTCGGCCGCGGTGGCCCGGCACTGGTCAACGCCGCTGTCGCTGCTGTTCATCGACGGCGGCCACGGGGTGCAGCCCGCCCGCGACGACTACCGGCTGTGGACGCCGCAGCTGGCCGTCGGCGGCCTCTTGGTTATCCACGACGTGTTCCCCGATCCGGCCGACGGTGGACGCCCGCCCTACGAGGAGATCTACCTCCCGGCGCTGGAATCCGGTCGGTTCTCCGAGGTGTCGGCTACAGGCTCGTTGCGGGTGCTGCGACGGGTCCGCTGAGAGCCGTCGCCGCCGATATCGGCATCGCTACCGGCTCCGTGCTCCATCGATTTTGGCCTCGGTGTGCCGGGTGCAGGGCTCGATGCCATCATCTTGAACTTGAAATCGCCACAACCCTGCTATACGGTGTTGCCGCTCCTCCTTGCAGCGCCATGATGCGATGACGTGCCGCCAAGCGGCGTTGTTGTATTTCGTTGACGGTCACCTGGTGGGAGCGCTCCCATACAATGCCGAGGAGACGTCATGCCGGGGATCATACAGAAGACGTTCAGAATGGTGGCCGTGTTGGCGACCATCGGGGCCACATTGCTGGCGGTGTCGCCGTCGGCGCTGGCCGTCCCGAACGCAGGGGCTACCGTGATCGACGACTTCAATGACGGAGACGCCTCGGACTGGGGCTTCTTCGGTGGCAACAATGCCGGCGGAGGTGGGGGCGCGCTGGCTGATCGACCCTATGAAGGGACCCACTATCTCAGCACCGGCTGGGGTGGCCAGGGCACGGCATCCACCTTCTACGGCGGGGCGTTCAGGAACTTCGACAACGGAGCGCAGCCGGCGCCGCCGTCGGATGCATGGTTCAACGTCTGGGTGCTGAACCAGAGCGACGCCACCGTCGACTCCTACACGCTGGAGGTCACCCTCCGTGAGGACCTCGACGGCAATGGCTGGACCGACGGGGCCGAGGACTCGTTCCGCCTGGACACCACCTTCACGTCCTCGGCCTTCGACGACGAGTGGGTTCTCGTAAGTGCTCCGCTCGACTCACTGACCGATCTTTCGACCGGTGGGGACGGTACGTTCGACGGGCTTCTGGACGAGATCGTGATCGTGATCGCCGGCGTCGAGGGGGCCAACCCGTCCACCGTCGAGATCGACTTCGATCAGTTCGCCTTCAGCGCAGACGGCCCGCTGGCCTTCGACGAGGTTGTGTTCGACGACATGGAGCACGGCGACCCTGCCGGCAACGGTTGGTTCTCATTCGGCGGGGACGTCGGCGGCGGGGGCATAGGCCCCAACGCCAGCGATCTTCCCCCGGCCGACGGCGGCGCGTTCTCCCTCGAGACCGGCTGGGGATCGGGCGGCACGCCCGGGTTCTACGGCGGCTTCGGCCGCAACAACCCGAGCGACCTGTCCGGTACCGAGTACTTCAACTTCTGGATCAACCCTGACGCCGACCAGGAGTACACGCTGGAGATCAACCTCCAGGACGACGACAACGGCGACGGCGCCGCAGTCGGTCCCCAAGACTCGAGCGGCGACGACGACGAGTTCCAGTACAACTGCGTCGTCGGCCCGGCCGGACCCTGCGCCGTCGCCGGCGGCGGCTGGCAGCTCGTCTCGATCCCGCTCTCCGACTTCTTCGACGACAACTCGTTCTACCAGGGCGGCAATGGTGTGCTCGACCCGACCCCGGTCGGCCGCGGCGGTAACGGTCAGCTGATCAACGCCGTGATCGCCGTGATCGGCACCGG
>JAHEJM010000133.1 GCA_024638815.1 Acidimicrobiales bacterium | reverse complement strand
GCGTAGCTCAGGAGACCATCTCCGGTCAGCCGGGTCCCGCCCACCACGACATAAGGTTCCAGGCGGTGGCGCCCGGCAAAGGTCGTGTCGACCACATCAAGCGGCTCGTGGTGCGAGCCCAGATGCTCCATCAGTGGCCTCTCGCCCCGATCATCCTCCCAGCTGAACGCCGTGCGCGCTGCCGTCACGAGACTGTGCGCAACCTCGCAGCGCCCGGCGGCGTCGGCGCGAGCGGCCTCGAAACGTGGCAGTCGCTGGGCGTAGCTCTTCTTGAATTCGTCGACCGACCCCACCGAGCCCGAATCGCCGAAGACCGTCGGATAGTCGGCCTCCACCGCGGAAAGGATCCGGTGGAACCATGTCGACGCCGATCGACCACCGGTGAGGACAACCTCGCCATCGCCCTGCCCGGCCGCTGTCACGCCATCACCTCGCCACGAGGGCTGGCAGCCGAGTCACGATCCCGGGCCTTGGCATCGGTGACGGAGCAGTACATCGGCCGTCCTTTCACGAGAGCCGGGCTGGTGAAACGAGGCTAGCGGGCTGAGCCCGGCCACGTCACCCCGGAACCCGGATCGGGGCGAACCGTCTCGATCGCCTGGTCGAGACCGGGCCCGGCCCTCGTGGGGCCGAACTCCGGCCGGATCAGAAAAGCGACGTGGTTCGACCCGGGGACAGCAGCAGACCGGCCTCGATCAGGGCCGAGCCCTCGAGCGGCAGACCGATGGCCGAGCCGTCCCGGAACCGCACGTGGCGGCCGTGATCGGCCAGATTGACCGACTCGATCGAGGTCCGGTCGTAGGTCGCCGTTCGTCGCCCTCGATTGATGATGAGCCGGTCACCGTCGATGACCACCGAAAACCGCCGAACTCGCACGAGCCACCATGCGGCGACTGCGATCAGGGCCGCGGCCATGATCAGCGAAAACAGGACGACACCGCCGTCCATCAGGAACGCCTTGACCAGGAAGTACAGGGCCACGACGGTGGTGGCGACCGAAAGAAACGGGGTACCGCTGAATCGAAGAACAACCGGTGCAGTGCTCACCTCGGGAACGGTAGCAGCCGGGTTGATTCCGACGGTGGACGGCAACCGTTCAAGCGGCGGGAGTCGAGGCCAGCTGCACGAGATGGTCGAAAACGGACTCGTCGGCATTGCCGAGAAGATGACCGAAACGGATCTCGAGACCGTGACGCAACAACTCGAGCCCGGACGGTGACAAGCCGACGGCGGTTCCCCTTATCTCGGCCGCCAGGGCCATGAACAGGACGGCCGAGTCGTTGAGGGGAACGACGGTTGGCCCCTCGAACTCCGTATGGCCGGAGACCGGTTGCCGGTTTCGGCCCCGGTGTAGCTCGGTGGTGATCGACATGCCCATAGTATGAGGATTCGGTGTGACAGTCTGAGGCCGCCGGTCGGCGATCGAGTTGGGATTCCGACCTCGCCGCCGAACCATGTGAACGACAACGAGGAGTAACCGATGAGCGACGATCGGGCGGTACTGACCGAGCGGCGAGGCCGGGTGTTGCTGATCACCCTCAACCGTCCCGAGGCCATGAATGCCATCAATGGTGCCCTGTCCTCGGGTTTGGTGGCGGCCACATCCGAACTGGACGACAGCCCGGACCTCACGGTCGGTGTCCTGACCGGGGCGGGCCGGGGCTTCTGCTCAGGGATGGATTTGAAGGCCTTTTCCCGAGGTGAGGACATCGGCCCGATGATGACCTTCGTCCGGGAGGGCTCCAAGAAGCCCCTGATCGGGGCCATCGAGGGTTTCGCCCTCGCCGGCGGTCTCGAACTCGCACTGTCCTGTGATCTGCTGGTGGCGGCCAGAAGTGCCAAACTCGGCATTCCCGAAGCCGGCGTCGGCCTCTTCGCCGCCGGAGGTGGCCTGCTCCGGCTGCCGAGCCGGGTCGGTTACTCCAAAGCCATGGAGATGGCGCTGACCGCCGAACCCATCTCGGCCGAGGAGGCCTACGACGCCGGGCTGGTGGCTCGGCTGGCCGAACCGGGTGAGGCCGTCTCGGCCGCCATGGAACTGGCCGATCGGGTGGCCGCCAACGCCCCGTTGGCCGTGGCGGCCTCGAAGCAACTGATTCGGGCCACCCAAGGCGCAACCGACGACGAGTTCTGGAAGCTTCAAAAGCCGCTGATGGCGACGGTCTTCATGTCCAACGACGCCGCGGAGGGACCCAAGGCGTTCGCCCAGAAGCGACGGCCGCAATGGACGGGGACTTGAGCAACGTGCTCGGGCCGCACACCACCCTTGCCGATCTCGCCGACCTGCTCGGCGCCGGCAAGGTGTCGGCGCGGGATCTGGTGGAGACCGCACTGGGGCGAATCGAGGATCCGGTGGGGGAGGGGAGTAGGGCCTTCGTCTCGGTGGCGGCCGAACGGGCTCGGGCCGAGGCCGATGGGATCGACCGGGCTCGGGCCGCGGGAGGCAGGGTCGGACCGTACGGGGGCATTCCCATTGCCGTCAAGGACCTGGCCGACGTCGCCGGTGAGGTCACCACCGCCGGATCGGTGGTGCTGGCCGATGGCCAACCGGCGGTGCATGATGCACCGGCCGTTGGCCGTTTGCGGGCGGCCGGATTCGTCGTCGTCGGCCGGACCAACATGACCGAATTCGCCTATTCCGGGCTTGGGCTCAACGTCCACTACGGCACACCCCGCAGCCCGTGGGACCGTAGCAGCGGTGGCCGGATCCCCGGCGGCTCCTCCTCAGGCACGGCGGTGGCGGTCAGCGACGCCATGGTTCCGGCCGGTTTGGGAACCGACACCGGCGGATCGTGCCGGATTCCCGCCGCCTTCGGCAACATCGTAGGTTTCAAGCCGACGGCCCGTCGGGTGCCCCTCGATGGGATCGTGCCGCTCTCACCGTCGATGGACTCGGTCGGACCGCTGGCGCCATCGGTCGACTGTTGTGCTCGACTCGACGCCGTGATGGCAGGTGCGGTGACCGAGCCGACCACGGTTCAGCCCGACGACCGCCTCGAGACCCTGCGCCTCGGCGTGGTCCGCGACCTGTTCCTCGATGGGGCCGACGACATCGTGATCGAGCGATTCGAGTCGGCGGTGGCGACCCTGGCATCATCCGGAGTGACGGTGCAGGATGTGGCCTTCCCGGAACTCGGTGAGTTGGCCGACATCAATCGGGGCGGCGGCCTGGCTGCGGCCGAGGCCTACCACTGGCATCGCGAGCTACTGGCCCGGGATGGCGCGCGCTACGACCAGCGGGTGCGAGTGCGGATCGAAGCCGGAGCCGCCTTGACAGCGGCCGATTATCTGGAGATCCAACGCCAGCGCCGGCGTTTCGTGGGGCTGTTCGACGATCGCTGCCGTGGTTTCGATGCCCTGATCGTGCCCACCGTGGCCATGGTGGCCCCGACCGTGGCCTCGTTCGACGACGGCGACATGGACCACTACGGCAGCCGCAACCTGCTTGCCCTCCGCAACACGTCGGTCGGCAACTTCGTTGATGCCTGCGCCATCAGCCTTCCGTTGTGCCGGCCCGAGCAGCGATCAGAGGTGCCAGGCATCGGGCTGATGTTGATGTCCCCGGCCATGCACGATCGTCGCCTGCTGAACACGGCAGCCACCCTGGAGAGACCGTTGCACCAGATTGCTGGCATCACCCCGTGACAGCCGATATCCGAGGCGAAAAGTACGTACTCTTCACCACCTTCACCCAAAGACGGTCGAAGCCGAGGTACTGCATGCTGCCATTGCCGCAGCGACGTCTGAAAAGTCCCTGCCGTTTCAGGCATAACCGTCATTATGCAGCATTCGGATCCGGTTGGAGGAAGCCCGACCGGCGACCAACGGCGCCACCGCCGACCGACACACGATGCCGTCGGCCGGTCCCCTTGTCGACCATACGTAGTGGCCCCCACCCGGCGGTAAGGGTGGAGCCACACGTACATCTCGTACTCTGACGTCGCCGTTCGACACAGCCGGTCGGGATCTACCCTCCGGTCACGCCGGCTGCGCCGCTCGAACTAGAACAGGCCGAGCCACAACCGGGCCCAGGGACCACCGTGGTCCGAGTACCACAGTCCGTCCGGAGTCTTACGCTCCTCCCAGTCACCAACAACCGTGGTTCGGGCGGATATCCAATACAGTCCTTTGCGCTCGACGAAGATGTGGTCGATCCGCTTGTCGAGCAGGCTTTCGACATTGTCCAGAGTCTCAGCCTGGCAGCAGGTGTAGCCCTTTTCGTCGGTGGAGTTCCAGGTGTCCTTGTACCCCGCACTGACGATGGTGTTGTAGGTGGGCTCCCCCGGTTGGGCGTTGAAATCGCCGACCAGGATCACCTGTTTGGATTCATCGGCCAGATCATGCGCCAGCTGCTCGGCCTGGAGCTCCTGGCACACTCCGACAAAGACTCCGTCGTCGGAAAAGCACGGTGCGTTCTCGACTTCCAGGTGGGTATTGACGAAGCGGAACTTCTTCGATCCCACCTGGGCGTCGACTGCCTGGTAGCCGCGGGTGAACTCCAGGAGAGTGCCACCAAATGGAACGGCGAAGTTGTTGTCGAAGTTGGTGGCGAACGGATTCGAGACCGTCACCGAACTCGGTCGGTGAAGGATGACATCACGATCCACCACTCGAGCGAAGGTGCCGGCCGCCGGGTCGAGCGGTAGCGTGACGTCGGCGTTGGTGGAAACCGAGGACACTTCATAGTGCTCTCCCTCGGCCTCGAGGGCTTTGAGCAGGATGTCGAGATAGTCCTGACTGAAGAGCGTGTTGCCCTGCGAGTCGAACACCGTGAGCGACCATACCTCCTGCAAACCGATGAGGTCGGGGTTGAAGTCGTCGATGCCCTGGGCGATTTCCACCGCTCGAGCCGGGTAGTTGGTCTGCAGAATGGTGTTCAGGATGGCCGCCGGTGGCTCCCCCTGCAGGAGTCGGTCGAGGTCGGCCCCGATGTAGAGATTCTGCGACATGACCTCGACTCGCAAACCAAGGTACGAGCTGTACGAAGCCGAACGAACCGGGCCGCTACTGGCCCCGGCCGCCGGTGTCGCCACCGCAAGGCCGATAACCGCAACTAGCACTGCCAACGTTCTTTTCAGCATTCAATCCCCCTAGCAGGAACGGGTATCTCGATGTGCCGGCACCTCGTTCCCACCGATGCATGATGAACCGTGCATACCCAGCGCCATGCCGAAGCGTAGTGGACGACGGCCCGGAGTCAAATCGGTAGATCTCCCCACCCTCCTACCGGTTCTAGGGTCGAACGGCTTGATGGTCGCGCTGCCACCGGCCAACCGAGGAAGGCCTGTCCATGGACCATTCACCATTACCCTTGGACCGTGACCGACGCCCCCACCGACTTCACGACCCTGATGCAGCTCGAGGATCACGGTCCTGACACCTGGATCGGGATCAGTCCCCCCTACCCGTGGGGATCCCGGATCTACGGGGGCCAGGTGGTGGCCCAGGCTCTGAATGCTGCACTGAGAACGGTTGGCGACCAGTATCGACCTCACTCGCTTCACGCCTACTTCATTCGACCTGGTGATGTGAAGGAACCGGTCCGCTACGAGGTCGACCGGTTGCGGGATGGGCGGAGCTTCTGCACCCGAGCGGTTGTGGCCCGCCAGGCCGGCGGCGCCATCTTGAACCTGTCGGCCTCGTTCCAGGTCGACGAGGACGAAGCCGAGGTTCAAACCGCCCGGATGCCCCTGGTACCCGATCCCGACGACATGGCCCCGACCCGACCCGATTGGCCGTGGATCATGGCTCGTCGCCAGTTGCCGAGCTACACCGGAGCCGGCCAGGCCATCGGCTGGGTTCGCCTGACAGACGAACTACCCGATGATCCTCGCCTTCACTACTGCGGAATTGCCTTCACCTCCGACACCTTCCAATTCGGTGCCGCTCGCAGCATTCATCCCCTGCAGGTTCCGCCCGAACAGTACCTGGAGGCGTTCATGGGTGCCAGCCTGGATCATGCAGTCTGGTTTCACCGAGCGCAACGAGCCGACGAATGGCACCTCTACGACTGGGACTGCCACGGTCTGGTCGGTGCTCGGGGCATGACGGTCGGCAACCTCTTCTCCCCCACCGGCACTCAAATCGCCACCGTTGCCCAGGAACTGCTGTTGCGTCGCCGTCGCCCCCGCTGAATCGCCTCGACGACGGTATCTGTCGCTCGGCGGTCCCCGACTTACCCCTTCGTCTTGCCCTTCTTCCCCTTCTTGGGAGGAAGACTCTCGGTGTAGGCCCGGCTCCTGGCCAGGTACTCACCGAGCTCGTTCGGCCGGCGGAGCAGCGCCTGCGGCACCTCGACGTGCTCCGCGATGTTGGCACCGTAGTTCACGAACGGCTTGGCTCCGTGCTCGGCAAGGAATGCCTGTCGATCCGCTTCGGACAAGCGGATACCCATTCGTCCGTCCTTGGTGAGCGAGCTGTACATGTACCCGTTCGTCGACGTGTGTGGCAACTTCCGGCCGCCCCGCAACTCGATGTCGTGCTGGGTGTCGATGGCAGCCTGGTACAGCTCGATCAACTCCTGCGGGACCTCATCAGGTGTCGACGCCATCACACTCCTCCTCCGGCGCGGCAAGCCGCCACCCCTTGCGGATGTGAACCCGGGCCTGCCGCTGCATCCATCAACCCCGACACCCTAGTCCCGCTCGAGACGCCGCAGCCCACCTTGCGGTGTCCACCACTCCACGACCAGTTTGGTGGCCTCGTCGTTCAGGCCGGTGACCACCACCTGCTGGATGTCGGCGACAAACCCCTCACCGTGAGCCTGACCGCTCTCTTCGTCCAACAACGGACCGGTCGGCATGGCGTTACCGGCGATCTTGGCTTCACCGGTCCACTCCCTTTCCTTACCGAGCTCCGGATGAACGGTCGGTCCGTGCAGGGCGAACCGGGGATCCCGATGCAGGTCGGCACCCTTGCGGGCTCCGATCATGGAACCGAACCGGAGCTCACCATCGCCGAACTCGCACTCGATCCCCGAGATTCGAGGTGATCCATCGGATCGGATGGTGGCTATGGTCTTGTGACGACCGGCGTCGAACATACTTCGAACCCGGCCGGCGAACTCCGGCTCCTCGGCCTCGAACTCCTTCCATGACGGCATGGGCGACACTTTACTCCGTTGGCGAACCCAGCGCCGGTGACGGGCAAATCGTCCATTGGCCGGGATCAACACAGATCAACACCTGGTGCGGCGTCGAGCAATGGATGAATCCATCGGTCCGAAGCGACGGATCGACATAGCCATCGGTGCCACCGTCACCACCACTCCCCCGCCGCTCACCATCGTCGATGCCGCCGACCTGATATCGCAAAGTCGACCGCGGACACGATGGGGAGGAGAGGACTCGTCGGGATTTGCTCGGGCATTGCTCGCTCTTTGCCGGCCGGCCTTGACACAATGGAGGCATGTCGCCGGCTCAGACTCGGACATACTACGAGATTCTCGGAGTTGCCCCCGACTGCACCCCGGACGAACTGCGCAAGGCCTATCGTCGCCTGGCCTGGACCGCTCATCCCGATGTGCAGAACGCCGACGGGCCCCGGCGAACCCCGGCGCCCGGACCGTCGACCATGGCCGAGATCAACGAGGCATGGCGGGTTCTCTCCAACACCGACCGGCGCCGGCACTACGATCGCACCGTCCTGGACCGCTACCGGGGACCGGTTCCGGGTTCCCGATCCGGGTGGCCTCACCCGGCCCACGGTGTCGACGACCTCCGCGTCTCGGTGACCCAACCGGCGTCGCGCCGGGCTCGGGCCGAGGCTCGCCGTCAGGCCTGGGTGGCCGGGCTTCAGGCCCAGATGGCCCGCCTGGCCCGACAGGCGGGGCGAAGTGCCACCCAGACCCTACTGATACGCAACCCCAGGGGCCCCCGGGGCGACTACGAGATTGTGGTCGACGAGCTGGTGCGCCAACTCAGCCAGGACGTCGAGTCCCGGGTCCGGGCCGCCCGGGCCGCCGGTGCCGCCCCGCTCGACCTCGGTGTCGCCGCCACCCTCGTGGGCGTACGATCGGTGGCCGACGGAATTCGGCGGAAGGCCTCGTTGCAGGTCACCCGCGAGCTGCTGATGAGCGCCGAGCTGCTGGATCGAATGTGGGACGTCATGGCTCACGAACTGCCGGCTCCCCTCACCATCGCTCTGGGTGGAAACCCGCATGTGGCCAAGGCCGTCTATCGTGTCGAAAGCGCCGGCTGAAGACCGGCTCCGTCCCCGAGGAGGCTCCATGCACATCGGCGTGTTCATCTTTCCCACCGATACGACAATCCAACCGGTGGAGCTCGGTCGGGCGGTGGAGGACCTGGGATTCGAGTCGCTGTGGTTTCCCGAGCACTCCCACATTCCCACCTCCCGAATCACGCCGTGGGGCGGACGTAAAGGCGCTCCTGCCCTACCCGAGTACTACTGGCGGACCCACGATCAGTTCGTGGCCCTCAGCGCAGTGGCCGCCACCACCACGACCTTGAAAATCGGAACCGGCATCTGCCTGTTGGCCCAACGGGATCCGATTTGGACGGCAAAGGAGGTGGCTTCGCTGGACACCATTTCCGGTGGCCGGTTCCTGTTCGGCATCGGCTACGGCTGGAACGTGGAGGAGTACGAGGAGCATGGCCACCACTTCGGCCAACGTCGAGATCGGCTACGGGAATGCGTGCTGGCCATGCAGCAGCTGTGGACCCGGGACGAGGGTGAGTTCCACGGCGAGCACCTCGACATCTCACCGTCGTGGGCCTGGCCCAAGCCGGTTCAGTCGCCCCATCCCCCCATCATCCTCGGCGGTGCCGCCGGGCCGAAGACGGCCGCCCATATCGCCGAGTTCTGCGATGGCTGGATGCCCATCGGCGCCGGCAACCTGAAAGGTCGCCACGTGGTGGAGGCCGCCCTGGACGAGGCCGGCCGAAGCCGCGACTCGCTGGAGCTGGGGGTGTTCCGGGCCCCCGCCGATCGTGACAAGCTGGAGGAATTGCAGGCTCAAGGTGTGAAGCGGGCCTTGCTCGAATTGCCGCAGGGCGACGCCGACGAGGTGCTCACCGCATTGAGGGACCACGCCAGGCTGATCGAGCGGTAGTCTCCGTTACTTGCGTTGCTTCAGTTCCGCCATCTGACGGAAGAGATCGATGATGCTCGTCGCCGGTCGATCGGGGTCCAGTTCTCGATACACCGAGTCGACATTGATGGCGATGCGCTCCCAGTCCAGCCACTCTCGGTAGTGGCCGAGCTCGATGTCACGTGCCGCCTCGTCGGCCCGCATGCCGGCGTCGAATCGAGCTTTGGCTTCGGACCGAACGAAACCGAGATAGTCGGCAACGGCTCGCACTCCTGCCTCGCCGGTCAGGGGCCCGTGACCGGGCACGATGGTGCCACAGCCCATGGTCATGATCCGGTCGCACGCCTCGATCCAGTTGCCGGTGGGGCCGTCCCACACGATCGGGGTGCCTCGGATGAACAGGATGTCGCCGGTGAACACCACACCGTCGTCGGGCAGATGGACCAGTACATCGCCCGCAGTGTGGGCCGGCCCGACCTCGATCAGCTCGACCCGACGACCGCCGACGATCAATGACAGCGTCGAGTTGAAGGTCTCGGTCACGCGGGGCGGCTCGATCCCAGTGAAGTCGAAGGAGCCGAACGCCTCCCGCAGATACTGATTGGTGGTCTCGCCGAAGTCGGAGGTCATCAGGGTGGCAAGTGCGGCCGGAGGCAGTAGCTCCATCTCCCGGGCCGAGGCCTCGGAGGCGATGATGCGGGCCTCCGGCACGAGCTGATTGCCGTAACAATGGTCGCCGTTGGCATGAGTGTTGACCACGGTGCCGATTGACCGTCCTCCGAGCACGCGCTCCATGTCCGCCAGCATCTGTTCGGTCAACGTCAGATCGAACAGTGTGTCAACGAGAAGGGCGTCGGCGGCGTGGGACACGATCAAACCGGCGTTGCTCCATCCCCAGCCGCCGTCCGGTTGGAGATAGGCGAAGACGCCGTCACCGACCTCCGCCAACCCCCGTTCGTACGTCACTCGACCCTGTTGATCCCTGATCTTTCGACCGGCCGTCGGCCGGGAATTCGAGACTAGCGGTCGTCGGATCAGAGCGCCAGAACGTCGGTCCGATTACCGCCGCTGTTGGCGGCCCGGTTGGCCGCCGCCTCGAGGTGGGCCAGGACCCGTTCGATCGACGGCTGGCGATGAATGATCGATCCCACGACGACGCTGGCGGTGAAGGAGACCAGGCGGTGATCGAGCTCGACCGGGAATGCGACCTCGGCCCGCAGGCGACTCGCCACCTCGGTCAACTGGTCGGGCGACGAATCGGACGTCATCAAGACCAGAAAGCCTGCGTCCTCGAACCGACCCAGGATGTCGGGAGACCGCAGCTTCTCCTGGATACGCCCGGCAACTTCCTTCATGATTCGCTGTACCGCCCGCTGGCCGTGGATCTCCCCCAGCGAGCCCAGTTCGTCGACCCATAGACACATCAGGGCGAGCGGCAGCCGCTTCGGCGCGGCCAGACGGATCTTCAGCTCGGAAAGCACGTGAAAGTGGTTGGGCAAACCGGTGACGGAATCATGGGTCAGCTCGCCGCCGGCCAAGGCCGAGTAGTGATGCTCGGTGAGCATGGACCGGACGCCGACGATCGCTCCTCGGTCGGGTAGCGAGCGCACCGTGAGCTCGAGTGGCATCAGGCCGGAGGCAAGGCGCACTGCGACCGACTCCGGACGCTCGCCGGCCCGCTCCAGCACATCGACGCAGGTTGCCTCGAAGTCGGGTACCAGCAGTTCGGCCAGCGGGATCCCGATCATGCGCTCGGCCGGAATGCCCATGGTGGCGACGGCCGAGGGACTCACATGACGGATCACCCCGTCCTCCACCAACAACGCCCCCAGCGGCATAAGGTGAAGCAGCTCGGTATAGCGTTCCAGATCAGCAGACATGGCGGCACCTCATATGACCCCTTTGTACCGCCGATCCCTCGTCAGCGGTGAGAGCGACGTCACCCATTCCGTTAGGCCACAGGATCTAGTGTCGGCGGAGACGACGCCGGGCTGAGCGAATCGACGAGGGTCAGAGCTGATCCAGCGCGTCCAGCAGGGCATTCTCCACCACCTCGGTGAGGGCGGGATGGATGTAGAGCACCGTCGTGGCCAGCTCGTCGGCCGGAGTCTTGAACGTCATTGCCTGGACCAGCGGCTGAATCAAGGTGCTGGCCTGGGGTCCGATGATGTGGGCCCCCAGCACCTGCTTGGAGGTCCGCTCGATGATGACCTTGGCGAACGACTCGGTGTCCTC